>CAYNDK010000008.1:0-6160 GCA_964395965.1 uncultured Flavobacterium sp.
ATCCAAATCGCTTAAACTTCAAGCTTATACCTTTTGATGCTTTTCCAGAGTTTCAAATTATTTCAAATTTAAAAAGTCAATTCTTAGTTAATGGAACTTTTGAAAATGTTATCTATACATATGGTAGTAGACCAAATATTAAATTAACCATTTTTGGAATAATAACTTCCTGTCCTCAACCTAATGATATCCGCATAAATCCGAGTGATGAGTTTAAATATATTGGAGATGAAGAACTTTCAGTTGAAAAAGTTTATGAAAGAGCATTTCAAGGTGTTTTTTCTGCTATCAGCGATTTAGAAAAATTTTTCGAGGTTTACCATCCAAAAGTTTCGGTAAGTCCAATAGGAATTTATAGAGAAATTAAACTTGAATAAAAAAACATCCCACGCTCCCCCGAGAGAAATAAAATTAGAGGGAGTCAATCCCTTTACATGGTGGTACTTAATTAATACAAACAGCGAAGATTAAAAATCAGCCATATCCGACTACCACCCGATAGCGCGGATTTGCAATCCGTGCTAACAATAGTAAATCTTGTATAATTTAAAATTTTACACCCTTGAGGAGATAAAGTTGATTTGAGTAACGATATTATATCTTAGTAAAAGTAAAAGCACGGATTTCAAATCCGCGTTATCGGATTTTTGAACCTAAATAACACCAAAAATGAAATACATTATTTACTTACAGACTTTGAAAGCTACAAGTGGTGAACTTATTTACTCAATTATTACATTCAGTATTATTTTTATAATTGCAGTATACATAACTCGTAAGATTTTTGGAATTGATACAATAATAGAAAACCAACGTAAAACTAATTCTCTGCTTGAAGATTTAATAAAAAAATCAACTGAAATGGAGAATGTTAATGAGAAAAAAAGTAATAATTAACCTGTTAGAACAGATTTTCTAACCGTACTAGTAGTAATAAGCACCGATTAAAAATCCCTACTATCCGACCATCCTCCGATAGCGCGGATTTGCAATCCGTGCTAGTAGTAATAAGTACGAATTAAAAATCCGCACTAACCGACTACCACCCCCTTCGCAAATTCCAGTTTCTATTCGTACTTTTGCCGAAAATTCATCCTTATGCATTTCATCTCTGAAGAACTGGAATTGTATGTCGAACGGCATTCGCAAGACGAACCGGAATTGTTGGTGCAACTCTTTCGCGAAACGCACCAAAAGGTATTGCAACCGCGCATGCTCAGTGGGCATTTCCAAGGCAGGGTGTTGAGTATGCTGTCGAAAATCATTCGCCCCAAACACATTCTCGAAATTGGAACGTATACTGGATACGCAGCCCTTTGCTTAGCCGAAGGTTTAGCCCCTGAAGGTACATTGGACACCATTGACATTAAAGAGGAATTGGTGGGCATCCAACACAAATACTTCAACCTTTCCCCATGGAAAGACCAAATCACGGCGCACTTGGGCAATGCCCTAGAGGTGATTCCAACGTTGGATAAAAAATTTGACTTGGTGTTTATCGACGCCGATAAAGAAAACTACATCGCTTATTTCCACCTCATCGTCCCGATGATGAATCCGGGCGGTATTATTTTATCCGATAATGTATTGTGGAGTGGAAAAGTCTTGGAGGAATTGGATCCGCGGGACACGAGTACGAAAGTGCTGCTGGAATACAACGCGCTTTTGAAAAACGATCCGCGCGTAGAGACGGTCTTACTGCCCATCCGCGATGGATTGACCGTGAGTCGGGTGCTGTAATTATTGTTTTAAAACCAACTTGCGAAACAAGCGGTAGGCGCCATAACCGTAGAGCGCTCCAAAAAGATAGCCGGTCAAAATATCGCCGGGGTAATGCAAGCCCAAATAAATACGGCTGTACGCAAAAATCAGCGGAAACAAAAACAGCAGTGCCGCGTATTTGTAATACGAACGCAACACCGCAAAGACCAAAACCGTTGTCGCCATGGAATTGGTGGCATGTCCAGAGTAAAAGCTAAAGGTATCGCTGCATTTCACGACGCGTATCAAACCCTGTAAAGCGGGTTCGTTACACGGCCGCAAGCGCATAAAGTAATTCTTAAATAAATTCGCTGATTGGTCGGCTATTAAAATGAGTCCTGCCAAAAACAACAGCAAATACAGAAAGTTGGTTTTGCCTAATTTTTTATACGCCAAAAATAAAATGACGGCAAAATAAGGCGCCCAATGCAGCTGTTTGGTAATAAACAACCAGAGTCCGTCAAAGGTTGACGAACCCAGGTTATTCAATAATATCATCAGGGATTGGTCCCAAGCTATGAGTTGGTCGATCACTAGCGTTTGCGTTTAATAGGTCCGGTCATGGACTCAATATCTTCTTCGACTTGTTGCACGGGATTGGGTAAATCCAACAACGATTCGTCACCTAAATCAATATATCCGGCGGGGCCAACACTTTCTTTGGCTTGATCAACTTCTTTGGTAAAGGTTTCGGTCAAATCTTTAAAAGAGTCGGTTATCCCTTCGGTTTGCGCACTTTTCTGAATTTCGTGTTTGATTTCGTTGGTAGTACTTTTCAGATTGGCCATGAATTTCCCAAACGTGCGGGCAAATTCGGGGATTTTATCTGTCCCGAAAAGCATCAACGCGATAAAGATGATGAAGATTAATTCCCCTCCTCCTATTCCAAACATAATTCTTGTATTAGTGTTGCAAAGGTACGAAGTAATTAGTCAAATTTCGACTTCACTTCTTGTTTTGGCCACACGTTATTTTGTGTATCAATATCCGCCGTTTCCTCTTTGGGGTCAACGGTAATTTTGGTAATCGCTTTGGTTGTGGCAAACGTACGGCTCACTTCCTTGTCGTTCATACGCCAGATTTGCGCTGGGAATTGGTGCATTTCAGTTGTCCCGTCTTCGAAGGTAAGTTCGACCAACAACGGCATTACCAATCCGCCTGGCTTATCAAACGTTACTTGATAGAAGAACTTCGGTTCTTTTAATTTCGCACGTTCTTCGGCCGTAAAATGTTCGTTAACATAGGTATCCAAGGCTTTGAAGTCTTTGATAACAAACGGCTTGTTTAATGCAGGTTTATAATCGGCACTTCCTTCTTCAATCATGTAAACCATCGGACCCACATCGGCATTACGACGGCGGCGTTTTTTCATAAACTCCTCCACTTCTTTGGAAGGTTCGTTGCTTACAAAATATTTCTTCACTTCTTTGATGCCAATGTCGTTGTAATCGGTGGTAAAGAACCATCCTCTCCAGAACCAATCCAAGTCAAACGCCGATGCATCTTCCATGGTACGGAAGAAATCTTCGGGCGTTGGGTGCTTGAACTTCCAACGGTTGGCATAAGTTTTAAACGCATAATCAAACAACTCACGCCCCATAATAGTTTCGCGTAAAATATTCAATCCACAAGCGGGTTTGCCATAGGCATTATTCCCAAACTGACGGATGCTCTCCGAGTTGGTCATGATAGGCTCCAAGTTCTTTTGGTCACCACTCATGTAAGGGATGATGTTTTTGGCTGGACCACGTGTTGCAGGGAATTTAGGATCCCACTCCATCAAGGCCATATATTCCATAAACGAGTTCAATCCTTCGTCCATCCACGTCCATTGGCGCTCATCAGAATTAACAATCATTGGGAAGAAATTATGTCCGACTTCGTGCACAATCACGGAGATCATTCCGTTTTTCACACGGTCGGTATATTTTCCATCGGCATCCGGACGGCCCCAGTTCCAACAAATCATGGGGTATTCCATCCCTTGGTCTTGGGCATGCACCGAAACCGCTTTGGGATAGGGATAATCGAAAGTATGGCTGGAATAACTTTTCAAGGTGTGCGCCACGACACGGGTTGAATATTCACCCCACAACGGATTTCCTTCTTTGGGATATACCGAAACTGCCATGACATTTTTCGTGGCTAATTTCACCGCCATCGCGTCCATGATAAACTTACGCGAAGTGGCAAATCCAAAGTCGCGCACATTATCCGCTTTAAACTTCCAAGTTTTCTTTTTGTCTGAAAATCCCTTTTCAGCAGCAGTAGCTTCCTCTTGGGTTACAATCACAACGGGTTTATCAAACGACTTTTCCGCTTCCGCATAACGCGCCAATTGAGCGGGTGTGAAGATTTCGTTGCGGTTCATTAGGGTTCCTGTAGCTTCCATGATGTGGTCAGCAGGTACGGTGATTTCTACTTCGAAATTCCCGAACGGCAAAGCAAACTCACCCGAACCCCAGAACTGTTGATTTTGCCACCCTTCCACATCGTTGTACACGGCCATACGCGGATAGAATTGAGCTACAATGTACAGGTTGTTTCCATCGGCATCAAAGTGTTCGTAACCCGAACGGCCGCCATCCAATAGGTAATTGTTGATGTTGTACCACCATTTGATGTTCAAACTAATCTTTTCGCCATGGGCCAAAGGCTTGGGCAATTCCACGCGCATCATCGTTTGGTTGATGCTATACGCCATCGGTTTCCCAGCTGCATCATTGATGTATTCGATATTGAAGCCGCCATCAAAGCGTTCTTCTAAATATTTACGTGAGAATTGTTGCGCGCCCAACGCTGGTTCCGTACGGTCACCGTTTTGCAGTGGTGAAAGTGATTTACGCGAATGTTGGTTTTGATCCAATTGTATCCACAGGTAATCCAATGCTTCTTTGGCGTTATTAGTATAGGTAATGGTTTCTTGTCCGTATACTTTTTGTTTACGGTCGTCCAATTCCACTTTTATTTTGTAATCGGCTTGTTGTTGGTAGTACTCAGGCCCTGGTGCTCCCGAAGCCGTGCGGTACATGTTGGGCGTCGCCAACACATCATACATTTGCTTAAATTTATCGGGATTACGGTAATTTGGATCCGGTTTAGGTGTTTCTTGTGCAACACCCAAGGTTGCGGTTAACAAGCTGGTTACCCATAAATAGTGGAATCGTTTTGCCATTTGTGTTTGTTTTTTAGGGTCATAAAAATACTTTTTTCTCATTGGAGGTCAAGCATTCCCAAATTATTTTAACATTCCTTTAGTTTTTTCGGCATCCAAGACAAGGGTTTGTTTTCCTCCATTGAATTGAAAATGCATCATATTCTCTTGTTCATCAAAAACCTCCGTCAGGATAGTATTGGACACTTCGATTTGAGCTACCTTGGCTACATCGGCACAATTCAGATAACAAACCATTACGTTTCCATCGAGTTCGCTACTCTTAAACGTCAGCGGCTTCCCTTGGTGATTGACGGTGATTTTGAGTTGGTTCAAAAGGTATTTTTTCAAATCTTCCGTATCGTTTGGGGATTGTTTGTCCGTTCCTAAAAAATGTTTGGTTTTGAATTTTTTATCCAATGCCGTATTGAGATCGTCGACAAATAGTCGGGCTGTGATTTCGAGTCGTTTTTTGGCCATATTGTGATTGACCTGATAGATCGCCATGTAGAATTTGTGTAGGGTAAAACTGGAACACAGCACCCATACAAAAAGGAAAAGAACACTATTTTTTTTCATCGCTTTCTTTGGGTTTTAAAAATTCGACCAACAACTGAGCCAATTTGAATTTCAATTGGACGGCATTCTCTTTTTTTAATAGTTGGCGCAATTCGGGATTTTCAACAGCATAGTATTGAAATGCCTTGACTCTATCAGCAGGCAGATGCAATTGTTCGGTAAAATACAGCGAATCCAATTGCGTGTTGAGGGCCTCCAAAGCTTTTTCTTTTCGTTCTACTTCGAGTTCTTTTTTGAGCATGGCGGTTCGGCCTGAGATCGCATTAATCATCGGATCGAGGGGCATACCTCCAAGGGGGATCATCAAAATTTGCCAAGGGGAAAATTGACCTGCTGTTCGTAAACGGCGTTCAGCTGGTGTATATTTTTTGGGTTTATAATTGATAATTCCCATTTTTTGCGCATCCAATTTTACAATTTCCACTTCGTCTAAACTGTAAATGGCCGCCTTGAGCTTTACAACTAGGCGACGACTTTTTAGATGCGCTTCTTCGATTTTAAGGTACTGTTCTTCATAGCCCACGGCACTGAACTTTAGGGCTTCATTGGGTTGGAGTGGCAAGGTGAAATGACCCTTTGCATCGGTCATCACGGTTTGTTGCGTCACAAGATTGGTCACATTGATATTTTGGAGTTCGTTCCCCAACTCAGAAACCACTACCCCTT
>CAYNDK010000008.1:6170-7593 GCA_964395965.1 uncultured Flavobacterium sp.
GTAGGTTGTTTGTGGCTGCCCCCAAAGCAGTTGCAAACCACAACACAAGAACAAACAAAATACTCTCATGGGGTAAAAATACCGAATTTCAGGAGTCTTCCTAAAGAGGCATGCGTCTAAATTTTTGTTAATTCTTACCTTTGCGACTGTAAATCTTGATTTTCCATGAAAAAAATGATTATTGCCAGCACCTCAACGTTGCACGGCGGCACCTATTTGGAGTATTTGTTACCCACGCTTGAACACCATTTTTCCAACGCCAAAACGATTGTTTTTATTCCGTTTGCCCGACCTGGAGGAATTTCGCATGATGAGTATACCGCCAAAGTGAGTGACGCTTTCGCGAAAATTGGAAAATCGGTTGTGGGTTTGCATACGTTTGCCGATCCGAAAAAAGCGGTAATGGAAGCCGAAGGAATTTTTACCGGAGGAGGCAATACCTTTCAGTTGGTTTCCCAATTGTATGCCTTGGATATTTGGGACAGTTTGCGTGCGGCATTAGAGAATGGCACACCGTATTTGGGTTGTAGTGCGGGCAGTAATATCACAGGAGTATCAATGCAAACTACCAACGATATGCCGATTGTGTATCCGCCATCGTTTCAAACCTTGAGGGCGATTCCGTTTAATTTGAACCCCCATTATTTAGACCCTGACGCCAATAGCACCCACATGGGCGAGACACGCGAAACTCGAATCAAAGAATTTCATGCGTACAATAGTTTACCCGTCTTAGGGTTACGCGAAGGGAGTTGGCTGGAGGTTCACGGCACAACAATTACTTTACGTGGCGCTTTAACCGCACGTTTATTCCAACAAGGTCAGGAACCTGTGGAATTAGAATCGGGATCGGATTTAAGTTCGTTACAATAATTTTTCTCGAAAGTCACTTTTACTTTTTCATGACTGCTCTTTATCTTTTATTAGAACAGACCTTACCCTATATTAAGCAATTACTTCGTGAGCAGGGCACTTTTTATCCTATCGCAACGGTAATGAAATTGAACGGTGAAGTGGAGCAAGTTGTACTTGAGGATATTGAAGATGTTGCAACTCCCAACTCAGCAGTGATTATGGGTGAATTGATGAAACTTTTGCATTGGCATAAAAATGAATACAAAGCTGTGACCCTATTTTATGATGTCTATATTCAAGAAAAGGAAACGGATGCTATTGCTGTATTTGCTGAAGAAAAAGAGGGGAAAAATGCATGCACCTTTTATTACCACTATGAAATTTTTGGAAGTGAAATTGTCTTTACCAATTCTTATTCTATTCCAAAAAGCTTAGAATTTTTCAATGACGAAATGACATAAAAAAAACCTCCAGAATCATCTGAAGGTTTTTGGTGGAGCGGAAGACCTACCCTAGGCAGGCAGGCGAGTTTGCTCGAACTTCTTTCGCTTATGTGTTTTTTATGATA
>CAYNDK010000008.1:7693-36900 GCA_964395965.1 uncultured Flavobacterium sp.
TTGGCATAAAAAAAACCTCCAGAATTATCTGAAGGTTTTTGGTGGAGCGGAAGACCTACCTTAGGCAGGCAGGCGAGTTTGCTCGAACTTCTTTCGCTTATGTGTTTTTTATGATAAAAATTGGCATAAAAAAAACCTCCAGAATTATCTGAAGGTTTTTGGTGGAGCGGAAGACGAGGCTCGAACTCGCGACAACCAGCTTGGAAGGCTGGAGCTCTACCAACTGAGCTACTTCCGCTTTTGTGAGTGCAAATATAAGACGATTGTTTTTACTTGTGCAAGTTTTTTTTAAATTTTTTTTGTCGGAATTTTAGACTCGATTTCCCGTAAACGCTAACTTTTTTAGAATTAAATTGTTACGGAAGCTACTTATGTCCATTCAAATTAAAAAAATCAGTTCTTCTGCCACATATCCGATCCGACATCAGGTATTACGTCCTGGCAAACCCCTTAAAAGTTGTTATTTCGATGGCGATGATTTAACAAGTACCCTCCACTGGGGTGCTTTTGAAAATGACACCTTGATTGGAGTTGCCTCAGTATTTAAAACGAGTCATCCCGATTTCCCTGAAACGACACAGTATCAACTCCGCGGTATGGCCGTATTGGACACTTGGCAAGGAAAGGGTATTGGACAAAGCCTTTTGGAAATGATTGAAAAAGACTTGGGAGAAGCCGCTTTGGGCTTATGGTTCAATGCGCGCAGTCATGCCGTTCCTTTTTATGAAAAAATGGCGTATATTCGTATGGGTTCTGAATTTCAGATTCCAGATGTTGGCCCTCATTATGTAATGACAAAAAAGCGATGAAACCCTTTTATCTTGTAGTTCTTGCTGTACCTGCGCTTTTGATTACGGTCGTGTTTGGATCGGTAAGCGCCTTACCTACTTCAGGAGTTCCTGGTGAAGCTATAGATTCTACGCTTTCTTTATTTGACAAAAACCCATTACTGAAAGAATTTTATCGTCTTACAGCATTTCAACCGGTTTGGACCGATTCAATTCAACGCGCATCTTTTCTCCACCAATTGGAACATGCCGAAGAGGAAGGATTGGCGCCCAAGGATTATGATTCAAGTTTATTACACCAATTAGAAGCACAGTATAAGCAACTCAACGACTCTTTAAAAACCGACTATGAGATTCGCTTAAGTCGGAGTGCCCTGCGGTGGTTACGTCATAATTCTGATGGAAAATTGAATCCCTATTTACTGTATGATGATTGGGATTTAAAGCGACCACCCACACCGGTTGCTCCTATTTTATTGCATGCCCTCCAACGAAACCAACTCAAAGAAGTAGTTGACAGTTGCAAACCCCACCACCCGATTTATCAGCACCTCAAACGCAGCTTACAACTACTGCGAAGTTATCCTGATAAATTTATAGGCTTGGTCAATTTGAAAGAAAAAATACTACCCAATCAAAAGAGTAAGTACCTTCCAATTATCAAAAAACGATTAATGTATTGGGGAGACATGCCCGAGAAAGACAGCATCCTCAATACCACCTATGATGCTAAAACGTATCGCGCCATGTTGCGTTTTCAAAAACGACATGGTTTACGTCCGGATGGAGTCATTGCGCGAGCCACTATTGATGCGTTAAATTATTCA
Organism: uncultured Flavobacterium sp.; assembly: GCA_964395965.1. Lineage (GTDB taxonomy): Bacteria > Bacteroidota > Bacteroidia > Flavobacteriales > Flavobacteriaceae > Flavobacterium. The sequence goes on from CAYNDK010000008.1 coordinate 9,309, forward strand.
CGTGACCAGCGCATTGAACAAGTTGTCGCAAATATGGAACGTTGGCGTTGGTATCCACGAGAAATGGGCTATCATTATTTACTAGTCAATATTCCCGCCTACTCAATTGTTGCAGTGAGAGACAAAGATACCTTACAATACCAACGTGTAGTGGTTGGACGTGAAAGTCGGCCCACCCCTATTCTCTCCTCCAAGCTATCAACCATCAATTTCAATCCAAATTGGACGGTTCCTCCTACCATTTTAAAAGAAGATATATTTCCGGAAGCCGAGAAAAATCCCTATTACTTTCGAAAAAAAGGGTTACAGATTTTGGATAAAAACAACGAAGAAGTTGACCCTAAACTATGGAAAAAAGAAGATGCTTACCGGTATAAGTATGTACAAAATCCGGGGCGTAATAATTCGTTGGGACTCATGAAGATCAATTTCCCTAATCGTTATACCGTGTATTTGCATGACACCAACCATCGGGATTATTTTTCATTGAGTTTTCGGTCATTGAGTTCGGGCTGTGTGCGTTTGCAAAAACCTTTGGAAATGGCGGCTCACCTGTTGAATGATACCATTACTTGGCCGTTGCAAAAAATAAAAGACACCACGAGTATTGCTCATTATCAAAAGCTTCGGGAGATGAAGTTGACAGCATTGAAAACCCAACAAGCTAAGTTAAAGAAGAAATACCCCAACCGGGTGTTCCAACCAATTGATTTACCAAAAGCGGAGTTGAAAACCATTGTTGTACGCGTTAAAAATGAAATCGCTATTCACCAATGGTATTGGACAGCTTGGGAAGAAAAGGGCGTCTTGCAATTTCGCGAAGACATCTATTGTTTGGATGCCGATTTATATTCCCGTCTCCGTTATAAATGACGAATGTGATAAATAACTTTCTTGGGGAGCAAAAATAAATAGACACGATTGATTTTGAAGTTTAGGAATCAAATGCGCAGCAATCGATTGTTCAATTGCGGGACATCCTTGACTACGCCCGAGACGTTTGTGTATTTTTATATGCTTTGAGGAAACATAAGTGGCGCCGTGCATAACGATACAACGCTTTTCTGCCTGATCATTAAATCCAGATTCGAGACCTTGCAATTTTAGTGAAATCCCGTGCTTACCGTGGTAAATAGATTGGGTTAAATAAAAACCTAAACTGCTTTTAAAAGAAGCTTCTTGATTGGAAAAATCAGCAGCTTTCAGCAATCCAGAATTCATTCCATGAGCCACATAGGTATGTTGTATTACTTCGTGGGTTGTCATGTCAATTACCCAAAGTCTTTTCGCCGTAGAGGGCAACGAAAAATCAATAAGTGTAAGTAGTGGATTTTGAATACGTCCTTCACGTTCTAGTTTATAATATCCCTGAAAGCCATAGGCAAAGCATTCCCATCGGGGAGCTTGAAAAGCATTTAATTGTAAACCATCAAAGGATTCTTTTGCTAAATAGCGCAACGCTAGTGTTGACGTTTTTGGGGTAAACGCAGTACATAGCATGAAAATGAGAAGCGCAAAAATACGTAATCGCATAGTCAATAGTAGGTTAATCGTTCAATTTGGGGATTCAAATCTACTTTTTTGAAATGATTAATCCTATTAAAAAAAGTTAAAATTTACGATGTAATGCTTATTTTTATCGATATAATGCATTTTATTAATAATTATAGTATCATATTCTTACTTATATATACAAACTACTTTAGGTTTTTCAATTTCAGAACTGTACATTTGCGCCACATTCCATGTATATTTGTACACCAACCATTACACAATGACTTTTAAATCGACGCCACTTCTTGCTTTTTTGTTCTGTATTAGTTTGTTGGCGCAAGCGCAAGCCCCAAAAAAAGTGTATCGAACGAAGTTTACACAGGACAAGATTAGCATTGACGGAAAATTGGATGAAGCTGCATGGGAAACTGTGGAAGCTGCTACCGATTTTGTAATGGAATCGCCGAGTAATGGAGTCCCTGAAGAACCGAATCGCAAATCGATCGTCAAAATTTTGTACACGCATGAAGCCCTATATATTGGCGCTTTACTTTTGGACGACCAACCCACAACTATTCCTCGAGAATTAACCATTCGTGATGATTTTGCTACTGCTGATCATTTTGGAGTAATCCTCAATGGTTTCAATGATGGTCAGCAAGACTTTCGTTTTTTTGTAAGTTCGGCAGGAGTTCAACAAGATTGCGTTTACACGTTAACCAATGATGAGGATTTTACTTGGAATGCCATTTGGGAAAGTTCCGTAAAAATCACCGACAAAGGCTGGGTTGCAGAATTTCGAATTCCTTATGCTGCCTTACGTTTTCCTAAGACAGACAAACAGACTTGGGGATTAAATTTTTACCGTGAAGTAAAACAAACGCGTTACCGTTATACTTGGAATTTAATTGACAATAAAATTGGAACCGAATCCAACCAAGCTGGTATTTTGGAGGGTATTGAGAACATCAAAACGCCCACGCGTTTATTCTTCATTCCTTATTCATCGTTTTATTTAAATGGAAACAGTTGGACAAAAACCAACGGCGAACTCAAAGGCGGAATGGATATCAAATATGGGATTAACGATGCATTCACCTTGGATGCCATTCTTATTCCTGATTTTGGTCAAACAAAATTTGACAATGTAGTCTTGAATTTGGGTCCGTTTGAACAAACCTTTAATGAAAACCGTCCATTCTTTACGGAGGGCACCGAGTTGTTCAGTAAGGGCGATTTATTTTATTCGCGACGTATCGGCGGGAGTCCGAGTTTAAGTGAAAATTTAGGTCCGGATGAAGTGGTAGACAAACGCCCTTCAAATGTTAATCTTTACAATGCTTTAAAAGTTTCGGGACGTACTGATTTTGGTTTAGGAATCGGTATCTTGAATGCGGTTACACGACCGATGTATTCTGATATTCGAAATACCGTTACAGGAGCAACTCGCCAAGAACTTGCAGAACCTTTGGCTAATTACAATTTATTAGTACTGGATCAACGTTTCAACAAAAACTCTTCCATCAGTTTGATCAATACAAATGTGATGCGTGAGGGCAGTTATCGCGATGCCAACGTTTCTGCTTTAGTATTTGACTTAAATACCAAAAAGAACACCTACAAACTGAGCGGCGATTACAAATACAGTGTCATTTCACAGGCAAACAACCAAAAAGTCACGGGATATAATACTTCTCTGAATTTTGCTGAAACCAGTGGAAAGTATCGTTTTAGTACCGGAGGTCAATACATCAGTACTTTCTTTGACAATAATGATTTGGGTGTAAATTTTACCACCCATTATCACTCGGTTTATGCCAACGGAAGTTACCGCATTTTGAATCAGACCAAAAAACTCAACTCCTTTAGTATTTTTCAAAACAATTATGCGGAGTTTGACAACCGCACAGGCCGCATTCAAGGTTATAATCACGGGGTAAATGTTAACATCGTCGATAAGAAAAACGACTATTATGGCTTCGGATTTAATGGTCGACCTATCCGTATTTATGACTTTTATGAACCCCGCACAGCATTTGACACCCGCTTTTTACAACTCCCACGAACAGTAAGTGGGTATATTTATATTTCGACCAACTATAACCGTAAATTGGCGATTGACTTCAATCCCTCTTTTACACAAGCTGACGAGAAAAATCGATTTACTTACTACTTACAACTCTCCCCTCGTTACCGATTTTCAAATAAATTTTCATTGGTATTGGATTATAGTTTCAACCATTTAAATAACAATGTGGGGTATGTTGGCCAAGACGATAGCACGGATGCCATTTACATGGGACGCCGCAAAATTGACACCCATACGTTGAGTATGACGGGGAAATTTTCGATCAATCACAACATGACTTTCAATTTGATCACACGTTACTATTGGTCTTATGCCCGTTACAATAATTATTATGAGTTGCTTGCGGATGGTGGTTTGTTCAATGTAACTGATACCTTAAGCTTAAATGCAGATCGTAATTTTAATACATGGAATTGTGACTTAAACTTCTCTTGGTGGTTTGCACCAGGTAGTCAGATGAATATATTGTACCGCAATAAGGCCTTTTTACAAGAGTTCCAGAACTTTAATGAATCGGTAAAAGATAATTTTGGACGTGTTTTGAGTGCTCAAAATTTAGACCACATCTTCTCCATCAGTGTGCGGTATTTCATTGATTACAATTCATTGAAAAAAAATAACTAAACCCCTATTATTTTTACGAATATTCCAAGGCTTTTCGGTTGATTTCCAGCCTCAAATTGGCGTACCTTTGTATGAAATTTGATTACCATGAATAAGAAAGTCATTCTCATGATTTTGGACGGCTGGGGAAAATCTCCCGACCCGAAAGTATCGGCTATCGACAATGCCAACGTACCCTTTATCAATAGTCTCTATACCCAATACCCCAATGCAGAGTTGCGCACTGACGGACTCAATGTTGGTCTTCCTGAAGGACAAATGGGAAATTCAGAAGTGGGCCACATGAACTTGGGAGCGGGTCGTATTGTGTATCAAGATTTAGCCAAAATTAATTTAGCAGTTCAAAACCACACGTTACAACAAGAGCAACCCTTAAAAGATGCTTTTGAATATGCCAAATCCAAAGGCAAAAAAGTTCATTTTTTAGGTTTGGTTTCTAATGGAGGGGTTCACTCCCACACTTCGCATTTGTATGGACTATTGGATGCCGCGGCTGCTTATGATTTGGAGCACGTTTATATACATGCGTTTACAGATGGTCGTGATGTGGATCCAAAATCAGCACAAACTGATTTGGCCAACTTAATTGCTTACACTGAAAAGTCCCATGCAAAAATCGCGACTGTTATTGGCCGTTATTACGCCATGGATCGCGACAAACGTTGGGAACGCGTGAAATTGGCTTACGATTTATTAGTCAATGCCGAAGGGGAAAAAACCAATGACTTATTGGCTAGCATACAACAAAGTTATGGCGATGGCGTAACGGATGAATTCATCAAACCCTTAGTGATCACTCAAGCTGATGGGCAACCCACTGCTGTGATTGAAGAAGACGATGTGGTCATCTTCTTTAATTTCCGTACTGATCGCGGACGGGAATTGACAGAAGTGCTTTCACAAAAAGATTTCCATGAATTCAATATGCACAAACTGAATTTGTACTATGTGACCATGACCAACTACGATGAAACCTACCAAAATGTTCATGTGATTTACGACAAAGATAATATCACAGAAACCTTGGGAGAAGTATTAGAGACGGCTGGCAAAAAACAAATTCGAATCGCTGAAACAGAAAAATATCCGCACGTGACCTTCTTCTTTTCGGGTGGGCGCGAAGTACCTTTTGAAGGTGAAACACGTATTTTGCGTAATTCACCAAAAGTGGCCACTTATGATTTACAACCCGAGATGAGCGCCTTTGAATTGAAAGACGCTTTGATTCCCGAATTGGAAAAAGGAGACGTCGACTTTGTGTGTTTGAATTTTGCCAATGGCGATATGGTGGGACATACCGGAGTGATGGAAGCAGCCATCAAAGCGTGTGAGGCAGTAGATGTTTGTGTAAGTGAAATTGTAACAACAGCATTGGCCCACGATTATACGACCATCATCATCGCAGACCACGGCAACTGCGAAACCATGATCAATCCTGATGGTTCTCCTAACACCGCCCACACGACCAATCCAGTTCCAATTATTTTAGTAGACAAAGAATTGACATCCATTCAAAGTGGGATATTAGGTGACATTGCCCCAACTGTTTTAAAACTAATGGGCATACCCCAACCGGCGGCAATGACCTGCCATTCTTTAGTATAAAACAATGCTACAACATACGTTAAGAGGTTCCCAAAAGGAGCCTCTTTTTTTATAATTAAAAGTTAAATTCTCAAATGTGAAAGTATTACTATTATATTTGCATAGATTTATATTAAATAGCTTACATAAATAGTATGGAACTTCTTTCACAAATTGTGATTTCTGTTAATCCGAAGTTGTATGTAAAGAACCCAGAGTCGTCTGAATTGGGTAGAAAAATCATACAACAGAGTATTTTATTGATTGATGAAATTGGCTTTGAAGCTTTTACGTTTAAAAAATTGGGAGAACGTATTGGATCGAATGAAAGTTCGCTGTACCGGTATTTTGAAAACAAACACAAATTATTGCTTTACCTCACTTCATGGTATTGGGGTTGGATGGAATACCGTGTTGTTTTTGAAACCAATAACATCAGTGACCCGAAGCAACGTTTATTAAAAGCGATTGAAATTTTGACAGAAAAAATCAAAGATGACACCAGTACGCTACACATTAATGAAGCGGTATTGAACAACATTATCATTTTTGAGTTCACCAAAACCTTCCTGACCAAAGAAGTAGATCAGGAAAATCGTGAAGGTTTCTTTTTAATCTATAAAAAAGTAATTAACCGTTTAGTAGAAATGATACAAGCGGCGAAACCTGAATATCCCTTTGCCAAAAGTTTGGCCTCTTCCATTGTAGAAGGTGCGTTGCATCAACATTTTTTGAAGGATCATTTAAAAACGATAACGGATTGTAATGCGACACAAACCCCCACACATTTTTACCAAAATTTAATCGAACAAATCTTGAAATAACATGAAATATACTCCTTTTCAACGTTTAATGAACCTACTTAAACTCGACCGAAAAGATGTCGTACAAATAATATTGTATGCGGTTTTTGCAGGTTTAGTGAGTTTGTCTCTACCACTGGGAATTCAAGCGATTATCAACTTAATTCAATCGGGTCGCGTGAGTGCCTCATGGGTACTTTTAGTGGTAATTGTAATCATCGGTGTAGCATTGGGTGGTATATTATCGGTAATGCAGTTACGCATCACGGAAAACTTGCAGCAAAAGATATTTGTGCGCTCTTCTTTCGAATTCAGCTACCGTCTCCCAAAAATCAAGTTGGAAGCCTTGTACAACCAATATGCGCCCGAATTAGCCAACCGCTTTTTTGATACTTTAACCATTCAAAAAGGAACTTCAAAATTATTGATTGACTTTTCCTCAGCGCTACTTCAGATTATTTTTGGAATCATCCTTCTTTCATTGTACCATCCGTTCTTTATTTTATTTGGGGCATTTCTGTTGGCTTTGTTGTATTCCATTTTCAAATTTTCATATACATCAGGACTCAATACCAGCTTGAAAGAATCCAAATACAAGTACAAAGTCGTAGGGTGGTTGCAAGAAATTGCACGCAACAACAGTAGTTTCCGTAAGAAAGACAATTTTGAATTTGCGCTAGCAAAAAACAATAGCTTGGTTGAACAATACTTGGTGCACCGAGAAAAACATTTCAATATTATCAAACGTCAGTTTTTACAATTGATCGGATTCAAAGTGATTATTACCGCTTCTCTATTATTGATTGGAGGATATTTAGTGGTAAGTCAGGAAATGAATATCGGTCAGTTTGTCGCCGCGGAAATCATCATCCTTTTGGTAATTAACTCCGTTGAAAAAGTCATCCTCGGTTTGGAAACATTCTATGACGTCTTAACTTCTGTTGAAAAAATTGGCCAAGTGGTGGATATGGAAACGGAAAAAACCATTTCTAAGGAACCTGATTTTTGCTACACCAATATCCAAATGGAAACAGATAATTTAAGTTTTAAATTCCCTGACAGTGCGGATTATGTTTTATCAAAAATCAATTTGATCATCAACCCTGGAGAAAAAATCTATTTGGATGGAAAAAATGGTTCCGGTAAATCCACGTTAATTCGGATTCTTGCAGGCTTAATGCAACCTACCTCGGGTTCGTTTGCCATCAATGACGACACCTATCGCAAGGTTGACATCAATCAGTTCCGCTCGCATATTGGCACCATACTTCACGAAGAAACCCCATTTGAAGGTACTATTTTGGAAAACATTACCTTCAACAATCCACATGTAACACATGATCAAATTAAATGGGCGATAGACAGTGTAGGTTTGGGTGAATTTATCAAATCATTACCAGAAGGACTCGACACGATGATTTTCCCCGAAGGACGCCAACTCTCCTCGTCCAACGCGCAAAAGATTCTATTGGCACGCAGTATTGTGAACCATCCGAAAATATTGTTCTATGAAGATCCTTTGGACAAAATGGACGATGAAGCTGCCGAACGTATCATTGATTTTCTAACCGATTCCAAAAATCAATGGACGTTAATCGTCACTTCAAAAAATCCATATTGGAAACAAAAATGCATGCGCGTCATCGAAATTCATGAAGGAAAAATTAATAACGATATTTTAAAATCATAACCATGCTCAACTTATCCAAACACAATCCAATAACTGAAAATATTGATCAGTTCAGCACGGTGAAAAACTTAAGTAACCGTCCGCATTACAAAATCTTGAACCGAATTATTTTATGGGTTTCCGGAATCACCTTGGTCATTCTCTTTTTGCCTTGGACACAAAATATTTCAGGCTCGGGAGCGGTGACTACTTTGAAACCCGACCAACGCCCGCAAACCGTGCATAACGCCATTGCGGGTCGTATCGAAAAATGGTACGTGAAAGAAGGGGATTATGTCAAAAAAGGCGACACCATCCTATTTATCTCTGAGATTAAAGAAGATTACTTCGACCCGAATTTGGTGGACAACACCAAAAACCAAGTCGAAGCCAAAAAAATGGCTGTAGAATCGTATAGTGGTAAAGTTTCCACACTTGGTACTCAAATCAATGCCATTGAAGCAGAACGGAACTTGAAACTGCAACAGGCAAAAAATAAAATTCGCCAAAGCATTCTAAAAGTGCAAAGCGACAGCATGGATTTGGAAGCGGTGAAAACCCAATTGAAAATTGCCAACACCCAGTTCAATCGTTCCCTAACCTTGAACAAAGAAGGCTTGAAACCGCTAACAGATGTCGAGGAAAAACGCTTGAAACTTCAAGAAGTGGAGGCCAAAATCATCACCCAAGAAAACAAATTCATTTCCAGTAAAAATGAATTGATCAATGCGCAGGTTGAAGTCAACCGCATTGGCGCTGAATATGCAGAAAAAGCTTCCAAAGCGCGCAGCGATCGTTTCACCGCGATGAGTAGCCAATACGATACCGAAGCGCAGGTCAACAAATTGCAAAACCAATACACGAATTACAAAATTCGTAACGGCTTGTATTACATCACGGCCCCCCAAAACGGCTATGTCAACCGCGCTTTGAAATCGGGTCTGGGCGAAACCATAAAAGAAGGGACCGAAATCGTGAGCATCATGCCGGCCAAATACGACATCGCAGTGGAAACGTATGTGAGTCCGACCGACCTACCCCTGATTCACAAAGGCGAGAAAGTTCGCATCTGGTTTGATGGATGGCCGACAATCGTATTCTCGGGCTGGCCGAACATGTCCTACGGAACCTTTGGTGGAAAAATTGTAGCGGTGGAAAATTTCATCAGTCCGAACGGAAAATTTCGCGTACTCATTGCCCCCGACAACGAAGATCATCCGTGGCCGAAACAAATCAGTATGGGTTCGGGTGCACAGACTTTGGCGTTATTGGACAATGTACCAGTTTGGTATGAAATCTGGCGAACGCTCAACGGATTCCCACCGAATTATTACCAACCCAAAGGTGGCGCGAAAGGCGATGCCAAATCAGAGGCGAAGAAATAATTTTTGGAACAAATGGCTAGGGCTTCCCGGCCATCCCTATTCCTGCTTTCCGTTGCAATCTGCTTTCGCTAACGCTACAGCAGGATTTCCACTGCAATCAGGGTTAAAAAAAGAGGCTATTGGCCGACAAGAAAATTATGAAAAAATTACTTTTTATACTGCTTTCCTTACCGCTCTGGAGTCAGGCTCCATCGATGAACACGCTCACTTACGACGAGTATTTGGGCTATGTAAAAAAGTTTCATCCACGGGTAAAGAGTGCCGATTTGAACATCAGCAGTGCGCAAGCCAACTTGATGATGGCACGGGGTGCTTTTGATCCTAAAATCGAAGTAGACTTTGACAACAAACAGTTCAAAGGCAAGGAATATTATTCGCTTTTAAACAGTAGTTTCAAGATTCCGACTTGGTACGGAATTGAAGTTAAAGCTGGATTTGACAACAGCGAAGGGATTTATGTGAATCCAGAGAACACTTTGCCTAATCAAGGATTGACATCATTGGGCATCACAGTTCCTTTGGGACAAGGGTTGTGGATTAACCAGCGTATGGCCGACTTGCGAAAAGCCAAAATCCAAATCAACTTGAGTAAGGCCGAACGGCAATTGGAAGCTATTGGCGTTTTGTATGAAGCTTCCGTTGCTTATTTCAATTGGAAGCGAACGTATGATGAAGTGCAGTTGTATAAAAATTATTTGGCAAATGCTGAAACTAGATTTACAGGGATTCGCAGTTTGATTAAAAATGGAGACAAGCCAGCCATTGACAGTGTAGAAGCCGGAATTGTGGTTCGCAATCGAAAACTGAGCTTGACCGATGCCACATTAAAATTGGCCAAAGCCAAATTGGAATTGTCCAATTATTTGTGGTTGGAAAACAACATCCCGATGGAATTGCAGGATGGAATGCTTCCTGAGGAAAACCTAGACAAAACCATTCAGGAAATTTTACGCACCAATGCATTACTCTCGGGGGACATCAGTATTGACAACCATCCAAAAATAACAGCTTTGGAAAGCAAATTAAATTTATTGGATATTGATCGAAAATTGAAAGCCAATATGCTCTTGCCGAAAGCCAATGTGGGTTATTTTTACTTGTCAGAGCCTAATTATTGGAACTCTACGGACTTTAATAATTATAAAATTGGAGTAAATTTTTCGTTTCCTTTATTTCTACGTAAAGAGCGTGGTAGTCTAAAATTAGCCAAATTTAAGGTCCAAGATGCGCAATACGATTTAAGTTTAGAACGGGTGCAATTAAGCAACAAAATTAAAGCACAACAAACCGAACTAAATTCATTGGTAGAACAACAAAAAATTACGGAAGAATTGGTACATGATTATGAAATTATGTTGCAATCCGAGGAGCGGTTATTTGGCTTTGGAGAGAGTTCGATATTCTTACTCAACTCACGTGAAAACAGTTTAGTTTCCGCCCGACTTACCGCAATAGCACTTCAAAACCGTTATTTGATTTCAAATGCTGAGTTATTTAAAATCATGGCACAACCTTAAATTCATTTAAGCATAACACGCGTCTATTGAAAAACTAGCTCCAGAAAAGTTCTACGGCATTAATAAAAAAAACTCCCCGAAGGGAGTTTTTTACATTTGATGGAGTAATTCATAGTACTCCTTATCGATGCGCTCTCTATGGGATGGATGCGCAATATTAACTAACTCATTCGCTCGTTGTTTCAGGGTTTTGCCATACAAATCGGCGATACCATACTCGGTAATCACATAATGAATGTGGCCGCGTGTGGTGACTACTCCTGCACCTTGCTTCAAGAAGGGAACAATACGACTCTCTCCTCTTTTAGTGATTGAAGGTAATGCAATAATAGCTTTACCGCCTGGGCTTAAAGAAGCTCCACGGATAAAGTCCATTTGACCGCCCACTCCAGAATACATACGTGGACCGATTGAATCGGCACAAACCTGACCTGTTAAATCGACTTCAATCGCTGAATTAATCGCCACCATATTCGGATTTTTACGAATGCGTGCGGTATCATTTACCATGGAAGACTCTTTCATTTCGATAAACGGATTGTCGTTGACAAATTCGTACAATCGTTTGGAACCGATTAAAAAGGTGGCCAACACACGGCCGCGCAACGTTCCTTTGTAATTGCAATTGATGACGTCTTTTTCTATTAAATCAATCACGCCATCGGAGAACATTTCGGTGTGTAAACCCAAGTCTTTGTGATTGGTCAATTGGCGAAGGGCCGCATTGGGAATAGATCCAATACCCATTTGCAGGGTACTTCGGTCTTCGATAAGTGAGGCAATATATGCTCCAATTTTATTTTCTTCAGGAGTACTTGGCTCCATTTCGTGTGCATAAATTTCGGTATCAACTTCGACCAAATAATCGATTTCAGACACGTGTAAGATACCGTCACCAAAGGTTCGGGGCATATTGGGATTCACTTGGGCCACAACGATTTTAGCATTTTCAATGGCAGCTACCGTTGCTTCAATGGAAACACCTAGCGAACAGTAACCGTGGCGATCGGGTGGGGAAACATGGATAAAAGCCACATCGATGGGCAATACATTTTTACGAAACAAATGGGGCAATTCACTCAAGAAAACGGGTGTATAGGAACCGTTTCCAGCTTTGAGTGTGTGGCGCACATTGGAACCAATAAAAAAGGAATTCACATGAAAACTTTCCGCAAGATCGGGATTGGCATACCGGGCTTCGCCTTCGATATGAAGGTGACAGATTTCGACATTGCGTAATTCATCGGCACGCTCGGTAAGGGCGTTGGCCAAAATAGTGGGTGCAGCGGCGGCGGCCTGTAAATAGACTCGATCGCCAGATTTCACGACTTGTACAGCTTCTGCTGCGGTTACATACTTGCTCATACCTGTAATTTTGGACAAAGTTAAGGGTGGATTTTACGTAAAAATATGACATTTCTCATGGTTTATTACTAAAGTTGTCGCGGTAAAAAAGACCGTTTTTCGAAAAAAATTACCTACTTTTGCCCTCTCATTTTCAGACCTATGATTATACCAAAAACCCGTGAAGAAATCGAAATCATGCGCGAAAGTGCATTATTGGTTTCCAAAACCTTAGGGGAAATCGCTAAAGTAATTCGACCAGGAGTTACTACTTTGCAATTGGATAAATTAGCAGAGGAATTCATTCGTGACCATGGTGCCGAACCTGGATTTTTAGGAATGTATGGTTTTCCAAATTCTTTGTGTGTGAGTCCAAACGCGCAAGTGGTGCACGGTATTCCCAACAATAAACCCTTGGAAGACGGCGATGTAATCTCAGTGGATTGTGGCGTTTTAAAGAATGGGTATTATGGCGATCATGCCTATAGTTTTGAAATTGGCAATGTAGCTCCTGAAACCAAGAAATTATTACAAGTTACTAAAGAAAGTTTATATGTGGGCATTCGTGAATTTCGTGCGGGCAACCGTGTGGAAGATGTTGGGAATGCCATTCAAAAATACTGTGAAGGACATGGATATGGTGTGGTGCGTGAATTGGTGGGACATGGTGTAGGAAAGAAAATGCACGAAGAACCTGAAATGCCCAACTATGGTAAACGCGGCCGAGGCAAATTATTTGTCGAAGGGATGGTAGTCGCTATCGAACCGATGATTAATATGGGTACGAAAAACATCAAGCAGTTGAAAGACGGATGGACGATTTTGACCGCCGATGGCAAACCCAGTGCGCATTTTGAACACAATGTGGCTTTGGTGGATGGCAAACCTGAATTGTTATCAACGTTTCAATATGTATACCAAGCCCTAGGCATTCAGAGTACGGAGGAAGATGAATTCCGTAAAAACCCATTGGTACTATGATTAAAAAGCTTTTCAAATTTGTATTGAATACTATTCCGCGTCCACTTTTAATTCGGTTAAGTATAGTGGTGCGTCCTTTATTGGCTTTTGCTTTAAAAGGAAATCGTTTTACCGACCCTATTGACGGCAAAAGCTTCCGAATGTTTTTACCGTATGGCTACGGAAATCAGCGCAATAATGTGCTTTCTCCTAGCACACTTTCATTGGAAAGACATCGGTTACTATGGATTTATTTACAACGAGAAACCGACTTTTTTACTGCTACTGAAAAGAAAAAAGTCCTACATTTTGCACCAGAACAAGAGTTCTACAAACGCTTTAAAAAGCAAACCAATATTGAGTATACCACAACCGATTTATTGTCACCTTTAGCCGATGTGAAGGCAGATATTTGCAATCTTCCTTTTGAAGACAATACCTACGATATTATATTTTGCAACCATGTCTTGGAACATATTCCAGATGACACCAAAGCGATGCAAGAACTCTACCGCGTTTTAAAGCCAGGCGGTATGGGTATTTTTCAGATTCCTCAAGATTTGAACCGTGCGGTTACGTTTACGGATGATAGTATCACCGACCCGAAAGAACGGGCGAAAATTTTTGGACAATATGATCACGTGCGGGTTTATGGCCGGGATTATTTCGACAAATTACGCCAAATCGGATTTACAGTAAAAGAAGAAGATTACACATCCCTATTGAATCCCGCCGACGTTGAGCGTTTTTGTTTGGCTCAAGGCGAAATCATTCCGGTTTGTTTTAAATAATTTGGCTTTTTTTTCGTTGCTTTAGTATCTTTACGAAATAAACAGCGAACTCATGAAGCAATTTTGGGCTATACTTACCGTATTGACCACCTTTTTTACTTATGCTCAGGAAAAAGAAGTCAATCCACCCTATTACATTAAAACTGTAACCTTTGTTCAAAATGGACAAAACATGGTCCCTATTTTCCAATTGGGTGATGAATTTCAATTTCAATTTGATGACTTACAGGGTTCGGAGAATAATTATTATTACCATCTAACCCATTGCGATTACGATTGGAAACCCTCTCAATTGAGTATTAATGAGTACTTAAACGGATTTAACGATCAACGCATTATTGATTATACCAATTCTTTAAACTGTCTCCAGATTTATTCCCATTATCGGGTTTCTTTTCCCAATAAATTCACACAATTAAAAGTTAGCGGCAACTACATCATTAGCATTTTAAATGAAGATCGCGAAGTCGTTTTCTCACGAAAATTTGTAGTCTATGAAAGTTTGGTGACTGTTCCCTTGCAGGTAAAACGAGCGCGCAATGTAAATGATGTAAACTTCAAACACAATATGGATTTTGCAGTTAAATCGGGCACCATTAATTTTCAAAGTCCGTTGAAAAATGTAAAAGTCATGATCTTGCAAAACGGTCGATTGAATACAGCAATCACCAACATTAAGCCCATGTATACTTTAGGAAATGATTTGATTTACAAGTATGATGGAGAAACTCAATTCTGGGCGGGTAATGAATTTTTATATTTTGAAAATAAAAATATACGAGCTGCTACAAATACTATAGCGAAAGTGGACACCAACACAGGACTGTACGGATGTTATTTGTATACCAATAACGCACGTGGGAATCAGCCTTACACCTATTGGCCCGATAAAAACGGGAATTTCTTTATTAATAATGTCAACTCAACGACACCCGAAACCGAAGCTGACTATGCTTGGATATACCTTTCTCTTTCCGCTCCTGCTTTTTTTGAAAATAAGTCGATTTACATCAATGGAATGTTTAACAACTACGCATTGACCGATGAATATAAAATGGACTATAATGAGAAAAAAGGAATCTATGAAAAAGCGATTATGGTCAAACAAGGATTTACCAACTATTGTTATACCGTTGCAGATGCTACAGGCAAGGTTGATGACGCCAATGCTATTGACGGAAATTTCTACCAAACCGAAAACGATTATATGGTAATTGTCTATTACAGAGAAAATAACCAACGCTACGATCGCGTAATTGGAAAAGGGATAGCTTCCTCTGTCGATATCATTAATTAACACTATCTTTAAACGGTAAAGCGTTGATTATTACCTTTTTTTTGTAACTTTACGTCAAATAATAAAACATGGTAACCCAAATCACAAAAGGCATAAAGATTTCTGTGAGCACAGTTTTTGAAGGCACCTACTTCAAGAACTACAAGCTACACTATGCTTTTTCGTATGAGATTACTATTGAAAATCACAGCAAAGACTCCGTACAACTTCTTTCCCGTCATTGGGAAATTCACGATTCTCTGAATGATTTAGAAGTCGTTGATGGCGAAGGAGTAATTGGCAAAAAACCCGTATTGAAACCAGGCGAAACCCATACTTATACATCGGGATGCTTGCTCTCTTCTCCACATGGCGCGATGCACGGTTGGTTTAATATGGTGAATTTTACGACTACACGTAACTTCCGTGTTATCGTTCCTGCCTTTCGTTTAAATGCGCCTTACGCTTTAAATTAATCAATTCCAAAATTGTATCATGGGTTGACAACTTTTTAGTCAAACCTTTGTATTTTTGTTCGTTGTTGGCAAATTCGTAAAAAGCCAGCGCACTTATTTATTATTGTTCAATTTCTAAAAATACAACCAATGCCTAAAGGATTTTTCAATGTCCCCAAAGCGGTCAACGAACCCGTAAAATCATATATTCCGAATTCACCGGAAAAAGCAGCCGTATTAGCCGCTTATAAAAAAATGTGGAACGAAACCATCGACGTCCCAATGTACATTGGTTCAGAAGAAGTTCGCACCGGAAACACCCGCACCATGAGTGCCCCACATGACCACAAACAGATTGTGGGCACCTATCATTTGGGAGAAGCACAACACGTAACACAAGCCATTGACGCAGCTTTGGAAGCGCGTAAAAAATGGGCCAACATGCCTTGGGAGCACCGTGCCGGTATCTTTTTAAAAGCTGCCGAATTGATTGCCGGACCCTATCGTGCCCGAATCAATGCCGCGACCATGATTGCCCAATCAAAAACGATATTTCAAGCCGAGATTGATGCAGCCTGTGAATTGATTGACTTCTTGCGTTACAATGTTCAATTCATGACGCAAATTTATAGCGACCAACCGGCTTCGGTATCGGATATTTGGAACCGTGTGGAATACCGTCCGCTAGAAGGATTTGTGTATGCCATTACCCCGTTCAACTTTACGGCTATTGCAGCGAATCTTCCTGCAAGTGCGGCGTTAATGGGAAATACCGTGGTTTGGAAACCAAGCGACAGTCAGGTGTTTTCTGCTAAAGTAATTATCGATGTATTCAAAGAAGCGGGTGTTCCTGATGGAGTAATCAATGTGGTTTTTGGCGACCCCGTAATGATTACGGAAATTGTTTTAAAACACCCTGATTTTGCAGGTGTTCACTATACGGGTTCAACTTTTGTTTTCAAAGAAATTTGGAAGAAAATTGGTGAAAACATTCATACTTACAAAACCTACCCTCGTATTGTTGGAGAAACAGGTGGAAAAGATTTTGTGTTAGCACATCCTTCGGCGAATGTGAAACAGGTGGTGGCCAATACGATTCGCGGTGCCTTTGAATTCCAAGGTCAAAAATGTAGTGCCGCTTCCAGAGCGTATTTCCCTAAATCATTGTGGCCAGCTATCCAAGAAGAAATGGGCAAAGAACTAGCGAGTATCAAAATGGGATCGCCTGAAGATTTCTCCAACTTTGTAACTGCAGTGATTCACGAAGGCTCATTTGACAAATTGGTTTCTTATATCGAACAAGCGAAACAAGATGCGGATGCTGAAATTTTATTTGGTGGAAATTATGACAAATCGGTCGGGTATTTTATTCAACCTACAGTGATTTTGACAACCAATCCAAAATACAAAACGATGGAAACCGAGTTGTTTGGTCCTGTTTTAACGGTATATATTTACGAGGATACCGATTGGGCAAAAACGCTAGAATTGGTGGACAGCACTTCAGAATATGCGTTGACAGGTGCTATCTTCAGTCAAGATCGTTATGCTATTGTTGAAGCTACACAAGCGTTACAAAACAGTGCGGGTAACTTCTACATCAACGACAAACCGACAGGAGCAGTAGTAGGAATGCAACCGTTTGGTGGTGCACGTGCTTCAGGAACGAATGACAAAGCGGGTTCGATGCAAAACTTATTGCGTTGGGTTTCGCCGCGTACAATCAAAGAAACGTTTGTAACGCCAGCCGATTACCGTTACCCATTCTTGGGCGAATAATCGCAAGAAAATAATAGTTTGAAATCCGATTCTTTACAGGGTCGGATTTTTTTTATTCGCTTGATTCTTAATTTTTTGTACATTCGAAAATCAAAACAAAAAACTATGCATCGAAAATTACTTGTAACCGCGTTCGGATTATTTGCTCTATCCCTTCAAGCGCAAGACAAATCCTTTGATTTATTGCAATCGGATTCAAAAACCCATATTCTTATTGATCGGGTTTGGTGCAGTTCGAAGATCAACGAACAACTGCCGACCGAATTCAATGCGAGCAATTTCCGACAACTTTATAGCGAAATCCAGCGTGCCGATTTTGAGCATCGCTTTCCAGTATTATCTGTATTAGACACCCAAAAAGCCCTAGCGATTGTCCAAAATGAAATTCCGCTGGCGGTTTTGGTGGCTAATTTCGAATCGATACCCCAAAATCAATTTGCCAGTTTACAAAAAAACAGCCAAGGCCAATGGATAGCCCAAGGCAATTCTGGCTATTTGAAACAACAGGCGTTGAATTGTATCGCTCCGTTGTTTTTAACTTCTCGAACCAACACAGTAACTTTCACGTTGCCTGAGGCGCTGATTTTTAGCACCTCCAAAACCCTACAATCCGTTCAATTGCAATTGGAAAATGGGGCAATGTTTGTTTTGAATAAAGGGCAGCAACTCCCCGTTACTTTTTCAACAGCGGGACAACATACCGTTCAAGCTACGTTACGTTTTACAGACGGGAGTCAGACCCAAAACCAATTCACCTTGACTACGGAAGGACAAGTGTATAGCAAACACAACGGATTTACCGTTATACCCAACGTTGTGAATACCATTACCTCTACCCTTGCTTATCAAGGTTATAGTGAAACCGCGGCTTTTCAGGGACAAGGTGAATACGAGATTTTCATGGACACGACCAATGGTGTTTTGGACAAACCTATCATTTTGGTGGATGGCTTTGACCCTGGAGATACCCGAAATACTTCTATCGTTTATAATGCATTGAATTATGGAACAGGTCAAAATATGGGTGATGACCTGAGAGCTTTGGGCTTTGATGTTATCGTGTTGAATTTCCCGAATTATGTCCGACCCAACACCACCACAACCGTTGACGGCGGCGTCGATTTTATCCAGCGTAATGCTTTTATTTTAATTGAACTAATCAACCAAATCAATGCCCAAAAAGTCGGAAACGAACAAAATGTAGTTATTGGGCCGAGTATGGGTGGTTTGATTTCGCGCTATGCCTTACGGTATATGGAGCAAAACAGCATGAGTCACCAAACCCGCTTGTATATATCTTTTGACTCGCCGCATTTGGGAGCGAATGTTCCGATTGGGTTCCAACATTTGTTCAATTATATGGCTTACGGACCTTTAGGCGACACGACGATGCAAACCATCGTCAATGGGATGTTGAAGAGTCCGGCTGCGCGCCAAATGCTCATCGATCATTTGGAAGGCCATTTGCAATCGGGTAGCGCTTATGAATTCATGACGGCGACCAATTCGTTATTACCGACTGGCGCACCCAACTACCGGGATGCTTTTCAAAACGAATTAAATGCGATGGGATTCCCGACAACTGTTCGTAATGTTGCTATTGCAAATGGGGCGGGAAATGGCACCATGACGGGAACACCCGATATGGTAGTGATGGATCATACGTTTAACCAAACCTCAACACAACGTGCGATTATCAACTTACGGTTTACTCCGGCTGCGGGACAAACGAATCAAGTGAGTCGTTTTCGGGGACAAACTTTTGTGTTTACATGGATAACCTTGTTGGAAAGTTTAGCCAATTGCAAATACCCAACCACAACATCCGGCTTGGACTCGGCGCCTGGTGGTCGTTTTGATATGAATGGTTTGAATCCGGGAACAACGAATGCATTGCTTACCGAATTCTTCAACAATTTACAAATCATGTATTTTGATTTTATTCCTACGGTTAGCTCTTTAGCGATAAGCAATACCAACAACTATTACAGTCCGGTGACTGCAAATTCAACTACTCCTTTTGTCAATTACCATGTGCCCACCACCAATGAGAATCACGTGACGTTGACGCCCACCAATATGTTGTTTGCCTATAATGAAATTGTACAAGGACAATTGGGAACCCCTTCATTTGCCTTGGATCATTTGCAAATCAAAAACCCAGTGGGAGAGCAATTAGAAATCTTTGCACCTTATGCAATGCATCCGTCTCAAATGACTGTAACAGATGCCTTAGGAAAAGTGATTTGGACACACGATCAAACTTCATTTACAGGACAACTCACGCTACCGCTCACTTTGGAAAACGGCATCTACTTGTTGACCATCCAAAACGAAAGCGGAAAATCAACGTATAAACTCATTAAATCCTAATAAAAAAGTCCCTTGTAGCAAGGGACTTTTTTTAACTCTTATATTTCAACGGAAGGTAAACCACTTTTTTCGTTTCAAAAAAATCGTCTTCAAAATAATCGGAAAGATTGTACAAAACGGTCTTTTGGAACACCGCTAATTCTTCAGTCAAATCACCACCTTTTAAATACAAAATTCCGTTATCCAGCGTGTGTTTGGATTGCTTTTTGACTTTACCGCGCACCCACTTGACAAAATCGGGCATGTTGGTTACGGCACGACTCACGATAAAATCAAATTCTTGCTGTACCTTTTCGGCACGCATTTGTTCGGCTTTCACATTGGTTAAACCCAAACCTGCGGCTACTTCATTCACCACACGGATTTTCTTGGCGATGACATCGATCAAATAGAACTGGGTTTCGGGAAATAAAATCGCCAAAGGAATGCCTGGAAAACCACCGCCCGTGCCCACATCCATCACCGAGGCACCGGGTTGAAATTCCATGATTTTGGCAATTCCTAACGAATGCAATACGTGACGGGTGTACAATTCGTCAATATCTTTTCGAGAGATTACATTGATTTTCGCATTCCATTCTACATACAAATCGTGCAACTTGGCAAACTGAGCACGTTGATTATCAGAAAGATTAGGAAATTGCTTAAGAATTTCGTCCATGAAGTTAAATTTGTGCAAAATTACATTTTTTCGTTGATAAAATATGATGAATATCAGGATTGAAAAAATTATAATCCGTAAATTTGACACAACTTTAAAATTAAGATTACATGGAAGCAGGAAGTCCTATCTTCTCCAAAAATGACCAATTAAAATTCTTCAGAACGTTGAACAAACGTGTCAACGACTACTTCAAAGACAACAATATTGACCGTACCGGAAACTGGAAATTACATTTAAAAACCATTGTAATGTTCTCGCTATTCTTGGTACCATACTTTTTCCTAGTCGCTATGGATATGCCCTTTTGGACCTATCTTTTACTGAACATCGTAATCGGTGTGGGTATGGCTGGCGTAGGGATGAACGTGATGCACGACGGGAACCACGGTTCGTATTCGTCCAAATCATGGATCAACAAAATCATGGGCGGAAGCATCTATATCTTGGCAGGTAACGTATACAATTGGCAAGTACAGCACAATGTGTTGCACCATACCTACACCAACATTTTAGGCCATGACGAAGACTTGGAGGCCGGACGTATCTTGCGTTTCACCAAAGAAGCCGAATGGTACAAACACCATAAATTCCAACACATCTACTCAGTATTTTTATACGGTTTATTAACCTTCAACTGGGCAATTACTTCGGATTTCCAACAAACCAAACGCTATTTACAACGCAAATTATCGTATGGCGAGTTCAAGAGTCCTGTCTTCCGTTGGACAACCTTAATCATCACCAAAATCATTTACTTCTCCATTTGGTTGGTAGTTCCGATGGTGATGGGAATCACTTGGTGGAAAGTCGTTCTAGGTTTTGTAGTAATGCACTACACCGCAGGTTTGATTTTAAGTATCGTATTCCAATTGGCGCACGTGGTGCATGAAACGCACAATCCTGTTCCGAATGAGGACGGCGAAATGGAAAACACGTGGGCGATTCACCAGTTGTATACTACAGCCAACTTCGCTCCGAAAAACTGGTTGGTAAATTATTACACGGGTGGATTAAACCACCAAATTGAGCACCACATTTTCCCTAATATTAGCCACATTCACTACGACAAAATTGCGGAAATCGTAAAACAAACGGCTAAAGAATGTAATCTCCCTTATTATGAGTTCAAAACCATGCGAGAGGCCGTGATTTCTCACTTTAGTCATTTGAAGGAATTAGGAAAAAAACCACAATTCGCTTAAAAAATAGGGCTATATTTGCCCGAAACCAATAACACAACATAATGAATCCACTTTCTGACCGGATCAACAGTCTGAGCACGTCACAAACCTTGGCGATGGCTGCATTAGCCCGTGAATTAAAAGCACAAGGAAAAGATATCATCAGTTTAAGTTTGGGCGAACCCGATTTTAATACGCCCGATTTTATCAAAGAAGCGGCCAAAAAAGCCATCGATGATAACTACAGTACCTACTCACCTGTTGACGGCTATTTAGATCTTAAAGAAGCCATCTGTAGAAAATTCAAACGCGATAATAACTTGGATTATACTCCAGCCAATATCGTGGTTTCTACGGGCGCCAAACAATCCTTGTACAACATTGCTCAAGTGATGATTAACCCGGGTGACGAAGTTATTCTTCCAGCACCGTATTGGGTTTCTTATTATGAAATTATCAAAATCGCGGGCGGTATTCCAGTGGAAGTGCCTACCACTGTGGAAAGTGATTTCAAAATTACCCCCGAGCAATTGGCACAAGCCATCACACCCAAAACCAAAATGATTTGGTACAGTTCGCCCTGCAACCCCAGTGGTTCGGTATACAGCCGCGAGGAGCTAACGGCACTGTCGGACATCATTCTACAACACGACAATCTTTACGTCGTTTCGGATGAAATCTACGAACATATCAACTTCTCGGGAACCTTCTGCAGTATTGCGTCAATCCCTGGGATGTTTGACCGCACGATTACCGTAAATGGTGTGGCCAAAGCCTTTGCCATGACCGGCTGGCGCATTGGTTATATCGGCGCACCCGAAGTTATTGCCAAAGCCTGTACCAAAATGCAAGGCCAAGTAACGAGTGGTGCCAACTCTATCGCACAACGGGCCACGCTAACCGCAGTGGATGCCGATCCAAGCGTATTAAACGACATGGTTGCGGCCTTCCAACGCCGTCGTGATTTGGTGGTTGGATTATTACAAGATATCCCGGGCATGAAAATCAACGTTCCCGAAGGCGCTTTCTATGTCTTCCCCGATGTATCGTCGTTCTTCGGAAAAACATTACGCGGAAAATTGATTCAAAACGCCGACGACTTCTCCATGTATTTACTGGCAGAAGCCAATGTGGCCACGGTAACCGGCGACGCTTTTGGCAACCCCAACTGCATCCGTTTCTCCTACGCTACCAGCGAGGATTTACTAACGGAAGCCCTACGCCGCATCAAAGAAGCCGTAGCATAAACCCATCGCCTCAAGGAAACTTGGGGCTTTTTTTATTTTATTTTTTGGGCGTTCCCTTTCAGGTCGGGTGTTTCCCTGCAAGTCCGTTGCCTTCGTAAACTCCGGCATCCGGGCTTTCCGGTTCACCCCCTAACGCGACCTGAAAAAGACGTTATCCATAAAGAACCTCTCAACACAACTATCATGAAGAAAAAAATTGTACTCTTAGGTTCGGGCGAACTCGGAAAGGAATTCGTGATTGCTGCCCAACGCATCGGACAAACCGTGATTGCAGTCGACAACTATGAAAATGCACCCGCAATGCAAGTCGCCCACGGCTTTGAAGTCATCAACATGCTCGATGGCGCTGCCTTGGATGCTGTCATTGCCAAACACCAACCCGATATTATTGTACCCGAAATCGAAGCCATTCGCACGGAACGCTTTTACGACTATGAAGCGCAAGGAATAACGGTAGTTCCCTCTGCCAAAGCGGCCAATTACACCATGAACCGCAAAGCGATTCGCGACTTGGCGGCCAAAGACTTGGGACTGCGCACTGCTAATTACCGCTATGCTACTTCTGCTGCCGAATTGGAACAAGCCGTTGCTGAAGTAGGCCTACCGTGTGTGGTAAAACCGCTGATGAGTTCGTCGGGTAAAGGCCAATCTACGATAAAATCAGCCGAGGATATTGCCAAAGCTTGGGCGTATGCGGTGGAAGGTTCGCGCGGCGATGTGGTTGAAGTGATTGTGGAAGCCTTTGTGAACTTCCATTCGGAGATTACCTTACTCACTGTTACGCAAAACAACAATCCGACCTTGTTTTGTGCACCAATTGGTCACCGTCAAGAACGCGGCGACTATCAAGAGAGTTGGCAACCAGCTCGCGTCTCTGATCGCGACTTGGCCGAAGCCCAAGACATGGCACGTAAAGTTACCGAAGCGTTGGGTGGAGCAGGATTGTTTGGCGTTGAATTCTTCTTAACCGATGAAGGCGTCTATTTCTCTGAACTCTCTCCGCGTCCGCATGATACAGGCATGGTGACCTTGGCGGGCACGCAAAACTTCAACGAATTTGAATTGCATTTACGGGCCGTGTTGAGTTTGCCTATTTTTGAAATCACTCAAGAAAAAGC
Source organism: uncultured Flavobacterium sp. (assembly GCA_964395965.1). GTDB lineage: Bacteria > Bacteroidota > Bacteroidia > Flavobacteriales > Flavobacteriaceae > Flavobacterium. The sequence continues at coordinate 33,662 of CAYNDK010000008.1, forward strand.
AGGGGCCAGTGCGGTACTTTTAGCGACAGCCAATTCTGAAAACCCTACGTACACCGGCATTGCAACCGTGGCGGGCTTACCCAAAACTGATTTTCGTATCTTTGGAAAACCAACCTCACGACCCTATCGAAGAATGGGTGTGGTGTTGACCCACGATGTTTTAGCAACACCGATTGAGCAACTTGTTGAACGCGCGCAAGAAACGGCGCAAATGATTACAGTAAACCCGTAAGTTATGAAAAATATAGTTTTTACTTTTTGCTTGTTTGTTTTATCCTATACTGCACAAGCCCAAGCAACTCAAACGCAACCCAAAACACAATTGGTCGAAGTCTCCTGTGGGCAATGCCAATTTGGAATGAAAGACAAGAAAGGTTGTGATTTGGCGGTGCGCATTGATGGCAAATCTTACTTTGTAGTTGGCACTAAACTGAACGATCATGGTGATGCCCATGCTGAAGATGGTTTTTGTTCGGCCATCCGTCAAGCGGAAGTGATTGGCGAAATCAAGGGCAACACTTTTGTTGTGACCTATTTTAAATTGTTACCGTTAAAACACTAATTCATTTTTGGTGGGAAACTCCGAATTCTTCCATCAAACCCAAACCATAATTTCGAAGGGTGTCGATGACAACGATGGCGCGTAAGCCTCGATCGGTTATCGAATATTCAACCCGCGGTGGCACTTCAGGAAATACTTCTTTCGTGATAAAGCCATCGGCGAGTAACTCTTTCAAGGCCTTTGACAGCATTCGATCTGATGCATGTGAAAGGCTTTTTTGTAATTCACTAAAGCGCCATTTTTTATCTTTCAAACGCCATAGAATGGGCATTTTATAGGTGCCACCTATTTTCCCCATTGCAAACTCAACAGGATTGTGGTACAAATGATTGTCCTTTACAAAATCGGGCATACTTACATTTTTGTTAGTTACTTACAAATATACGTAGCTATTGTTTCCGTTACACCACGCTTCTACTTTTGTATAAAATTTAAAAACAATAAGTTATGCATTCGATACAAGAAATCAATCAGTATGTCCATTTTCATGGCGCACCGAGCCGAGGAAAAATTTTAATGGTTGCTAGTTCGCCCAGTACTTCATTACAAACGGGTTGGCCTATTGGTTTTTGGGCTGCAGAATTAACTCATCCCTTGCGAGTATTTCAGGAAGCAGGTTATGAAGTAACATTGGTATCTACAGCTGGCGGCGATTTGTATATGGATAATTATTCTGACCCTACTGATGCCAGTGGGTATTCGTCACATGATATCATCACATTGGGCTACATGCAAAAACCCGAGTTCAATGCTCTTTTAAAAAACACTCCAAAACTAACTGAAGTCGATGTCCAAGCATTTGACGCCATCTTTTTGGTTGGCGGTCAGGGTCCGATGTACACCTTTAAAGAAAATAAGGACCTACAAAAACTATTTGTTGATTTCTATGAAAGTGGAAAACCCAGTGCTGCGGTTTGTCACTCTACTACGCTACTTTTGGAAGCCAAAATTTCCAGTGGCGATTTATTGGTAAAAGGAAAAACATGGACCGGTTTTGCAGATGCCGAAGAAGAATTTGCCGACCAAGCAGTGGGTATGAAAATTCAACCTTACAGAATTGAGGAAGAAGCTAGAAAAATAGCAGGGACCAACTTTAAAGTAGCGGCTCCTTTTAGTTCGTATGCCATTGCCGACGGAAATTTAATCACTGGACAGCAGCAAAATTCTGGTGCTGCTGTAGCAGCATTGGTGGTGAACGCTTTAACCCAATAATTCGGACTATGAAACTTGCATTTATCGGCATTGGCAATGTAGGATTTGCCCTTGCTAACTCTTTACAGCAAAAAGGCCATACTATCGTTGTGGCTTCGGATGATGAGCATTCGGAAACAGTTCAAAAAGCATTGGCTCAAAACGTTCACTTTTCTACGAAAAAAATACAAGACGCTATTGATGAAGCTGATGTCGTTTTCTTGGCAACACCGTTTCAAGCCAATGAGATGCTACTAAAAACACTTTCGTTTCATGGGAAAACGTTAATTGACTGTACCAATCCGGTGGGGCCCGGGATTTCACATGGACTGAACAGTGTTATTTCGGGCAGTGAAAAAGTGCAAGAGTGGGCTCCTGATGCTAAAGTAGTCAAAGCCTTTACCATTTATGGATTTGAAAATTTTGCCAATAGTCATTACCCTAACTATACCCAACTACCGGCCATGCTTATGGCAGGAAATGATTCTTCAGCAAAAGCGCAAACGGCTTCCTTAATCGCAGACCTTGGTTTTGAGCCTGTGGACATGGGCGGTTTGGATCAAGCGCTCCATTTGGAACACATGACGTTACTTTGGGTCAAACGCGTTCGTCGCGATGGCCACTCTCCGCATTTTGTATGGGGATATATGCAACGGGATTAAAACTGTTTTGGATAATGTGTACCTTTGTTTGCAACAACGGACACGTTTTGGAGCAATTAATCACACATATCGCACAACATGTTCGCCTCACTCCGGATGAGGCGGCTTTGTTTTTGTCCCATACTGAAACCCGAAAGTACAAAGCCAAATCGGTGCTGCAGCATGCGGGAACGGTGTGTACAGAAACCTATTTTATCACTACGGGTTTGGTGCGGAGTTTTTACATCAACGACAATATTGTGGAGCACATTCTCCATTTTGCGTGTGAGGGTTGGTGGATCAGCGACATGCACAGTTTGTTTTCGGGGAAACCCGGCGATTTGTTTATTGAAACGCTGGAAGACACTGAGGTCATTGTTTTGCCCAAGGCGCAGCAAGAACTCCTTTATCAACAACTACCTCAACTGGAACGCTATTTTCGCATACTGGCTGAAAATTCGTTGGTGGCCCACCAAGAGCGATTGATGGACAACATGAGTCGCAGTGCTGAAGAGCGTTTTGAAAAATTTTGCAAACGCTACCCTTCCTTGATTCAGCGTGTCCCCCAAAAGCAGATTGCTTCGTATATTGGGGTTACTCCCGAGTTCTTTAGTAAGATGAAGGGGAAAATGCTTCGGAAATGATAAAATAAAAAAACACTCGGGATATGCAGCGGGGGGAAAACAACCTTTGAAAACTATTGACCCAATTGTTCTACCAAATTTACTATTTCACAAATCATGAATAAACTACTTTTTTCATTTGTTTTTATACTATTTTCTCATGTCGTTTCTTCTCAAGTAATAAACGATATGAATGTAAAAATAAAAGATTCTCTAGAAACT
>CAYNDK010000009.1:0-36581 GCA_964395965.1 uncultured Flavobacterium sp.
ATGTGATTGGCTGGAACTGTTAATGCAACCTCAAAATCACCATACTCCAGATAAAATTCTCCAGCCCCTAGATAAGGTAAGGTATTCCAACCATAGACATCATCATACACACACATACGCGGATACCATTGTGCCATTGTAAAAACTTTGCCATTTTGTGTATCCATTACTCCCATTCGGTCTGAACCATAATCGGGAGAAACAAATGAAAAGTCAATTTTCAATTTAACAACACCGCCATTTGCTGCAAGGTTTTGGGGTAAGAACACCTGCATGCGCGTATCTGTAACAATGAATTTTGCCTCTTTCTCAATAGTTTTACCTGAAATTTGTAAACTAACCTTTACCGATTTGATGGTAAATCCTCCGTCAAAATCTTGCCCTTTAGCGCCGTTACGACTACCATTCAATGGAATAACCGCATTGCCACGCGAGTCTTTTTTAAATAAATTTTGATCAACATTCAACCATACAAAACCTAATTTATCAGGACTATTGTTGGTATACGTGAGTGTTTCTGTACCCGTTATTTCTTTAGTTGATTCATTCAAAGTCGCAACAATACTATAGTCGGCACGATTTTGCCAATACTTCGGACCCGGTTGTCCACTCGCCGATCGAGTTTCGGTGGCATTTTTGGTATAAAAATTGTTAGCAAATGTTTCGTTGTAATCGTACACCGATTCTGGACGTTGCTGTTGGGCTTCTGCAGTTGTTACTAATACAAGTGCGCCTAATAATTGTAGTGTTTTAAACGTAAACTTCATGCATATAGAAATTAGTGGCAACAAATAAATAAAAAAAAGAGAGAATTTCAACCCGATTTAACTAAATTCACAGAAATAAATGCCAATGAAAAACTACACCTTTTCCCCTTTTCCCGAATTAGAAACTTCTCGCTTACTACTACGAAGGGTTCGCGAAAGTGACTGGCCCGAACTTTTAGCACTACGAGGTGATAAAACGGTAATGCAATATATCCCTCGAACACTTGTAACTACACGTGAACAAGCGCTAGAACATTTTACTATGATCGACTCCAAAATTGAATCTGGAGAAGGTATTAATTGGGCTATTACACGAAAAGAGGAAGATAAACTATTAGGAGTTTTAGGACATTATCGTTTGCAACCTGAAAACTTTAGGAGTGAAATTGGTTACATGCTTCTACCCGATGCACAGGGTCAAGGAATTGTTCCTGAGGCGGTAACCGCTATTTTAAAATATGGTTTTGAACACATGCAATTGCATTCTGTAGAAGCCGTCATTGATCCAGATAACATTGCCTCAGAAAAAGTATTGCAAAAACTTGGCTTTGTCAAAGAAGCCCATATCCTCGAAAACGAATATTTTGACGGTCGTTTTTGGGACACCGTAATTTACTCATTATTACAACGTAACTTTAAGCCTATTTATGAATGAATTTGAAAAACAATTTCGGGAAATTGAAGATTTTCTGAAATTTGAAGACTACCCGCTTCTCACAAAACGATTGATCGACTTGACACTGGATACAGAAACGATAAGTCATTATCAAGCCATGAACGCCTATTTAAATTGGTTAGACGAACATGAACAAGATACTGCCTTGCAACGTGAGAAACTAGCGAATTTGATGCAAACTTTGTATGAAGCGCTTAAAGACAAACCGTTGGTTACCAAAAAAGTATTGGTAGAAGCCAATCAATTAGAAAAACGTTATGCTAAAAATGGTTTCGGATTAGGTCCGATCAATCTTCAATTATTCTCAGGTGAAATTGTTGGTTTAGTTGGAGAAAACGGAAATGGAAAAACTACGTTGCTTCGAAGTTTAAGCGGTGAATTGGAACCAACAAAAGGAAATATCAATTACCATGTTTCGTATGCTGACCGGTACGATTTACGAACAAAACTAGTTTACATTCCGCAACGAACAGACACTTGGTATGGTTCCATGTTTGATAATTTATTATTTACGGCAACTACTTATGGTTATAGTCCCGATGAGAATGAATTGGTTGTAAACTTAATTATAGCCCGACTAGGGTTACGCAAATTTCGCTTTCATTCATGGAAAAGTTTATCCTCGGGATACAAAATGCGCTTTGAATTGGCACGAATGCTGTTACGAAAACCCAATCTATTATTGATTGACGAACCTTTAGCCAATCTTGATATTTTGGCACAACAAACTATTTTAGAGGATTTTCGAGCGATTGCCAAGTCACCGTTCCGTCCTATAGGTGTTGTATTAAGTTCGCAACAATTGTATGAAGTAGAAAAAACGTCAGATCAAGTGGTATTTTTGAAATTAGGTCAACAAAAAAACCTACATGAATCTCCAACAGATGGAACAAATGAAACTTTACCTCCGTTAGTTATCGAGTTAGAATGCAGTTGGGGACAAAGTGAATTAGCCGCAGCCTTTGAAAAATTAGCGCTCGAAAATTTACAATTCAATGGAGGTACCTACATAGCTACTTTTACAGGTACGGTAACTGTTTCGCAATTTTTACAAAATGTGATACAACATGAAATTCCGTTGATGTATTACCGAAACATTTCCAATTCAACACGTCGTTTCTTTGTTTCTTAATGCCTTCTAGTATGTTTAAAAAAATTCAACTCCGTTTACTTCTAAGTAATCCATTACTTTGGAACATAAAAATCCTACCCGTACTTTTTGCTATGGGGATTATAAATTTAATCTACTTTTTAATCGGTTATTTAGCCTTTCCCATTGATTTTAAAGAAACAAGTAATACACACAATTTTATAGAAGAATGGCCCATTTATCTTTCTTCAGTTGTAATTTCAATGGTTTTTTTGATTTTATGGCTAGTCTTTTATTTTAAAAACAATCCTTTCAAAGCCTTTTATCCGATATCAAAATCTCATCTTTTTAAAGAATGGATTTTGGGCTTTTTTATTCTTTTCTCAATTACCTCAACCATTTTCTGGTACACCTACGGAAAAGATGTTCGTATGCGTCAATATTTCAGTTATGAAGATTTAAAAAAACGCTGTGAAATTCTTAGAGCAGGTTCATTTTTTGTAGAAGGAAGTTATAACTACCACAGTCGCGAAGATGATGATTATGTCGTTGAAGTTGATAGTGCTGCAACTGTAGAGGGAACCGTAGATTCACTAGCCAACTGTAATTGTTTTTATTTTCGTGGTAAGAAGTACAATGATATTTCATTATTAAATAAAAATCTAAATTCATATTCCATTTTCAATTTTGAATCCGATTCAATTACCATGTTGAAAATCCAAAATTGGTTGGTTGACCAAAAGAAAGATTCGATTGTTGGAATCATGCGGAACTATTTGGCAATCGCAAAAGAACACGATTTAAAAACCAATCTTACTGCGGAAGAATGGTATGCCCTCATTGATGATTATCCATTGTATGAAAACAGTAAATCAATTGGACCTAAACATGAAATTGATGAAATGTATAATGGAAAATACAATCCACGAACTGGTGAACAATTTGATTCAATCAACCGATACATTGCGCGAAACAGTCGTGGAACAAAATTTGAGTTTTATAAATATTATGTCCCCGAAGACCAATTGAGTTACAATTACAGTAAGCTCGCTAATGCCCATGAAATCCCAGATGCTAATTTTAAAACACTACTTATTCCCTTATATGTTGCATTATTTTTATCCTTGTTTATCTTTTCATTTCGGGTAACTTCAGGGCGAACATGGTTAATCGCTTTGATCGGTTTGACGCTCATTAATATTGTATTTGCCATTGGCAATGCCTTTGTTCCAAATGGTGCCGATAATTATGTTTATCCTGCGGCACTTTTACTATTAGCATCCCTACTTTTCATCCTCCTCCAAACAAAAATTGCAAAAGGCTATCAAAAAGGATATTCTGGTGTATATCTAACCGTAGTCCTTTGGATGCTTCCCATTCTTTTCATGTTGGTGGTTGGAATTACAAAACAGATATTGAAAGATATAGCTTATGCCCTACCTATGGATTATTATAAAACGCCCCAATGGCCATATATCGAATGGATTGAGGATAATATTGAAATCTTAGCAATGATAAATCTTGGAGTGATTTTAATTCTGCTTTATTTTTTAAGTCATAGTATTCGAAAATGGCGAGGATTACCCGAGGAATAATAAAAAAACCCCATCGATTTGATGGAGTTTTTATTTTGCTGTTTTTAATTATTGAACGGCTAGAAGCGCATTGATGTTACCATAACCATAATTCGCATTTCGAGTAGGATAATAGGTAGCCGATTGACGTAGTTTAGTAAGTACTTGGTCTCGAGTCCATGTAGGATTTTTGGACCAAACCAATGCTGCAATACCTGCTGTTGTTGCAGTGGCCACAGATGAACCTCCAACATAATCAGATAAATTTTCATAATAACTATCCACAGGAATAGTATTTCCAGAGGCAGAACGCTGCATTTGCACTGTAAATTGAATCTCACTTCCACTATGACAAACGTCGCATTTTTGATTGGAAGTACCCTCTTTTACTCCGGTCACAGCAACTACTTCTGGCATCCAAGCGGGAAAAATAACCCCAACAAAATTGGTAAAACTTGTTGATGTCCCCCCCGCACAGAAAATTAACTTGCCTTTACTGTAGGCATATTTTACACCATCTTCAATTTTACTTACAGAAAAAACATGACCCATCGACATGGAAATAATTTTTACAGAAGCAGTATTGGCCAAGGCTGTAAAGGCATTCTTCACCCCATTTTGTTCATGGTATCCATCCAACACAACATTAGAGGCAGCGCGATAAGTTATCAAATTTGCATTATATGCAACACCAACTGGCAAACCTCGGTCGTTTCTCGGTGCGGCCGCTACAGAAGCCATACTGGTACCATGGCCACATTGATCATTGGGACCATCCGTAGAAGTTGACCAAGGCCAAATTGAATCTACATAAGTACCATTTTTTTGGATAGAGCGCCCTGTGGAAGCTCCATTATTAAAATTACTTCCCAATAAGGATTGATTAGGCGAAGTTCCTGTATCTACAATTCCAATTGTAATCCCGCGTCCTGTTGCAAATGACCATGCATTCGGAATGTTATGTTGTGTAAAAGCCCACGGTACTTTTGCATTTGGGCTCACCGTTGTGAAATCGGCTGATGCCAACGTTTCAGACTCATATCCACATCCAGATGAGCTGTTAGTAGCAACAGCGCCTACACCTGGTTTTCGATCATCACCTGTAAAGTAACGGAAATCGGCAGGTTCAACATAACGAACCCAAGCGGACTTGCGTAAAGCTTCAATTGTTTCTTGTTTTTCAATCCGGATATCAAAAAGAGTTAGATACGGATCGGCTTGAATTAATATTTCCTGACTCTCTTTTCCTTCATAATGAGCAATTAACTCAAGTAATTGTTCTTGCATTTGAGAAGCACGCGATGACTTAGATCGATCAAAATCTTGAGCAGTATTTCCAAATCCAATGGTTGCAATATTATTTCCATGTACTATTGCGCTCCATAAAGTATGAGTGTTTACCGCTTTCCATGTGAAATGATTTCCTTGTTGAATGGATTCTCCAATCTTTGCTCGGATTTGTTGGGCAGATATCGGTTCGCGTTGGGCTTGTTCTATTGTGATTTCTTCATAATTGCGTTCAGCATCTGAACACGATGCTAGCGCTAAAACAAGACTCACGACTGCAAGTGGTAGAATTTTTCGAATCATACATTTATCATTTTGTTGGTTTCCAACGAATTTACAAAAAAATAATACATAAAAAAAGTCACCCCTCTCGAGGTGACTCTTTCGTCCGAATACTCGGAACTAACCAATAACTCTAAATAATAAAATCGGTTCTTAGAAAAGGAATTTTACTCCTAAACGCAAACCACCTGCAGTGCGTGATGCACCCGAAGGATTTAAGTCAAAAGGATTAGCAGTAAAGTTAAAATCACTTGTACTGTCACCTACTTTTGGACTACGTGTTGTTGAAGACACATTAATTAAACTAAATGAAGTCTCTACTGTCATCCATTTGTTTACAATAAAGTCAAATCCAGGTGCTAAATCCAATCCGAAAGATGTGGTTTTGTCATCAGATAATTTGTCTTTAGAAAATGTCACAGGTAATGCGGCTTGACCAAAGAAAAAGAATTTACCGCCGATACCCCAGTATTTACGTACTAAAGGCTGAACAATAAATGTATTCGATTCAGAAGTTGTTACGGCTGGAGAAGCAGTTGTTTCCGTTTTTGAACTCATCGATCCAATACCTAAACCAATCGTAACGTTAGGAGATACAAAATACCCCACTACTGGAATAACTGTAGTTGATTTGGTTTCAGTAGTAGCCGTTTCTGTTTTACCAAACGACACTTGACCACCGGCCCACCAAACACCTTGCAATCCTTTACTTTCTTTATCTTGTGCATTCATGTTCAATCCTACTAAGGCTAACGCAGCAACTAAAAATAATTTTTTCATTTTGTCTTTTGTTTAAGATTTACAGGACAAATGTAGAAGCATCAAATCAGTTAAAACCTGACATAAATCATAGATTACCTTTTTTTTTACCTGTAAAATACGTTCTTATAAATACTGCATTTATCGTACATTTGTAGCATGATTAAAGAAATTAACATCCAAAATAAACGCGCTCGTTTTGATTACGAAGTTTTGGAAACCTACAGTGCCGGAATGGTACTTACAGGTACCGAAATTAAATCCATCCGCTTAGGAAAAGTTCAAATAGCCGAGAGTTTTTGTGAGTTCCATGGACATGAATTATTTGCCATTAATACCTATATTGAAGAATATGCCTTTGGTACAGCATTTAATCATAAATCCAGAAGTGAACGTAAATTACTTTTGAATAAAAAAGAATTAAAAAATTTGGCTCGAAAAGTAGAGACCAAAGGACTTACCATAGTTCCCCTACGATTGTTCACTAATGAAAAGGGATTGGCAAAATTAGAAATCGGGTTATGCCGCGGTAAAAAGAATTATGACAAACGGGAAACTCTCAAAGATCGTGACTCCCAACGCGATATTGACCGTCTCAAGAAATCATTTTAAGAATGCTGAAAGAGTTACTAAAGAAAGGGCGAGAACAAAGTGGTTTTACGACCCGTGTATTAGCTGAAATGGCGGTAATTGATCAGGCTTTGATTAGTAAATTTGAAAACGGGTACCGTATTCCTACCAAAAATCAAGCAATTCTTTTGGCCGAACTATTGCATTTAGATTCAAAAGCCGTTCAAGTTGCCTGGTACCGCGAAAAACTCCTACACATCGTAGATTTTAATCCTGAAGCAATTGAAGCGGTAACAGGAATCCTGGAAGAGAAAGGATTAAACCTAGCTAAAAGCAGTGAAAAAGAAGCCCAGATTGCTTCAATACTATCTGAGATTGACAACTTAAAAAATCGTCTTCAACAATTATAAAACAAAAAAAATCCGGAGGTAAGCTCCGGATTTTTTATTTTTATTTGAAACCAACGATTTGTTCTTCGGCGGCAATAACATCTTCAATATACTTTTTATATTCTGGATATTCTGCTGTGGTAATATCGTTCCAATCTAATGTAACGATTCGCGTAACTTTTAAAACATTGGGACTAACTGATTCAAACTTTAGCTCGTACTTGTGACCTTTGTACGAATAGGTTTTACTTTCAGGAACTTCAGAGAATTTTTTACCCGCAGGAATATTCAAAATTACTTCTGAATGGTATTCTTTCGAAGTTTCATATTTAAAATATTGAATATCATAATGTCTTTTTTCCAAAGCCACAATATCACGGGTGTATACTTTGTCCAAAAATGGAATATCCGTAATCTTTAAATTTCCAACACTTTGTAAACGTTCAGAAATAGTAAAACGCGTTTCAAAAGTAATTCCTTTGTCAAACATTTCATTCTGAATCAATTTTGCCGATTGAAATGTCACATTCTTCTTCAACTTGTTGTTGTAATCTTCTTCAATTTGTTTTTTACGAACATCTTCGGTGGTCGCCTCAGAATACATTTCATTATAATACGATTTATTGGCTCCTTCAACAGTAAACGTATTTACAAATGATTTTAAATTATCATCCAACGTTACTTCTGTTTTTGAATGTGCGATGTTACGCAAAGCATTATCAAAAGGAATTTGGATAATATGTGACTTTTCATTTTCTGCTTTATCAAAAGAAATCACCAATGCATTTGCTTTATACAAACTACTTGGTAGTGCTTTAAACGGTAAATGTTTGTCTGTCAACTCTAAGAAATGTTCTTTTCCGTCCAAATTTACTTTTACAATACAATGATTAAAATCGTTTGTTGGTAAAGCCATCGAAGTAAATCCGTTATCATTAGTCAATACCAATACTAGATTTGCTTTCAACCCAGCTTGTTCCGCTAATGAAACAAACAATGTCGAAACGTCTTTACAATCACCCAATTTTGTAGTAATCGTTTTTGAAGGTTTTTGAGGCACATAACCGCTTTGACGGAAATCTTGTGAGCTGTACTTGATATTGCTTTCAATATAGCTGTAAATGGCTTTAGCAATCGCTTCTTGTTTCATGCCAGTTACACCTTTTGGGAAAATTTCTGCAAAGGTTTTACGTGTAATTTTATCCTGTTTCAATTGTTTTTTCACCAAATCAGAATACCAATTGGAAATTTCTTTCCAAGTTTTGATAGTACTGATGCGAATCATATTCGTTAGATCAGAATACTCTGCAGAATACGGTTCTTGCAATTCCATGGCAGGAACATTGGCGCGTTTGTAAATCTGTACGTTTTTACCGTTAACTTTCTTTTGAACTGGAGTTACATTACCATTGATAAAATTAGTTCCAAATTGAACTTCATTCGGATAAATAATTGCAAAAACTACATCAACAGCTGGATAATAACTATTAAAATAACACGATACATCAAAGTCACGATAGAAACGTCCATAAGAGTTTTCATAGCGTTCGTATTGAATATAAATAACATCGCCAACTTTCAAATCTGTAAAGACAAGCGTTCCATCGCCTTCCTCAGCAGGAACAATCGAACCGTCTTGTTTTACTATTTCTGATTTCAATAAAGTGTTGCGGTAAGTTTGCAAATTGTATTCTTTCATTTCTTCGATTCCCTTTTCAGAAGTGATTTCATACAACATGGTAATTTTAGATTTGCGTCCACCTTCAGGCAATACATTTACAATAAACTCATCCAATAAAACCGTTACTCCAAAATCGCCTTTCAAGGTTGTATTACGACGTTTTTTAATAACATTGTAAATATCTTTAGTCGCTACTTCCTCAATTTCATCAGGTGTTTTGGTGATATCATACAATTGTTTACGCAACGAACTGTTTCCCGAATTATGAACTAATGACATACGGAAATACTTTTCGGCTTCTTTTAAATTGTTTTGATTGAAATAAATAGTCCCTTTTTTCTGCATCAAACGGAACGAATACGGGAAATTTTTCAACGCACGATCCACCTCTACCATTGCTTCATCATAACGCTTTTCTTTGATTAATAAATCAACATAATCATCGCGTAAACCATTATGATAAGGATATTTATCTGAAGTTTCTTTAGTAATTCGAATAACATCCTCTTTACGGTTGGCATCATTATAATATTCTAATAAATCAGATAATGCAGAGAAGTTCTCGCGTTTCGCTACCATTTCTTCCAACATTTTTATTGCCAACCCTTTGTCATTTTTCAATTTTTCATAGGTAGATAAAAACGAAGTGATATAGAACTCATTGTAATTTGAATTGTTAAACAACGATTCTAAAATTTGAATCATTTGATTAACATCCGACTTTCGTGAAGCCATTATAAAATCAAATACTACCGTAACGGCATCCGACTTAATTTGCTTGGATTTATCTCTAAATTTCTCCAATTCTACCATAGTTGAAGAGCGCAACCAGTCGCTATCTTTCATTTTAACTAAGAAATTATAAAAATAATTTTCATCGTTAATTTCTATATTCTTGGTTAATTCTTCAGCTTTTTGCTCATCATCTTTATTGTTGTAATTGTTGATTTGCAAAACTTGAATCAATGAAGATTTAGGATATTGTTTGGCCAATTCTTCAACAATATCAAAGGCTTGTTCGTTTTTGTTATTGTTGTTATACGCTTCAAAAAGTAAAATTTTATACAGTACATTGTCTGGATTTTGAGCAATTTTATTTTTGAAAAAAGCTTCTACGTCAACATCCAATTCCGATGGATTCAACTGCTCTAATGTTGATTTTTGATAGGGTTTGTAGGTGTTAGTTATTGTTACACCCGGTAAATTTCCACCGTTTGCATCCAATACGGATACAAAGAAGTTATCATTGGAACCATCAACCGAAAGTTTTACCAACAAACGATTCATTCCTTTGGGTAAAGTAACTTTCACACGGTAAGCATTCATATCTGATGATTTCACCATGTTGTTGGCATAAATCTCTACATCATTCAAGAAAATTTTGATGGATTTACTCGCTCCAAAATTAATGTAAGCCTCTTGATTTTGAGCAGATTCAATAAATACTTGGTTATAGATTATTCCATCCCCATATTCAGATTCATTATTATAGATATGATACCCTTCATCGGCTTGATCAACTGGGATATACCAACCTACTTTTCCATTACTGTTGGCATCAAAAAGTTTGTCATTATTGGCATACGTTTCTGGTTCATAATCCGTTTCTAAACCACTATCGTTTAAGTTTTCAAAAACGCCACAATATTGCCAATTGGTTATAGCTTTAAGCTTTGCAATATTTGTTTTAAAACCCTGAAAATCTTTACGTCTACGATCGCAAATTGCTTTGAAATAAATAACTACAGGATCCGTCCCAAACAAGGGATGTGCTGCTAATAAATCGATTTTTTTGTAGGTAAATTCATTATACCCATTTCCGTTGGGATTATCCAAACCAAAAGGTTTGTAAAAAATGGGATACAAGTACTCGCGGTTTTTACACGTACTTAAAAATTGTTTTAGGAAAGCATCATCAAAAGTAAGTTGCCCCGACTCGTAGCTGATAAAAGCATCGAGGATTAGATAATCGGGATTGGTTTCTTTTTTGGATTTTAATTCCTTGTCAAAAAGTTTACGCGCATCTTCGCGTTTGTTGGCCAAAAGTAAATCCCAAACTTTTTTTTCAGCGGTTTGGGCTAAAACTACCTGAGCCAAAAGAAGGCAGATAATTGTGATTTTCTTCATGTTTATTGTTAGTTTCTTAAGAAACGACAATATAGGAAGAAATTATATAATTAAATCAATTTTTATTTTCGAGCAAAGGAACGAATTTAAAGTCCCCAAATTCATGCTTTTCAAATTGTGTTTCATTCTTCCGAATCAATAAAGTCATGATTTGTTCTTTGTCTCCAACAGGAATTACTAAACGCCCGCCTATCTTGAGTTGAGCCATTAATGGCTGTGGAATTATAGGGGCACCTGCCGTGACAATTATACTATCAAAAGGAGCATGTGCTGGCAAACCTTTGTAACCATCTCCAAATGAAAGATGTTTCGCACGAATACCCAATTTAGGCAACAATAATGAAGTAGCTTTAAATAATTCATTTTGACGCTCCACCGAATAGACTTTAGCACCCATTTTACATAAAACAGCAGTTTGGTAACCACTACCCGTTCCAATTTCCAATACTTTATCTTCTTTTTTCACTTGGAGCAATTGGGATTGAAAAGCAACTGTATAAGGTTGTGAAATCGTTTGACCTGCGCCAATTGGAAACGCCTTATCTTGATAGGCAAAATCCTCGAAGGAGGAATTCAAAAACAAATGACGCGGAATCAGACGAATGGCTTCCAATACGTTTTTATCGGTTATGCCTTTCGATTCCAGTTGAGTAACCAATTGATTGCGCAATCCTTGATGTTTTGGGGTATCCTTCACGGTAACATTTGTTTTTGTGAGGGTAAAAATAAGGGGAAAACTACCAAAATGCAAATCGGATTTTCATTACTAATCTTTCAAAAAAAGATGTACAAAAACTGTAAATCCGAATTGTAGTTTTTTTATTTATTGCTACTTTTGAGAAAAATATCATTTTATGCTCAAAGTTGGCGTTCTCGGTGCAGGTCACCTAGGCAAAATTCACTTACGTCTTTTACAACAATCGGAACTTTATGAATTGGTTGGATTTTATGATGAAAATGCCGACTATGCTGATAAAATAGCTGCAGAATTTGGCTATAAACGTTTTGACACCATTGCCAAATTAATTCACGCTGTTGATGTAATTGATATCGTCACTCCCACACTTTCTCATTATAAATGTGCAAAAGTCGCCATCAAAAGTGGGAAGCACGTTTTCATCGAAAAACCTATTGCAACCACGGTTGAAGAAGCCGAAGAGATTATTGCTTTAGCTAAAGAATACAATGTTAAAGGTCAAGTAGGACATGTGGAACGGTTCAATCCTGCCTTCACTGCGGTACGTGACCAAATTGAACAACCGATGTTTATCGAAACGCATCGATTAGCTGAATTCAATCCGCGTGGCACAGATGTTCCCGTTGTATTAGACTTGATGATTCATGATATTGATGCTATACTCAGCGTAGTGCGGTCAAAAGTAGTAAATGTTCATGCAAGCGGAGTTTCGGTACTAAGTCAGTCCCCCGATATTTCCAATGCACGCCTTGAGTTTGAAAACGGTTGTGTAGCCAATATCACTTCAAGCCGTATTTCCATGAAAAACATGCGTAAATCGCGCTTCTTTCAAAAAGATGCCTACATCTCAGTTGACTATTTAGACAAAACCTGTGAAGTTGTAAAAATGAAAGACGCCCCAGAACATCCGGGTGATTTTGACATGATTCTACAAAATGCTGAAGGCGAACGCAAACAAATTTATTTCAACAACCCTACCGTTGAACCCAATAATGCCATTCTTGACGAATTGGAGTCTTTTGCTCATGCAATTCAAAACAATACAACACCTGTAGTTACTTTGGAAGATGGAACAGAGGCTCTTCGTGTTGCCTATCGCATAATTGATGCGATGAAACGATAGTATACCAAGATTAAGAAAAACAAAACAAACTAAGATATTTCACGAATGAAAACAATAGCAGTAATTGGTGCAGGAACCATGGGTAACGGAATTGCGCATACCTTTGCACAAAGCGGATTTACCGTAAAATTAATTGATATTTCAGAAAAATCATTGGAAAAAGGGATGGCTACTATTGCCGCTAACCTTGACCGAATGGTTGCCAAAGGAACCATTACCGAAGACGACAAACACAAAACCATTGGAAACATCATAACGTATACCGATATTAAAGACGGTGTGGTAGGTGTTGATTTAGTGGTAGAAGCGGCTACTGAAAACGTAGGTTTAAAATTGAACATCTTCAAACAATTGAGCGATGTATGCGATCACAATGTTATTTTAGCCACCAATACTTCTTCAATTTCTATAACGCAAATTGCGGCGCAAGTGGTACATCCTGAGCGTGTAATCGGCATGCATTTCATGAATCCCGTGCCAATAATGAAATTGGTCGAAATCATTCGTGGCTACAATACTTCTGATGAAGTAACCAAAATTATCATGGAGTTATCGGTTAAATTAGGTAAAACCCCTACTGAAGTAAACGATTATCCAGGTTTTGTGGCCAACAGAATTCTAATGCCGATGATCAACGAAAGTATCGAAACCTTGTACAATGGTGTTGCCGGTGTAAGCGAAATTGATACGGTAATGAAATTAGGAATGGCTCATCCGATGGGACCATTACAACTGGCCGACTTTATTGGATTAGATGTTTGTTTGTCTATCCTTAACGTAATGTACGACGGTTTCAAAAACCCAAAATACGCCCCTTGTCCACTGTTAGTAAATATGGTTATGGCTGGAAAATTGGGTGTAAAATCAGGTGAAGGATTTTATGACTACAGTGAAAGTAAAAAAGCTGAAAAAGTGGCAAAACAGTTTTTGAAATAGTCGTTGGACGTTAGACTTTAGTCGTTAGAACTTCAAACCATAATTCATAATTCATAATTCATAATTTAAAATTTATAATTTAAAATGTCCACCCTGCTCCCTTTTAAAGCAGTTCGTCCCGTGGCCGACAAAGTCGGTTTGGTTACGTGCAGAAATTACGACGATTATAGTCCTGCCGAGCTAGCTGCTTGGTTGAATTTTAATCCCTATTCATTTTTGCATGTCATCAATCCCGCCTATGTTCATGCCCAAAAAATCACTTTAGACAAGCGTTTTAAAGGAGTGGCGCATAAGTACCAAGATTTTAAAAATGATGGGGTATTTATAAATGAAGAAGAACCTGTGATGTTTTTGTATGAAATTCAGACGAAAACCAATTCTTTTACAGGAATTGTTGCGGGAACATTGATTGAAGAATACAAGGCCAACATTATTAAAAAACACGAAGATACGCTACAATATCGTGTCGAACTGTTTAAAGATTATCTACATCAAACAGGTTTTAATACCGAACCCGTTTTAATAACTTATCCTGATAAGAGTTCGATCAACCATTGGATTTTAGAAAAGAAAAAAGAACAACCCTTGTATCATTTTTCGACCACTAATAAAGAAAAACACACTTTATGGCGCATCAACTCTAGTACTGAGATTGAGTGGATTCAACACGAATTTGAATCAATCCCAGAGTTGTACATCGCTGATGGTCATCACCGGTCTGCTTCTGCCGAATTATTATATGATGAAGATAAACATTTAGGCAACCCCAACTTAGAAGGTTTCATGAGCTTCCTCATAGCGGAAAGTAATGTGAAAATTTACGAATTCAACCGCATAGTACGTGACCTAAACGGCCATTCTAAATCGGAATTCTTACACCGTCTAGAAGATCATTTTATTGTCAAACCCAAAGCTCAAGAACTCTGGAAACCACAAGATAAATTTGAATTTGGAATGTATCTGGATGGCGAATTTTACGCGCTATTTTACAAACAAGAAAATCCAAATCCAGGCTTACTGGAAAACCTAGATGCCCAAATTCTTTACGATACAGTATTGCATCCTATTCTAGGGATTGAAGACTTGCGAAATGATGAGCGAATTGAATACATCCCCGGTAAACAATCCATTTTAACTATAAAAGAGTTGGTCGATGAAGGAGAGTTTGAAGTGGGCTTCATGTTGTTCCCCATTGAAATTTCTGAAATCAAAGCTTTGGCCGACAATCAATTAATTATGCCCCCAAAAAGCACGTATATCGAACCTAAGTTTCGTAGTGGCTTAATGGTTTACGAACTTTAAACTGGTCGTTATGAAAAAACAAATCTTTATTTTACTATTCCTAATCGGCTCAGCTGTTTGGGCACAAAAGAAGACATTTACTGTCAAGCAAATCGATAGTATTTGTACCAATAAAAATGATAAAAATGTCGAACTTTTAATTTCTAATGGAGATAAAAAAGTATTGAGTGACAAACAAACTGCTTCGGGTTCACATACCATAAAAGGGAAAGGAAACTTCAAACTATTGGTTTACAATCTTTTGGAATCTGACTCAGAAAAAGAAGCCTTGGTGAATGACGATAAAGAACGAAAAAAGAAAAAAAACAAAATTCTTTTAAAAGGTCAACTAGAAAGTATAATCAACTTTAGCGGAGGAAACTACGAAAAAGTTACGGCTACTTTTTATTACCAAAACAATACAATTCAAGTACTCGAATTGACTTTTTCCAAAAAAACTGGAAAAGATCTCTCCACCACACGAATGCGTGTTACTGGAGAAGAAATCGCATCAGGTAAATTAGAATCTATTCAAATTGATGGTATGCCACTCGCCGATTGGATTGCCAAAAAAAATGAAGAAATCTTAAAATTATACAAGAAATAGCAATGTCGATCACCAAAAATCTACAGTTTATTCAGTCGCAATTACCCCAGCAAGTTACCTTGGTTGCTGTTTCAAAAACAAAACCTGTAAGCGATTTATTGGAAGCGTATCAAGCGGGTCAACGAATTTTTGGGGAGAATAAAATCCAGGAAATGACCGACAAATGGGAACAATTACCCAAAGATATCCAATGGCATATGATTGGTCATGTACAAACCAACAAAGTGAAATACATGGCACCCTATGTAGCGTTAATTCATGGGGTTGATAGTTTCAAATTATTAGAAGAAATCAATAAACAAGCAATAAAAAACAACCGTGTTATTGATTGTTTACTGCAAATCCATATTGCTGAAGAAGAGACAAAATTTGGATTCGATGCCGTCGAACTCGAAGAGCTCCTACAGTCAGACAAGTTGCTATCGCTCAAGAATATACAGATTAAAGGACTTATGGGAATGGCTACTTTTACAGAAGATACAACGCAAATTCAAAAGGAATTCCAACAACTTAAATCCTTATTCGATCACTTTAAAACGAAACCAACTCCCAATTGTTCCTTTGAGATACTCTCCATGGGTATGTCTGGTGATTATGAAATAGCAATTGCGTGTGGAAGTACGATGGTTCGTATCGGCAGCAGCCTTTTTGGTGTTCGTAACTATTCATAAAACCTTGAGGATAAAATAGATTTGACCTTTTTTCCTTACTGGGAAAGACGTACTTTTGCCAAACCTACTATTTTGAATTCCTTTTTACGCAATTTAAAACAACGAAGTTAACTAGAAATTTGTATTGCATTCTTGACATAGAAACCACTGGCGGCCAATTCAACGAAGAAGGCATCACAGAAATTGCTATCTATAAATTTGATGGTCATGAAGTCGTTGATCAATTTATTAGTTTGGTCAATCCTGAAATTCCTATCCAACCCTTTGTTGTTAAATTAACAGGAATCAACAATGCCATGTTACGCAGTGCTCCAAAGTTTTTCGAAGTAGCAAAACGAATTATAGAAATTACTGAAGATTGCATAGTGGTCGCCCACAACGCTGCTTTTGATTACCGCATTCTGCGTACAGAATTTACACGTTTAGGGTACGACTTCAAGCGGCCTACCTTGTGTACTGTCGAACTTTCTAAAAAATTAATTCCAGACCAACCGTCGTACAGTTTAGGAAAATTAGTTCGAGCGCTTGGAATTCCAATGGCTGATCGGCACCGTGCAAGTGGTGATGCGATGGCAACGGTAAAATTGTTCAAACTCTTGCTTTCCAAAGATTCTGAAAAAGAGATTTTGAAAAGCTTAGTAAAAACAGAAATCAAATCAGGTATGTCGCCCAAACTCCTCGATATCGTGGAAGCCTTACCTACCAAAACGGGAATCTACTACATCCACAACGAAAACGGCGATTTGATCTACATCGGTAAAAGCAAGAACATCAAAAAAAGAGTCAATCAACACTTTACAGGAAGTTCGAGTAAAAGCAAAAAAATTCAACGCGAAGTTTTTGCCGTGACCTATGAAGAAACCGGGAGCGAACTCATTGCTTTATTGAAGGAAAGTGAAGAAATTAAAATCAATAAACCAATTTACAATCGCGCCCAACGCAAAAGCATTTTCCAATGGGCATTGTATGAAGTCCTCACCAATGACGGGTATTTAAGCCTACAACTCCACAAAGCCGACGGACGAAAAAAGGAAATTACCTCATTTGCTAGTATTCAGGAAGGAAAAAACTATTTGTTTAAGATCACTGAAAAATACCAACTTTGCCAAAAAATAAATGGGTTATATGAATCGCAAAACAGTTGCTTTCAATTTAAAATTAAAGAATGTAACGGAGCCTGCATCCAAGCCGAAGCTCCTGAGATTTACAATGCCCGTGTAGAGGAATACCTAGAAGAAGCGCAATTTGGCAATCAAACGCTCGTTGTGATTGACCGCGGACGCCGCACCGAAGAACGCAGCGCCGTTTTGATTGAAAATGGAATATACAAAGGCTATTGTTTCTACGACTTGAATTATCAAATCATGAACATTGATATCTTGAAAAACCTGATCATCCCCATGCAAAATAACCGCGATACCCGAACCATAATTCAGGGCTATTTGCGAAAAAATAAAGTGTTGAAAGTCCTTAAATTTTAATTTTTGGAGCTTTTTCCGGCTATTCGCAGTAGTCCCTCATGCTTCGGGAGCTACTTGCTGCTATCCGGGCTAAAGTACCTGCAGACTATCGTTCAAAATCATATCTTTGTTGCATGCAAAACCAACCCGTCTTAATCACGGTTATCGGCCCAACAGCAATTGGAAAAACCGCACTGGCCATCCGCCTCGCCAATCATTTTGGTTGTGACATTATCTCGTGTGACAGTCGTCAATTTTATAAAGAAATGACAATTGGAACTGCAGTTCCCACACCCGATGAACTTGCTGCAGCACCCCATCATTTTATTCAAAATCGCTCCATTCACGATTCGTATAGCGTAGGTGACTTTGAAACCGAAGCTCTTGCACAACTCGAAACACTTTTTCAAAAGAATCCAATACAAATTATGGTCGGTGGATCTGGATTGTATGTTGATGCCGTACTAAAAGGTTTTGATAGTTTTCCCGATATCGACCCGTCGGTTCGCGACACGATTAACACACTATACGATAGCGAGGGACTCGCCTACTTGCAAACGACCTTACAACAACGCGACCCTGAATACTATCAAAAATTAACGCTTGAGAACCCGCAAACCTTACAAAATCCGCAACGCATGAAACGCTTTGTAGAAGTTTGTATCGGTACAGGGCAACCCTATTCGTCATTTATTGGTAAAAAACAAAATACGCGTCCCTTTCATTCCCTTTTGATCGGACTTGAATCTGATCGAGAAATGATGTATAACCGAATCAACCAACGCGTAGACATCATGATGGCACAAGGATTATTGAAAGAAGTGAGTGACTTATATCCTTACCGGGATAAAAATGCACTTCAGACTGTTGGTTACCGCGAAATATTTGATTATTTGGATGAAAAAGTAACCCTCGAGGAAGCCGTAGCAATGATAAAAATGAATACGCGACGATTTGCAAAACGCCAATTAACATGGTTCAAACGCACACCTAATGTATATTGGTTTAATTTTGAAGAAAAATTTGAAACCATTTTGCATAAATTGCATCTATAGAAGAAATAGTATTTATGAAAAAAATCAAACTCCTCCTTTTTATCTGCCTTTTAGGTTTGACTTCAGCGTGTGAACCACCTTATGATGGAACCGCAATTATCGAAATAGAAAATGAATTTTTGGATGCACAAGGCAATCCTTTAGCAAATTTACCCATTACCTACTCAACGGGATCGGGTGATACCTATGGCCCCTATGACCATTTGAATGATAGTTTTAGTTATACAACTAATGCACAAGGTAAAATTCGTTTTTCTACGTTTAAACCCTATGAAGTTATGTATGCCAATTATGAAGGTAATGCAACGTATTTACCAATCTATACGCCCTTGACTAATTTAGACACCAATAAACTAAATACTCAAAAAATCTATTTGTTTCAAAATTCAGAAGCGGTAAACTTGAGCGTACAATTTCAAACCAATAATTACGCAAAAACCGTAAAAGAGGTAAGTTTTACAGGAATTGGCAATACCTATGGCGATTCATACAATTATGAAAATAACTTTTACTATCAAGTGAAAAAAAATCAAACGGTGACAATTTCGTATTCGGTGTATAATTATGAAACCAAAATCACCAATTCGTTTAGTCAAAACATTACCATTGGAACTGATCAAGTTTCATCAATCATTAATTTTTAGCCATGAAAAAAATAATAATCGCACTTTGCCTTTGTCTTGGATTTTCTAACTACGGACAAGAAAAAAAAATTAAAGAATTTGATTTAGAACCCAAAATGCGTTTAGGAGCCTTTGTTCCTATTGAATTTGGCAATACAGCTTTAAACAAATTTTACTCCACTCCTGTGGGTATGGATATTAACTTTACCTTGTTTAAAATATATAATGTAGAATTTACAGGCGGTTTGAGTTATACCCAGTACAAATTCACGCCGCAACCCGATTTTTTATATTACACAAAAAGTAATCAAACGCTATGGTATGGACAATTGGGCTATGCGTTCCCAATCAATTCCAAATGGGAAGTAACCCCCTGTTTTACTCTTGGTTTTGAGAAATTAACCCATAAAGAAAACGGTAACCGATTGGCGAGTCAAAACGGAGTTGTAACACGCCTAGGTGCCTATGCCGATTACCAATTGGGGAAGACTGTAAGTGTTTACAGCGGACTTCATTTTTCGCATACCAATTACAGTATGGCCGAGAGTGTGTCGCGATACCGCGATTTGTTTCATTCCTCCTACTCGGCGGTGTTGACTTTTGGATTTGAATTTAATTAATACATAAAATGCCCATTTCACCCGACTTTACGTCAACCTTTACCCAAAACTGGACGATTAACTTCTTACAATGTTATCCCAACGGGGTTTTAAAATATACCGAATTGTGCAATTTATTACAGTTATCAGCTGGAGCCCATGCCGAATTAGGAGGGTTAAGTTTTAGCGACATGCAAGCCCACCACCAAGCCTGGGTTTTAAGTCGGATGCGCGTTGAAATAAAGGCGCTTCCCCAGTGGCGAGATACAGTTACGGTAAAAACATGGATCAATTCTTTAGAAAATTCACGATCGATTCGTTGTTTAGAACTTTGGAAAGGAGATCAAAAATTGGTGGGTTGTGAAACCTATTGGGCAGTAATTAATACCAAAACCCGTCGTCCAGATCCCTTGGCATTGCCACATGACCATTTTATAAAAAATCCCGAGCGAGCAACCTTACAAACGTTTCAAAAAATTGATTTAAAGGAAACGGTGGAAACGATTGAAGCGTATACTGTAAAACTCTCTGATTTAGATATTGTAAATCACGCGAATAATGTGAAGTATTTGGAATGGTGTTTGGACCATTGTGATGCAAAGCAATTGATGAAACAAGAAGTAACTGCTTTGGAAATGAACTTTATGCGGGAGTTAAATTTGGGGCAAACAGCTCAGATTGGCCGACATGAGGACACGTTTATCATCACTCATGCAGAAAAACCTTGCTTTGCGCTTGTCTTGGAATGGCAGTAGATTGTGTTGTACAACGAATGATAGCCGGGATAGTAGTGGAAAGCTTGGCAAAGGAAAAGCACTAAGCAAAACACCGAAAACAGCGCGCCCTTAGAAGCGCCTGTTTTCGGTATTTTTTTGCTGTGCTTTTACGAGCCAACTTGAAACGGATAGCCCGAATTGCTCCCAAAAAAAATCCCTGCCGTGAAGACAGGGATAATGGATTTATTTTTTTACTACTAAACGGAAACCTTCACCGTGAATGTTCAGAATTTCCACATTAGGATCGTCTTTTAAATACTTACGCAATTTAGCGATATACACGTCCATACTACGTGAAGTGAAATAATTATCATCGCGCCAAATCTTAGTTAGAGCCAATTCGCGGGGCATTAAATCTTCAACATACAACGCCAATAATTTTAACAACTCATTCTCTTTGGGAGATAATTTAATGGGTTCTTCACCAGGGAATGTTAAGAAACGTAATTTAGAGTTCAAGTGAAATTTACCAATTTGAAATTCGAATTGAGTATTTTCTGCTTTGGTTTCTGATGTTTTACGTTGCATAATCGCTTTGATTTTCATCAGCAGTACTTCTGAGTCAAAAGGTTTGTTCAAGTAATCATCGGCGCCCACTTTATAGCCTTTGAGAACATCTTCTTTCATGGTTTTTGCTGTTAAGAAAATCAATGGAATTTCTTTATTTTTTTCACGAATTTCTTTGGCCAACGTGTACCCATCTTTGTAGGGCATCATCACGTCAAGAATGCACAAATCGTAGGTGTCTTTTTTAAATTTTTCAAAGCCTTCCATTCCATTTTTGGCAAGGGTAACTTCAAAATCATTTAAGGATAAATAATCTTTCAGGATGGCACCGAAGTTTTGGTCATCTTCAACGAGTAGGATTTTTTTTGTTTCTTTTTCCATTGTATTTTAGTTTATCAGTGGGACTTTAATAATGAATGTACTTCCTTTTCCTTTTTCGCTTTCCACAAAGATTTGACTGTTGTGATCGTCCACTATTCTTTTCACATAGGCCAAACCTAGACCGTGTCCTTTCACATTGTGAACATCTCCGGTGTGTTCGCGGTAGAATTTTTCAAAAATTCTTTTTTGAGCTGTTTTGCTCATTCCTATCCCGTTATCCTTAATTTTTATTAAAATAAAATCCTTAATATTCTCCGTGCTAATTTCAATAACGGGTTCCTCTGCAGAATATTTTATCGCATTGTCCAAAATATTAACAATTACATTGGTAAAATGTACATCATTTAATAAAACGGTGCTTCGCACAGCATCTAAATGATTGTTAATGCATCCATTGCGGTCTTCTACAATGAGGTTCACGTGTTCGATGGCATCTTCAATAATTTCATGCACATCATGGGGTTCTTTACTTATATCTAATTCTTTCTTTTCTAGCTTAGAAATTCGGAGAACATTTTCTACTTGAGCATGCATCCGTTTATTCTCATCACGAATCATTTGAAGGTAACGAAAAACCTTTTCTTTATCGTCAATGACTTTGGGATTTCGAATAGCATCCAGCGCAAGATTAATCGTTGCAATGGGTGTCTTAAATTCATGCGTCATATTATTGATGAAATCCGTTTTAATTTCAGAAATCTGACGCTGTTTGATCAATTGATGTAATGCATTGGCATATGCGATGATGATGATCAACGTAAAAACGATTGAGAGTAAGGTAATTGCAAGAATATCCGAGAATAGGAATTTCTTTTTTTGCGGAAAATTCAACAAAAGGTTGTATCGGTTATTACCATCATTATCAATAAATACGGGAATAGAATAGGTTGAATATTTATCGTAATTGAAATGTTCCGACTTAATTTTTGTAGCTAATCCGTTGCTGTAGATATTGAATTCAAAGGGAGTGGTAATTCCGTATTCTTTCAATTCTGCATCCAACAACTTGGCTAAAACAGCACCATTGATACGCTCTTGAATTGGATATTGAGCAACGATATCTTTAAAACTTGCTTCAAATTGCGCATCTTGCATGATATCAATGGTTCCTTCGCGTTCAATAGTAATGTCGGGAGTTATTTTGGTTTTAATTCCGCGATCGGCTAGCACGTTACCACTGTATACCGAAATTTTACGTTTTGTAGTAAAGTTTTTAATTACTGTAGAATCATCATCTTTATCAAAGAACGAACGTTGAATATCATAATCTTCCACATTAATACTGTTGGAATAAATGATTGTCTGATTGGTTTTATTGTTGTGCTGATAGTATTTATAGATTAAAAAATCCTTCTTTTGAGGGACTTTTCCCGTACTATCTTTCAAGAAATTATACCGGTTCAAAAAGGTGTATTTCTCTTGCTTTTCAATCTTTTGGACAACATTTCCAAGTACTTGTTTTACATGGAATTTAAATTGTTCTTCGCTACGTTCTAGAGAGGTATTGAACCAATACACTTGTACTAAAATGATCCCCAACAAGGAGACACTCATTAAAAGTACTAAGAGGCGAAAAACAAATTTATTCATCACCTCAAAATTAGGGATTTTAACATTTGTTGTGTTAATGTATTAACCAAACATTAACACAGCGGTTGTTTATTGCTTATTTTTCAATGAAATAAGAATTTCTTCAATTTGCCGTTTGGTTGCTTCGAAGTTTTCATTTTGAATCACATAGTGGCTTCGAGCGGCACGTTCTTCGTCAGACAACTGATTGTTAATGCGTTGCAGAATTTTCTCACGTGTAGTTTGATCGCGCTTAAGTACGCGAGCAATACGAACTTCTAGGGGCGCGGTAACGGTAATCACTGCATCACAGTCCTTATAACTTCCACTTTCGAAAAGAATTGCTGCTTCTTTAAAAAGGAAAGGAAATTTTTTATTGGCATTTATCCATTGATCAAAATGTTGTTTTACAGCGGGATGAACAATTGCGTTTAACTGTTTGAGTTTTTCTTGATTATTGAAAACAATAGCTGCGAGTTGTTCACGGTTTAATTTATGTTCGTTCTCTAGTACTTCGGGGCCAAAAACAGCTGCGATTTTCTGAATAATTTCTGGAAAATCCATCACTTTTTTTGCTTCTAAATCCGAAATATAAACGGGATAGCCTTTGGCAATTAGATAATTTGCAATTGTTGTTTTACCACTTCCAATTCCACCGGTGAGTCCAATAATTTTAGTTTTGACAGGTGCCGTTTCTACAATTTTATGGATTGGAGCGATAATTTTATCCAGTGCTTTTTCCACCGACTTATGAATGGGTTCTTCGGCTTCTTTTTCAATATGAATTTCCTCTGTCAATTGGACTTCTAGCGGTTTTTTAAAAAACAATTCAGGAAATGCTTCTTGCGGTTTTTGTTTTAAGATGTGAATCTTATAATAGGATTTAATGAAACCTGAACCGTATCCCATAAATTGTTTCCAAACAGCAATAATGGATAGAAAACCAATTATTGGGTTGCGATTTTGTACCGATGAAAACAAGAAAATAAGCACAAAATAAAGGAAATACAATTTCAGCCCCCAATCCCATAAAAACACTAAACCGATAGTAGACAGGAATAGTCCAAAAATAAAAAGGGTTGGAAACCAAAATGTGATTTTGGCATATTCAGGATACCAACGATTTAATATGGGACGAGCTTTACCAAACTTATTGACTTGGACGCTAAATTTCTCCCAATCGATACGTCTTTTGTGATAAACAAAAGCTTCTTTAAACAAACGTGTTTTAAATCCCATTTTCCAAAGTCGTATCGACAAATCGGGATCTTCTCCTGGGTGTATACTATCAAATCCTTTTGACGCTTCAAAAGCTTTTCTTGATAATCCCATATTAAAACTACGGGGTTGAAATTTATCAATTTTTTCCGAACCACCTCGAATCCCTCCAGTTGTTAAAAAGGAAGTCATTGCAAAATTAATCGCCCGTTGGATATAAGAAAATGATTTTAAGGCTTTGTCTGGTCCCCCGAAACAATCTACATAATTAGCCTTTAATTCTTGGGCTACTGCGGATAAGTAATGTGATGGGATAATGCAATCGGAATCAAAAATAATAAAGTAGTCTCCTTTGGCTACTTTCATCCCAAAATTCCGAGAATCTCCAGGTCCAGAATTTGCTTTAAAATAATAGGAAATTTTAAGTTTTTGCGCATAGTTCATAACTACACTTTTACAATCAATTGAAGAACCATCTTCAATAATAACTACTTCAAAATTAGTATATGTAGACTGCAACAAACTGGATAAGAGTTCGTCAATTTCGTCAGGTCGATTGTAAACGGGTATGATTATTGAAAACAGCATTGCTGAAAATTTTGGCAAATATACTTCATACAAAAAGAAAATGTCCCGATTAATCGGGACATTTTTAACATGTTTATGAGTAACTTATTGCTTTATTACTTTTATGGTTTTCAATTGTCCATTGGCATAGGCACGAACCAAATAAGTTCCAGAAGGTAAATGACTCATGTCAATTTGAGCCGAAGCAGCATTTATCTTTTGAGAAATTACCTCTTGCCCCACTAAGTTAAACAATTGAATACTCTCAATTGCCTCAGAAGACGTAAGGGTCAATTGATCTTTAACTGGGTTTGGATAAGCTGTAAATTGTGTGTCATTTAACTCAACTGTACTTAATGACGCGTCATAAACAGAAAGTCCGAAGTTACCTTGAGCACCATTATAACCAAACAAACGCAATAAAATAGTTTGTCCTGGTGTTAACCCTGTCAATACTAATTTTGAATGTCCAACAGTTACTTCTGTTGCTCCATCATCATCACAATTCACTGCTGTCAATGCTCCACATGTTCCTGTATAGGCTTGAACTACAGTATCAATTCCAGGTCCTCCTGTTGTTGTTCCTGCAGTTTCAACAGTTGCATTACCCGAAGCAGGTACAACAAAACTGTACCAAACATCTTTTCCTGCGGTTGCAAAATTAAAATTACCACAACTCGGCGCAGGTAATTCAGCACTTAACGTTGCCCCTAAACTAGTCGTGTCGATATCATTATCAGCATATACTCCACCAACGGTTAATGCTACTGGAGATGCACAAGAATCATTATTAGGCGCTTGAGGAACGGTTCCACAAGCAACTGAGCGCGTTCTAGCGTTTTGATTGGCAGTACAAGCATCGTCTGCATGTGTATAGAAACGAACTGTTCCTGTTAAGTTAGCAGTCCAAACCAATGGAGTTGTTCCAGCAGCAAAACCTACTGTCCCATCTTGATTACCAATAGTGATATAATCCGTTGTCACTGAACTTGAAAACGTATATTGAACCCCCGAGGTCACGCTTATACTTGAATATTCACCGGCCCAACCAGCAGCGGTAATTATTTGAGCTGTTCCTGAACAGCTTGGAGTTATTAATCCTGTTGGATATTCACCGTATGTATCTGTTAAACATCCTACACTAGCACAGGTATCTTGAACTGTAACTGCTAAGCGATCACTACTTTCACATCCCATTTCATTTTGAGAAGCAAAATAAGTTGCCCCATCAACTAATGCAGTGGTTAGCGCTAGTGGATTACCACCTGTTGCTGCAGCATACCATGAAATATTTGTTCCAATTACAGACAAATCAGCTAGAGTTCCCGAAGTACAGAAATCTTGCGTTGGATTACCTGTTGGAGCAGCAGACGGCGTAGCAACTACAAGTGTAATTTCTGCAATAGAATAACATCCTGAAGTATTTTCTACACGTACAAAAATAATTTGCCCATTAGTACCCATATAAGCTGTTGCAACAGTAATAGGATTTACCATTGATTCTGCTTCAAAATAATCAACATAGTAGGAATAGGTTAAGCCTACTTCATTTGAAATAGAACTTTCTGAAGCTGTAAGATCAAAAATTTCGGAACCATCTCCATCTAAATCACAAACTAAAAGATCGATTGAGTTTACTGTCGGTGATGGACTCACATGAACAGTAACCGCTAAACGATTGAAACTCTCACAATTAATCGTTTGTGATGCATAGTAAGTTGTACCATCAACCACAACATCTGAACCTGAAAAAGCAGTACCTCCTGTTGGTGAAGCATACCACAATACATTCTGGCCTGTAACGCCAATGGAATCAAAGGTTATAGCAGTTCCACAGAAACTTTGATCTGCATCACCAGTTGGTGCAGGCGTTGCAGAGGAACAATCATAGGCTGAAATCTGGAAATTTCCAAAAGAATCATTGCCATATTCCCAAACATTCACATAAAGTTGTTGACCGGGATTTAATCCATTTAAAGTTATCAAAGAAAAGTTACCATTGTTACTTGAATCATCATCACAAGCTAACAAGGTCAATCCGTTACAATTACCAGTATAAACTGCCATACCTGTATCGGTGATTGCACTTCCTGTAACCGAATTAGTTTCCAAAGTCACATTCCCAGATACTGGAACTACAACACTATACCAAACATCTCCGCCTAAAAAACTAGCACATCCGGGAGCTGGACCATTAGAGTTTGTAGCAGATACATTTGTACCTGTCACAGGATTGGAAGCAATAGTTTCACCAACCGTTAATTGAACGGCTGCAGCGCAATCATCGTTTGCTGGCGGAGGAACTAACGTTCTAAATAAAACCGGACCCGTCAATAAACTTGTTCCATTTGAAGAACAATCTGCTGCGATATAAAAATCATATTCCGTATTAGGAGTAAGACCCATAATCACATAGGGATTTACATTCACAACTGTACCTAATCCTGGTGTTGGAGCAGAACTACCTGCGGGTACTGCATAAATCATCCATGAGGTTTCTGTACAACCTGCTGTCCAACCAAGTGTAGCAGTAGTTGTTGTTAAGTTAGATACAAAAACATTTGAAGGCTGAGGACATGCCACAGGAGTCGTAATCGTAATATCATAATCTTCGGCTTCACCATATCCATAATTCAAACAAGGATCAATTGTATTACCCGTTTGATTCCAAACATCACGTACTCGCATTCTGTGTGTTCCTAATGGTGGATTACAAGCTAATGAAATTGAAAACGTAGCTGTACCATTTGCATTTATAGCAGCTGTTGAGGAACCAATTCGTTCATTACTCTCAAAAACACCATTATCGTTGTAATCAATCCACATGGAAACATTTTGACCACCAAAAGTTCCAACAGTAACCGTTACGGTGTAAGTCCCACCTGCTTGTAAATTTGCAGTATAATTGGGTTGACCTGTAAAATAGGTGTATGCAGGATTTGTAGCTGCAGTCCCTGAATTATTAGAAAGCGTGGTTCCATTAATTACAATGTTTGCAATTAAATCTCCTTCAGTTTTACCTGTAGTATAGGTTGGAGTACAATAACAGGCATTAACTGGATTAATACCAACCTGTATTGGAGTACTTTCAGCTGATAAACCTGTTGCAGTACAGGTCACCAAACATTTGTAATAAGTTGAAGTATTCTGAGTAGTCACATAAGTACTTTCATTAGCTGTTCCACTTGCATTAGCATAAGAAACACCATCGGAAGAAGTTAGCCATTGATAAGAAACCGATGATCCAGCGGTTTGATTCTGTAAAGACAAAGAAAAAGAAGTAGATGCACACACAGCAGCCGCACTAGACACGGTATTTCCTGGAGTTGGAGTACCCGTACAGTTTGGTGGCGTTGACCATACATATGTCAATCCGTTGGGAGGAAAAATTGATTGGGTAATCAACATGGCGTCAGTAGCAACTGAACCGGCAATTGAAGACGACCAACTTGTTGTCGAAGTACGATTTGCAAAATTAGTTGCTGTAGTATTCGGAGCAGCTCGTAATCCACAATCGATTAAACTATCGGTAGCGTTGTTGGTCATTGATCCAAAGACTACTTGAACTGAATTAGCGGTTTCAACTAATCGTATTTGAAAATTCATGGAATCGCCAACAGCTAAGTATTTTATGTAATTTTTCCACTGAACTACTAAGGTTCTGTTAGGAGCTGTACCCAAAACTTGATAGCGTATTTCAGCACCAGCTTGAGCTTGCAAATCTCTGGCAAAGGCTGCTATTCTTGCAACTTTTGTATTCGGAAGTGCAGCAGTCACCGTAGATAAAGGGGTATACACTGAGGTTGAAGTTAGATCAACAGCAGGAGATAGCGAAGATGAACCTAACGAAATCCATCCATTAGCATTAATTGCAAAACGATCATAAGTTACCCCATTAAATACGAAGTTGAAACCGATAGGTAAACCAACTCCTGTTGAAGAAGTCCCTCCTAAAGGAACTGCAGGATCAACAAATCGCTCATCATCTGTTGCCGTATTTCCTACTACTGTCCCCCCTGAAATGGCCGTATAGGTTCCAATACTTTGCGAAAAAGTATATTGACTTAATGATTGACCAAAACTGAGTTGAACGAGGAAAAACAAAACAACACTAAGTGTAATTTTTCTCATAAATACTAAAGTTTTTTGGTTATAAATTTTGTCTAAAAATAAGAATAAAAAAACAGCTTGATAAATATATCAAGCTGTTTTAATGTTAAATATGTTGTTTTTTATGAAATACTAGGAATATTTACTACTTCATTAACATCTGCTAAATAATCAACGCCTTCAAATCCAAATCCAAATAAATTCAAGAAATCACTTTTATAACCTGCT
The DNA here is from genome assembly GCA_964395965.1 of uncultured Flavobacterium sp. Classification (GTDB taxonomy): domain Bacteria; phylum Bacteroidota; class Bacteroidia; order Flavobacteriales; family Flavobacteriaceae; genus Flavobacterium. Next base: position 29,611 of record CAYNDK010000009.1, read on the forward strand.
AAATCGCCTATACCTGGTAATGAATCTGTTGTAGCTTCTTCCCATAATTTGGCAACTTCTGCTTGAACATCCTCACGCATTTCCCAATCATCAATTCGGATTCTATTTTCTTGATCCACTGGAATACCTTGTTTACCATACAATCGATCACTGTACAATCGTTCCATTTGTTCAATACATCCTTCATGTATCCCTTCTCTTTTCATTATTTTATACAATAAAGAAATGTACAAAGGAATTACAGGAATAGCTGAACTGGCTTGGGTTACCAATGCTTTATTTACTGAAACATACGCTTTCCCTCCTAGCTCACTTAATTGCGAAGTAATCACTGCAGCTGTAGCTTCTAAATGATCTTTAGCTCTACCAATTGTTCCGTTACGATATACAGCCTTGGTCACTTCTGGCCCAATATAAGAATACGCAACAGTCATTGCTCCTTCCGATAAAACTCCAGCATTTTTCAAAGCTTCCATCCACATGGTCCAATCTTCACCTCCCATTACCACAACCGTATTATCGATATCTTCTTGTTGTGCGGGTTCGATAGAAACTTGTGAAACTACACCCGTATGAAAATCAACTGTTTTGTTAGTAAATGTCCCTCCAATTGGTTTTAAAGCAGAACGATGTAGCACCCCAGTCGTAGGATGCAAACGCACAGGTGATGCTAAACTATAAATCACCAAATCAATTTGACCTAAATCCGCTTTAATTAATTCAATTGTTTGTGCTTTTATTTCATTAGAGAAAGCATCACCATTGATACTTTTTGCATAAAGTCCAGCCGCTTGTGCTTCTTGTTCAAAAGCCGCAGAATTATACCATCCTGGAGAAGCGGTTTTCCCTGCTGTTCCTGGTTTTTCAAAAAACACTCCAATTGTAGCCGCATCACAACCAAAAGCACTGGTAATACGTGAAGCTAAACCAAATCCTGTAGAAGCTCCAATCACAAGTACTCTTTTTGCACCGTCGATTTTTCCTTTTGCCTTTACATAAGCAATTTGATTTTTAACGTTTTGTGCACATCCTGTTGGATGCGCTGTCAAGCAGATAAATCCACGCATTCTTGGTTCTATAATCATAATGATTCAATTTCAATTAGTATATTACAAAGATAATTCTATTTTTTAGTTGAGCAATTCTCGGGCTTGACCCATTGCTGCTTCTGTAATTACATTCCCTGATAACATTTGTGCAATTTCTTGAATTCGCTCTTCATTCGTTAATTGCTTCAATCGTGAAAATGTAGTATCTGCAACAATTTCTTTATACACTTTATAATGTACAGCTCCTTTTCCTGCAATTTGTGGTAAATGCGTAATTGCAAAAAGCTGCATATGATGACTCATCCCACGCATTATTTCACCCATTTTATGCGCTATTTCACCCGAAACTCCAGTATCAATTTCATCCAATATCAAAGTGGGCAGCTGACTATTTTCTGCCATTACTGCTTTGACCGCTAACATTATACGGGACAACTCACCTCCTGACGCTACTTTTCGCAATAATCCAAAGTCAGCCCCTTTATTGGCCGAAAACAAAAACGTAATTGCATCTTTACCATTTTTATAATACTGATTCTGCTGCTTTAAATCGATTTGAAAACGAGCATTAGGCATTCCTAGTTGATGCAATAACGCTTCAATTTTATCTAATAAAACAGGAATTACAGCTTGTCGCTGCTCATGAAGTGTTGTAGCCAAAGTATCTAAGGTTTCTTTATGACGTGCAATCTGTCCTTGGACTTCTTGCAAGGATTCTTCTAAATCACTCACCGCACTCACCTTGTTTTTTAAATCCATTTGGATTTGGAGTAATTCAGCTACTGAAGTGACTTGATGCTTTTTTTGCAGTGCATAAAGTTGCTGTAATTTTTGAGAAACATTCTCCAACACTACAGGATCAGAATGCAACGATTCCATTGAGGATTCCAATTCTTTCGAAAGATCATCCATTTCAATTACAACACTAGCAACACGCTCATAAAACTGTGTGTATTCATTGGAAAAGCTTGCTATTCTTTGTAAAGCAGCTCTTATTTCTTTAATTTGAGGAAGTACACCAAATTGTTCTGATTGGGTGATTCCTACAGCTTTAGCAATTTGATCTTTTATCAATTCAACATTGCTTAACTTTTCAAGTTGCATTTCCAATTCTTCTTGAATACCCTCTTCAAGTTGAGCTGCTTGTAATTCATCCCACAAAAAAGCATGATAATCTTGCTCTTTTAAACTTTCGTTTAATGCTTGTTGAAGTGCTACTTCTTTTTGCATTGCCTTTTGATAGGCCTTTAATTCTTCTTGATATTGAATTACTTTAGGTTGTAGTTGGGCTACCGTATCTATAATTTGAAATTGATACACTTCATCATTTAAAGCACGTGTTTCGTGTTGTGAATGAATATCAATTAAAGCCTCACCCAAAGCTTGGAGTTCGTTTAAATTAACCGGAGTATCATTGATAAATGCTCTGGATTTTCCCGAAGGCAATATTTCTCTTCTTAAAATGGTAAGCGGATCATAATCTAAATCATTTGTTTCAAAAAAATCGTGCAATGCATAATTTTGAATCGCAAAATGGGCTTCAATGATACATTTTTCTTGCTTATTTTTAAGAGAATTAAGATCTGCTCGATTGCCGAGAACTAAACCAAGCGCACCTAATAGAATCGATTTTCCGGCTCCTGTTTCTCCAGTAATCACCGCAAAACCATCCGTAAAATCAACAGATAATTTTTCAATCAATGCATAATTCTCAATGCGTAATGCCGTAATCATAATTGGTACTAAGTGGAGTGCAAATTAAAATTTAATTTTATTCCATTTTGAACTGTTAATAGGAGATATTTTAGAAAGTTTATCAACTAAACCATCAATGGGAACAGATGGCCCTCCGGAAAAAACAGTGACGATTTCATCTGATTTAGCATCAAAAAATAATCGCGTTAAATAAGCATTTGGACGTGTTTTGTGTAACCCTTCCAAAGTATTTACCGCATTTATAATAGCCTCTTTCCCTTTTTTCAAGTCAGATTGCATCCTATCTAACCCTTGAAAATGATATTGAAATAATGCTTCTCGGTACGGTTTAAATGTATTGGACAACATATCATTCACCAAATAATACCGATTATTGGTTTTTTCAGATTGTGACCAACCTTTCCCCCCTGAAGGCATTGCTAAATTGACAATTTCTTGTGCTTTTTGAAAATAATTATTTCCTCCATCCAACTCAAACGATTCTGCATCAACGCCTAAAATCATATAGGCATAAAAAGCCAAGGTAGACATTAAATTGGAATCAAAACTATTGGGATTGAAATACATTTGTTGAAATTCAACATATTGGAATTGAAAATCCTTGTCGTTGATGTTTAAAAGTGTTGATGTATACGATGAATTATAGACTGGACGAGAAGATTGAACTTGTAAAGTCGCATCAAAATTATTGTTGTCGTAGGCATTGATGGTAATAAACATCGAACATGAAATTCGTTCTTGATTTTCAAATGGTTTCTCTGTCCAAACCGATTTATTCATAAAATCATTTAACGAGGATTCCAACGACTTAAAAATCTGAGTATTCGCATTGGTGATTTTATCGTAATTGACAATAACTTTACAATTTAACTCTTGAGCTAAACCGTTTACAAAAGTCATCAATACGAATAAAAGTGAAAATCTATAGTTCATAGTGTTGCATTACTTTGTTCATGATATCGTCCGCGACAGCTTCTTTGGATTTTAATTCTCCATTTTCTATACTTCCCTCTTTGGTAATAAAAGTTACTTTATTGGTCGAAGTAGCAAATCCAGCCCCTGCATCTCTCAGGGAATTTAAAACTATCAAATCTAAGTTTTTTTTCTGAATTTTCTGTTTTGCATTTTCGATTTCATTTTCAGTTTCTAATGCAAATCCAATTAAGAATTGGGTACTTTTTTGAGCTCCTAATGTGGCTAATATATCTTTATTTTTGACCAAATCTAAAGTCAAATTACTTTCGGTTTTTTTTATTTTCTCAGTTGCTGTTGAACTAGGACGATAATCGGCAACCGCTGCTGCACAAATTGCAACGTCAACATCTGCATAATGTTTCATACATTCTGAATACATTTCCTCAGCCGTTGTAATTCGCACACATTCAATAGAAGGATGGATCGATTGCAAATGCGTGGGACCACTAACCAATATAACCTTTGCACCTAGCCTAGCAGCACTTTCTGCGCAATCAAATCCCATTTTCCCAGTTGAATGATTTCCTATAAAACGTACAGGATCTATTGCTTCGTATGTTGGACCAGCAGTAATTAAAATCTTTTTTCCTCTCAATGGAAGTTTTTGAACTAAATCTTGCTCAATAAAAGCAACAATATTCTCTGGTTCTGCCATGCGCCCTTCTCCAACTAGTCCACTGGCTAGTTCGCCTTTTTCAGCTGGAATCATTACATTACCAAAATCTTTTAAAAGTTGTAAGGATTGCAATGTTGAAGGATGTTTGTACATATCCAAATCCATTGCTGGAGCAAAATATACAGGACATTTTGCTGACAAATAGGTTGCTATTAGGAGGTTATCACAATTTCCATTTGCCATTTTGGAAAGCGTATTGGCTGTTGCAGGAGCAATAACCATAAAATCGGCCCAGAGTCCGAGTTCGACATGATTATTCCACAAGTTGTTTTCTTCTTCGTTATAAAACGTTGAATAAACTGGATTTTTGGAAAGTGTTGCTAACGTTAAGGGAGTAACAAAATCAAGAGAAGCAGGTGTCATGACCACTTGGACCTGAGCACCTGCTTTTATGAATAGCCTAACTAATGTAGCCGATTTGTAAGCGGCAATCCCTCCGGATATACCCAGTAAAATTTTTTTCCCGCTTAAAACCGACATGGCCGTATATTATTTAGAAACGTCTTTGTGGTAGATTTTACCATCAGCCCATTCTTGAACTGCTAAAGCATGTGGCTTTGGTAATTTTTCATAAAACTTAGACACTTCAATTTGTTCTTTGTTTTCAAAAATCTCCTCAAGGCTATCATTGTAGGTAGCAAACTCGTCCAATTTTTCAATCAACTCTTTTTTGATTTCAGTGTTGATTTGAGTTGCACGTTTTGCCATGATTGTAATTGCCTCATAGATATTTCCGGTTTGCTCTTCGATAACAGCACGGTTGTAAGTGATTGTATTCACTGGAGCTGTCGTCTTTTTTAAATCCATTTTACTCATTACTTAGAAAATTGTTGAAGTTCTTTATCAATGGTCGCCAACATTTGGTCAGCTTCGTTTTTATATTTTGTATCACTTTTGAATTTCATCAAACTCTGGTAAGCACTTTTTGCATTTTGTAAACGCTCTTGTACTTTAGAAGCCACACTGTTAATGGCTAATTTATAAGCTGAATCCAATTTCAAAAATAACGCATCCTCTTTATAAACTGTTCCTGGATATTCAGACAAAAACAAATCTAATGCGACTTGAGCTGCTTTGTAATCTTGAACAGTATTGTATTGTTTAGCAATTTCAAATGCTTTCTTCTCTAACTTAACGCGCAATTCTTTAGCAATCACATTTGCTTCTGCCAAGTAAGAAGTGTTGGGATAACGATCAATAAATTCTTGAATCTTATTGATGGCCTTCTCCGTATCGCCTTGATCTAAACTGTAGGTTGGAGATAACTTTGCAAAACATTTAGCAGCTACAAATGAAGCTTCTTCTGCACGAGGATCACGTGGGTATGAAGAAGCAAATCCTTCCAATTGGTAGGCGGCTAAATAGTACTGTTTAGTGTTAAAATAGGACATTCCAAACATGTACGAAGTATCTTCTTCTCCTGATTTGCCTTTGTAAACTGGTGCTACAACTTCAAATAAACGAATTGCTTTACTGTATTTTTTCTTTTCATACAGATTTTTTGCTACCGTTTTTTGGAATTCAGTATCTTCCGACTTGAATGCTTTTTGGTATTCGCTACAGCTTCCAAGTGTGAGCCCTACTACAATTAAAATCAACAGTTTTTTCATTTCCAAACAATAGTCGTCTGACCTTAAGTCAAAACGAACCGCAAAAGTAGTTAATATTTAGCTATTTTTAAAATTATTTTTTAACCGGCTGAATTGAAGGTATCCACAAACTTTTTCAAGCGATCAGATAAGTCCGCGTTAACATTTACTAATGGCAAACGAACAGTGTTCTCTGAGAGCCCTAAATGAGCAAATACTTCTTTAATTCCGGCTGGATTGCCTTGTTCAAAAATCATATCGATTGCAGCTGCCAATCGGAAATGTAAACGATAAGCCTCATCCACTTTACGATTCAAACCTAATCGAACCATTTCTGAAAACTCTTTGGGAAATCCTTCACCAATAACGGAAATAACTCCGCTTCCCCCTGCCAAAACCATTGGAAGTGTAATCATATCATCTCCAGAGATTACCAAAAAACCTTCAGGCTTGTGTTGTATCAATTGCATTGCTTGAACAATATCTCCTGCCGCTTCTTTAATCGCAACAATATTTGAAAAATCTTTCGCCAAACGAATCACGGTCGAAGGCGCCATATTACTGGAAGTTCTACCTGGCACATTGTACAATATCACAGGAATGGGCGATGCTTCTGCAACTGCTTTAAAATGCTGATAAATTCCTTCTTGTGTAGGTTTGTTATAATAAGGCGAAACAGACAAAACAGCTGCAAAAGCCGACAAATCTCTTGTTTTTAGTTCGTCAACAACTTGCAATGTATTGTTCCCTCCCACACCTAAAACCAAAGGCAAACGACCTTTATTAGCATCGATTACCGTTTGAATTACAAGCTCTTTTTCCTCATTGGACAAAGTTGCACTTTCAGCAGTTGTTCCTAAAACAACAAGGTACTCAATGCCATTTTCAATTTGAAAATTGACAATTCGTGTTAACGCTTCTGTATCTACTGAAAAATCTTTTTTGAAAGGAGTCACCAGCGCAACG
>CAYNDK010000010.1:0-34954 GCA_964395965.1 uncultured Flavobacterium sp.
GATATTATATTCCCTATTTATGATCAATAAATAAACTAAATCTAATTAGATGTAGTTTTTCTTTTTTCATAGCGGGCACGGATTGAAAATCCGCGCTATCGGGTGCCGACTTTAATTCAACCATTGACAATAAAAACGTAAGGCAATAGTATGCTTTTATAAAAATAAAAAACCAACCGTGAAGGTAGTTTATATATTACAGTTGTTCCTTAATTATCTCCAACTACGCTAAAGAATTCACTCGGTAGTTGAGGGAGGTGAAAGAACATATTTGTTAGTTACAAATCTCAATTTTGTTGCCTATAAAATTTAAAAGGATTGATTTATCATCTGTCCGAATTATAAAATAAAAACTAGTTTCATTTTTAAAAATAACAATATTACCTTCTGGAGTTAAAGGGGTTTGGTTTTGCACATTGGCTTTTGGGGAATATAATACATTGTATAAACCAATTTTCAATTTTTCCGCACCAAATGTCAAATAAATATTTTTAGTTTTTTTATCAAATATTTTAAGCCTGAATTTTTTATCAATATGAACCTCAAAGCCACTATTATATTCACAAATTCTAACACTATCAACCGAGTAAACTTTACTTTTAGTTTCTACAATTAGTTTGATGTCACTTTTTTGAGAATAAAACAATTGAGTTGACAAAAACAATAAAATGGTATATACAAAATTCATTATCAATAATTTATTATACTTCAATGCCTTTACTAATAAATCCTATGTGTACGGATTTACTTCGTCAGTTCGGCTAAAGTTTCGGGTGCAATTCGTGCTAAAACACAGATATTGTATTCCCTATTTATGATCAATAAATAAACTAAACCTAATTAGATGTAGTTTTTCTTTTTTCTTAGCGGGCACGGATTGAAAATCCGCGCCATCTGGTAATTAAATAAAAAGTCTAAATTTATTAATGACTATTTCAAATTATTGTGGCACCTGGTATTATCGGAAAACCTGTAAATTGTATACTTCCATTACTTATTGGATAAGTACCATTAAGTAAATCAATAAATAAATCCAACAAACTTACTAAGCTTTGTGTTTGAACAGGATAAACCCAATAATTACCAAATCCAGGCGTTTTGCTATCTTCAAATTGATTAAGCTGTGCTACAGAAATTGTTGTTCCTAAAGATTGGACTAATGCTTTAGTTTGATTCAACACATTTATTAAAGTAGATTTATCTGTATTGTTGGTTATGTATTTTAACCGTATTGTAACCATACCTACAAATACACCTTCTCTGTTACCATCACATCCGTCATATATACTGATTAAATTACTATTAAAATTATTCAATCCTATACTTTCAAAAGTTTGACATATGTATTCACTTACTAATTCTATAAAACATTCTTCTGTCCAAAATGCTTTTCCTTGATAATGTATCCTTGTTTCTGCCATGTTATCTATTATTAATTAGTTTGAAATAGTTTGGATTATCTCTAAATGGTTTATAGATGTAATTTGGATCAAATAGCAGATTTACTTCGTCTTTTCGGCTAAAGCCTCGGGTGCAATCCGTGCTAAACCTCGGATATTGTATTCCCTATTTATTATAAATAAACTAAACCTAATTAGATGTAGTTTTTCTTTTTTCATAGCGGGCATGGATTGAAAATCCGCGCCATCAGGTTGAAAAAACACTCCGTAAGGGCCTTGTTTAATTATAATTATTACTGATTTTAAATTTTTTTACTTTGATTAAAGCTTTCTAAAATCAATCGCTCTAGCTCTTCAAAAGAACATTTTAAAATTACTGATGTTAAAGTTATTGGTGTACCATAGGTTTTTATATTTTTCCTCAAAATTAATTTATTAATTTGGTTCACTCTTTCAATATATTTTTCAGGTTTTTTTAATTTAACCAACAATAATCTTGTTGATGCAACTTTAATTGGACTAATCATAACAATGTCTGACCAAAGGATTAAACCTAAAGAATTACTATTAGTGTTATCTATAATTCCTTTTTCATTTATAATTAATCCTGGTTTATTGTCAAATAATTTTATTATCAAATAGATTGAGCAAATACCAAATAAAAGTATTCCTAAAATTCCAACAATAAAAACATTGATCTCACTACGCGAAATGAAATTAACATATTGTGATGGTTTAAAAATAAACCAAAAACTAATATATGTAAATCCCATACCTGCCAATAATAAAAGTATTAATTTGCTTTTATCTATCGATATAATAATTTCTTTCATTTTTTTAATTATGTAGTACCGATTATACGGATTTACTTCGTCTGTTCAACTAAAGTTTCGGGTGCAATCCGTGCTAAACCTCGGATATTGTATTCCCTATTTATGATCAATAAATAAACTAAACTTAATTAGATGTAGTTTTTCTTTTTTCTTAGCGGGCACGGATTGAAAGTCAGCGCCATCAGGGGTATCACAAATAATCAATAAAATACGTTCGTTAACCGTTTTAATTCGTAAAATGCATCGTCAGGTACTGCTCGCTATCGGGATTGTGAAACAAATAATTACTCCATCAACACATTAATCATTTAAAACACCAAACCCAACCCAAGTTGGATAAACGTTTGATTGGCCGAACTGTCTTTCGCATAGTCGTCTTTTGTTGTAGCAATCAAAAAAGTAGCATTGGCATCCAGAAAAAAAGTACGATAAACAAAATACTGCAAACCAGGAGTTACTGTAAATCCGTTGGTTCTGATTGTACGTTTTGGGTTATTAAAGACTCCGCTTTGTGTTGGTGTAAATTCATACGAGTGAAAATAATACCCCAAACCTAAATTGGCTTGAATTTTAGTTGACTCTAAAGCATAGGAACCATTAACATAAGGATTGTAGCCAAAGTGATTGGGAAAATTATCAGGTACTTCTGAACTAAAATAAAACATGCGAAATCCGGCCGCCAAACTCAATTGATCCCATTTCATCACCCGATAATCGGCATATACACTCCACGGACTGCGGTAAATACCATCGTTATCCGTTAATGAATAACCAAAACCTGCTCTCACAATTGGAGATTTGTCAGTTTGTCCATAACCCAATAAACTACATAAGACCATACAAAAGGGAATCATTTTTTTCATCATAGCGTATATATAAAATTTTAAAATATTTGGTAATTGAAGAATACCATTGCGTAAAATAGCTTTTAAAAGAAAGGTAAAAATAGACGTTTTTCGCGTTTATACTAGCTTTTTAACATGACCAAAAATCATTTTAACACAACAAACTCAAAACGCAAACTTCAACTGCACTACGACCGTTTTTTTGACTTCGGTATTTAAATTACTCAACGAAATCCCCAACAACCGCACCGATTCTTTCAAGCGTTCTTGGTACAACAACTCTTTTGCGGTTTCAAACAACAAGCCTTTGTCGGCGATAAAATAGGGTAAGGTTTTGCTGCGGGTTTGGGTCGTAAAATCGCTGTACTTGATTTTTAAGGTGACCGTTTTGCCCGAAATGTTGTGCTTTTTTAAGCGGCGTTCCAACTCCTCCCCGATGCGTTGCAGTTTTTCTTCCATAAACAATTCCGAGGTCAAGTTCTCACGAAAGGTGTGCTCGGCGGCAACCGACTTGGATACGCGGTTGGGTTTGACTTCGCTATAATGAATTCCACGAACGATGTTGTAGTAAAAGCCACCGCTCTTGCCAAAATGCTCCTCCAAATAATCCTTGGACCGCGCTTTTAAGTCGGCCCCCGTAAAAATCCCGTGGTGGTACATTTTCTCGGCCGTGACTTTCCCGATGCCATAAAACTTTTTGATGTCCAAAGCTTCTAAAAATGCTTCCACTTCATCCGGCGGCACCGTTTTTTGACCGTTGGGTTTGTTGTAATCGCTGGCGACTTTGGCCACAAACTTCGTGTTGGAAATTCCGGCCGAGGCGGTTAACCCGATTTCATTGAAAATCCGGGCCCGAATTTCTTGCGCAATCAACGACGCACTCGGGTTCCCTTTTTTATTTACCGTCACATCCAAATACGCTTCATCAAGTGACAAAGGTTCGACCAAATCGGTATACTCCCGAAAAATCGCCCGAATGCGTTTGGAAATTTCGGTATAACGATCAAAGCGCGGACGCACAAAAATTAATTCGGGACATTGCCGTTTGGCCTGTACCCCACTCATCGCACTGCGCACACCAAATTTTCGAGCTTCATAACTCGCTGCCGAAACCACACCGCGCACTTCACTACCGCCCACCGCAATGGGCTTTCCCTTTAATTCAGGATTGTCCATTTGCTCCACAGAAGCATAAAACGCATCCATGTCGATGTGAATAATTTTGCGCTGGCGAAACTCGGGTTCCATATCAATCATTTACAGGAATAAAAAAGGCCAAAGGGTGTTTTTTGAAATACTTCCACGTCGCCCGAAACAACAATCCCAATTCAGAAAACGGAATGTTACGGGAGCGTAATGCCAACCCGAGCGACAGGGAAAAACTCACGATAAAATTAATAAAACCAATGACACCAATTCCGATAATCGCCCAAAACAACATGGGCACAGCGACATGAAAATCGGCACCATACAGCCCCATCGCAAAGTTACCCGCCGAAAAAGTAATGTGGCGAATATCTAGGGGTAGTCCGAAGAAAATTCCCAACGAAGCCGTGCTTCCTAAAAACACACCAAACCAACCGTTGGAAGCCACACCGGGCCAATAGTGGGTAAACCAACTGGCTATTCGTTCGGTTTTGGCAACCCCTAAAGTTTGTTTCAAAACAGGATGTTCTTTGATTCGAAAATAGACACGATTGTGTTTGTTGGCATTGGAAATTGTACCCGAGATAATTCCCGATAAAAACAAAAATAGTCCGGCAATGGCTGCATGAACTATTGCTAAAGAATCAATGGGTGACAAATCGGTGAGTAATGTATACGCCTTTTCCGAAGCGATATTGACCTCCCAGAGTTGATCAATCCCCCAGATTAAAACAAAAGCTACGGGAAATGCCATGATAACATTTCCAAAAAAGGCTATGAATTGCGAGCGAAAGAGTCGGGCAAACAAACGGGCAAATGAACGGTGTTTATTGTCCTCTTTTGCCGATGATTTTCGCATACCCTCTTCAAGAGATTTCACGATAGTCGCTGCTGTCATAGCGGGTTGTTTGGTCGCCAAGGTACAGCCCGTGAGGTAAATCAATATAAACCCAAAAGCATAATTTAAACTGTAGAGTACCGCATGTGCAAAAGCACTTCCTTCGGTTTTGGAAAACAACAATTTGAAAATACACAGAAATCCGACGATAAAACCACCACCTAATGCGGCTTTAAGCATAGAAAAATAGGCTGAACGGGTTTCGGTAATATAGTGTTCCCCGGTACGAGCGGTGTGCTGGGTGATTTCGTAGGCGATGAGTTGCGTACTTTCATTAAACAATTGGCGCACATTATTTTTTTGGCAATTGAACCGAATCAAACGCAAGGCTAATAGGATGGAATTATTTTTTCGGTCAATCGGTTTTTCAACCACCAAATACGTCAACAATGCTTTAACCCGATGCAATTGCTGTCGAATACGCAATAAACTTTGGTTTACTTTTAAGGAAATTCCAAACTTGGCGCTGTTTTGAAAGGCTTTATCGACGTATTCTTCGCATTGTTTGTGCAAGATGAGCAATTGTTTGTAATTCAAATCAGCAGCAGAAACGGCATGATATTCTCCTTGACGAATTTGGTGATGTAAAACTTCGAATTCATTTTCAAAGGCCAAAAACGGACTTTCTAAATCGGCATACTCGGGCACCATTTTAATCACATCGCTTTCCAAAGCACGACCGCTCATTCGTTGCGACAACAAAGCGGTTGCTGTTAACAATTCCGATAAAGGAGTAGCATCCGCCGCAGACGTATAGGCATCAGAAAAACCTAACAATGAAAATAGTTCTTGTAATTCGTCCAACGGAATTTTGGCCAACCAAATGGGATCCGACGATTTATAAAACACTTGATTCAGTACAAATTCAAGCGTATCTTCATCGGGTTGAAACGGCAAAATCTTAGCCCATGCCCGTTGTTTGATTTCATACCAAAAATCGGAATCTCGTAAAATACCCGTATCCGACAAAATTCGGGCAAATTTTCGACGGTGAAGCACGTTCATTACACGCTCGCCAATTTGTTTGCGATATTCTATATCTTGGCTTAAAAAGGCTAAAAACGACTGAATCGATAGTGATTCAAATGATTTTGGATTACGCGGACGAAGCATTTGAACCAAATCGACCAAAAAACTCAGGGAATCCTTGGGATTGGGCGTTGAAAAATGAAATGCATACCATTCAGAATAGGTCGAAAATTTTTGTTTCTTTTGCATAGGATTTGGAATGGGGTCGATTGCGTAAATATACGATTTGCCCCTCAAAATTTTCTTAACTTCGTACTAAATTCCCCCGAAATGATCGAAATCGAACGTAAATTTTTAGTAAAAAACGACGCATTTATAGCGGAAAGTCGCACGTCCTTTGCCATTGCACAAGGTTATTTATCATCTGTCCCCGAACGAACCGTTCGCATTCGCATTAAAGGGGATAAGGGCTACTTAACCATCAAAGGCAAAAGCAGTGAGTCGGGTGCGAGTCGGTTGGAATGGGAAAAAGAAATTTCGGTTGAAGAAGCAAAGCTATTATTGCCCTTGTGTGAAAAAGGAGTGATACAAAAAACCCGATACGAAGTGGTATCGGGTAATCATATCATTGAAATTGATGTTTTTGAAGGAGAAAATGCGGGATTGATTTTGGCCGAAATCGAATTAAACGATGAAAATGAATCCTACCTCAAACCCGATTGGTTGGGCGAAGAAGTGACGCTTGATGAGCGGTATTACAACGCATATCTGTCACATCACCCGTATTTATCATGGTGATTTTTTTTCAACTTCGATCACCTCGATAGTCACTGAAGCAGAACCCGTATTACGAGAACCTGAGATGAGTACAAAAGCGCGTTTGGACAAATCGATTTCACGACCTCTAGCAAAAGGACCACGATCGGTAATCTCGACAATCACTGATTTTCCTGTAGCTTCATTGGTGACACGCACCAAAGTGCCTAGTGGCAATTTTTTATGAGCAGCTGTTAACTTATTACGGTCGTAGCGCTTGCCACTCGCTGTTCGTTTACCATGAAAACGATCGGCATAATAAGAGGCATGGGCCTTCTTTTTGTACAGCTTATATTTGCCATTAATGACAACTGTAGTATCCTCTATTGTTTCTTCAACAACAAGTTTGTCTTTTTTAAGCGTATCTATTTTTTGCTTCTTTAGTTCAGGATTTACAGCGGTTTGTGCGGTAAATGTATAACTTAGAAAAAGCGCCAATAGTACAGACAAGCCATAAAAAATGGTTTTTGATGATCTCATTTGGCTTTGTTTAAATTTTGAATGAGGTTAAATAATATAACCTTGAATTCGTAAAATTAGTATTCCGATTGCCGGAAATTAAAACCACAAACTCCAAGGAATACGTGATAAAATCAACAGTAATCCCAAGGTATAGAAAATGGTGAATTTATTAAATTTCACACTCGATTCTGTAGCTTTTTTGTGAGTTGACCAGCCAACAGTAATCAATACAATAGCAATAATATTTACCAAAGGATGTTCCATAGACGTTAGGCGCGCTTCTGCATTGGACATGTCTCCCAACAAGGCTTTTCCTAACGGAGACACAAAATACAAAATCAAACCTACCACCAATTGGATGTGTGTAGCTATTAAAGCAAACAATCCTATTTTACGATCTCTAGCTGTAAACTCGCGTCCAGATGACTTACCCATTAACGCATTAATAACTGCAAATAACAATAATGCCAAAGCTAAATAGGCCCAACCCGAGTGAAATTTTTGTATGAAATGATACATGATTTTTATTTTTAGTGGATAACAAAAATAGGTAAAAAAAAACGATACCCAAATGAGTATCGTTTTATATTGATTGAAATTAAATTAGAAATTATAGGTAATTCCAAAATTCCATGTGCGTCCAAAACCAAACCAAACACGGTTGGCATCGGCAACACCTTTGTACAAACGATTGTTTGAAGCGTAGGTACCCGCAGCTGGATTTGATGGAATCACATTATCATCTGCGAAAATATTCGTTTGCGATTCTAGAATATAAATTGTGTCAAACACGTTAGCTACATTCAACACAAAATTAACCGAATCTTTGTTGTCTTTTCCTACTAACATTTTATAAGACAAACCGGTATCAAATAAAGTATAGGAAGGTAATTTTAATGTTCCCTTGTTATTTTGAATACCAAAATTTGCAGGATTTATATCCGCGTACAAATTGTCAAAATAGTTGCTGTTTGCACTGAATTTCAAACGTGGTAAAAATTCGTAGTCAAAACCTAAAGCAGCCGTCATTTGTGCGGCACTTCCCACTTTTACACCATCTAAAAACACTTGTGTACCTGTTGAAATAATCTCATTTTGATTGTTAAACTTATCTCCAGTAGAAGTTCCTAAATAACTCCAATCCCCTTTAGAGAACATACCGTTAACTTGTAAACCTTTGAACGGTCTGTAGGTAAAATCAACTTCAACACCTTGGTGCAATTCACTTACCCCACGGAATACAAAATAACCGGATGGGTTTGCAGGATCTGTATCTGCTCTTGAAGTGAATCGATCGTTCCATTGTGTACGGTATACGTTTACATTGGCATTGAATTTAGCCGAACGATAACCATAACCCAATTCGATTCCTAGAATTTTTTCATTCAACACATCATCGTTTACAAGGTTTCTACTGTTTGGAAATACGGCATCAATAAACGGTTGACGAGAATAATAACCTGTATTTACGAATACATTATGATTTTCGCTTAAGTTATAATTGGCGCCAATTTTAATATTTCCACCCAAACGTTTTTGTTTATCTGAAGTTTGTAAAGGATCATTATCCGCATAAATAAAATAATCTACGCGTTGGTAACTTTGATTAGACACAGCACCTTGAACAAATACCGATAATTTATCGGTTTTATACTCCGCTTGCGCAAATCCACCTAACCAACTTACTAAACCTTCCCAGTTACGATCTACGATGGTATTTTGAGTTGCGTTAAAAAACGGATTAAACGATGGTGAAGCGGCATAAGTTTGGTTCGTATAGAATGAATTATTGTTGATGTTACGTGTATCTTTATAATAATCAGCTCCTAATAAATTATTCACATTACGAACGTGAATTCCTTTATAATAACGGTAATCCACCCCGGCATCTACCGTAATTTTATTGAATTTACGGTTCACATTCATAATCGCACCATACCAGTTGTGCGAGTTAATTCCAGAGATCATCGACAATCCACTAGACGATGTGTTTACATTGCCATAGGTTGGATCTTGTGGACGTGATAAAGTAACAGTTCCCGGAGGATTATTTGTGTCTGGAATTGTAATTGCATTTCCAGAGTTGTATTGAGAAATTAAATCATAGTTAACTAATCCTTGAGCATCGCGCAAACGGTCTGATGTATAAGCAATTCCTCCAACATTTCCGAAAGCACCCGAACCGCCTCCGCGGCCCCATGAACCGTAGGCTAACGTATTTACACGTGTTTTGCTATTGATTTCCCATTCCCAGTTTAAAGACATAACGGGTTTATGGTAAAAGTTTCTACGAATATTAAATTCTTCGCCTTTATAATACCCCCAGTCATCATTCCAACGCACATTGGGTTCACCACCTTCTCCTTTTTGGATATAACGTTGAATGGTAATCCCTGTTCCACGTTGGTGGTGCCATTGCGGTGCACCTGTAAAGGTAAACTCAATATTATGTTTTTTGTTGAACTCATAGCCCATTGCTAGGAAATAGTTTTGTGCTGAAAATTTAGTACCGTCAACATAACCATCACCTTCTGTATTGCTTAACAATACCGAAGCAGAGAAGCCGTTTTTCATTTTACCTGTCGAATACGTCGCTAAGAATTTACGGTAATCGTCATTTCCTAACATCGATTGTACAAAACCTCCTTCTTTACGTTGTGACGATTTGGTAACGATATTTATAGTTCCCCCAACAGAAGAAATAGCTAAACGCGAAGAACCTAAACCGCGTTGCACTTGCATTGCAGAAGCTACATCGGATAGTCCAGCCCAGTTACTCCAGAAAACACGACCGTTTTCCATGTCATTAACAGGCATACCGTTGATCATAATCGCGATATTTTCTTGGCCAAAACCACGAACAGTCACACGAGAATCACCAAAACCACCTCCACCTCTTGAAGCGTAAACGGAAGGCGTATTGTTAAGAATTTCAACAAACTCTTTATTTCCTAACTTTTGTTGAATTACTGCTGCATTAACCGTTGAAACGGCTACTGGCGTAGAGCGATCTTTAGCAATATCAAATAAAGCAGAACCTTTGATTACAACTTCATCCAATTTGTTGCTTTCAACGGTTAAAACTATTTTACCCAACTCTTGCACTTCACCTTTCGCAACTGAAAAAGAAAGTACTTTAGTTTGGTAACCAATAAATGAAATAGCTAATTTTCCAGAGGCTGGAACAGAAATTTCAAATTTTCCGTCTATGTCAGTCATGACCCCACCAGCACTACCTTGTACTGCAAGATTTACCCCTGTTAAAGGTTGATTCATCTCATTGTCTACTACAATTCCTTTCAATTTTCCTTGACCTAAAACCGTCAACGAAAACAAAAAGAAAAAGAATACATTGATTGCTGTTTTTTTCATTGTGTCGTTTTCTTAAAAATTTCTGCAAAGGTCGAAACCTATCCGCAAACTAATGTTACGAAATCATTAAGAAAAACGCTATTTTGAAAGGTATCGTTGAGAATTATCCTTCAAAAAACAGAATTGACTAATTATTTTCTATGTGTTTTGTAGAATTTTAACAACATTGCTGTAGAATTATCATGACTAACAGCTGTATCGTTTACGATTTCATCTAAAATGGTATTGGCCAACTGTTTTCCGAGCTCCACTCCCCATTGATCATAACTGAAGATATTCCAAATAATTCCTTGTACAAAAATTTTATGTTCGTACAACGCGATTAATTTACCCAAAGCTGCTGGTGTTAACTTTTGAATTAACAAGGTATTTGTTGGTCGATCACCCGAAAACACTTTAAAAGGCAACAAATACGCTGCTTTGGCCGCATCCATTCCTTGTTTATCAAACTCGGCTTGCACTTGCGCTTCGGTTTTACCATTTAACAAGGCTTCGGTTTGAGCAAAGAAATTGGACATTAATTTATCATGATGGTCTTGATCACCGTGTAAGGAATGAACAAAGCCAATAAAATCGGTCGGAATCAACTTTGTTCCTTGATGAATCAATTGGAAGAAGGCATGTTGAGAATTGGTTCCGGGTTCGCCCCAAATAATGGTTCCCGTTTGATAATTCACAGGTTTACCATCGCGTCCAATACTTTTCCCGTTACTTTCCATGATGCCTTGTTGTAAATACGGCGCCAACTTTTGAAGGTATTGTGTGTATGGAATTAAAGCTTCGCTTTCCGCTCCGAAGAAATTATTGTACCAAATGCTTAACAAAGCGAGCACAACTGGAATATTTTGATCAAAAGATGTCGTTTTAAAATGTTCATCCATTTGATGCGCACCCGACAACAATTGGTCAAAATGATCGAAGCCTACGGCTAACGCAATGGATAAACCTACAGCGCTCCACAACGAGAAACGTCCGCCAACCCAATCCCACATGGGGAAAATATTATCGGCATGGATACCAAACTCAGTTACTTTTTGAATATTCGTTGAAACGGCTACAAAGTGTTTCGCTACATCTTCGGGTTGCGCCGATTGAAGGAACCATGCGCGAATAGTTTCTGAATTGGATAAGGTTTCTTGTGTCGTGAAGGTTTTTGAAACAATCACAAACAAAGTAGTTTCAGGATTGATTTTCTTAATAACCTCCTGAACATGGTCGCCATCTACATTGGATACAAAATGAACATTCAAGTGATTTTTGTAAAACTGTAAGGCTTCAACAACCATGGCCGGACCTAAATCAGATCCGCCAATACCAATATTTACAACATCAGTAAACGCTTTTCCTGTGTATCCTACGCGAGCTTCAGAAATTACTTCGTGGGTAAAGTTTTTGATTTTATTTTTTACGGCAAATATTTCAGGCATCACATTTTTCCCATCAACCAAAACAGTGGCCGACTCTGGATTACGTAAAGCGGTATGTAAAACCGCTCTATTTTCGGTTTGATTAATTAAAGAACCGCCAAAATACGCCTCAATAGCCGCTTTCAACTGTACTTCATCAGCCAAAGCTAACAAGTGATTAACCGTTTCTTGAGTAATGGCATTCTTAGAATAATCCACTAAAAAATCTTCCCATTGCAAATGGAATTCCTGTGCGCGATTTGGATTTTCAGCAAACAAAGCTTTAACAGATTGATTGTTCATCACTTCAAAATGATTTTGAAGTTGCTTCCATGCTTTTGTTTGTGTCGGATTAATTGCTTGTAATGCCATAATTAAATTTTTTGCGGGACAAAATTATACAAAAAGGAATTGGTTTGGAAAGATGAACCCACCAAAAAAACACCTTCTACTACCATGAAATCGATGTAGTTGGAAAACTTCTTTACCGTTTCTTGAAAGTTATATCTGCTATACTATCCAACTCGCGTTTGAGTGGACGCATTTGCTCTTTAAATCGAGGGAGATTTCGACCTTCCATGGGTTGAGCATTGGGCAATGAAATGCGCAAGGGATCTACCTGCACCCCATTTTTCCAAAATCGGTAACACACGTGCGGACCTGTAGCCAAACCTGTACTTCCTACTTTTCCAATAACATCACCTTGTTTTACGTGTTGGCCCCGACGAACAAGGATGCGCGACATATGAAGATATTGGGTGGAATAGGTTCGATCGTGTTTTACTTTAACAAAATTTCCATTACCTGCCGTATATCCTGCCTGTTCAACAACCCCTGTAGCTGTTGTCATAATAGGTGTACCTGTTGGCGCTGCATAATCGGTTCCATTATGTGCTTTCCAACGCAGTTGAACGGGATGGAAACGGCTTCGCGAAAATCGTGAAGTGATGTGTATATATTTTAAGGGAGCTTTTAAGAAAAAGTTCTTCAATGCCTTTCCATTTTCATCATAATAGTCAATACGTCCTTTACGATCTTGTTGAAAAGGGAATGCGTATATTTTATTTCCTTTATATTCAAAAAAGGCACAACGTAAACTATCTACGCCGTCAAATATCGTGTCGTTGATATAACGTTCGGTAAAACTTACAGCGAATTTGTCGCCCTTTTTTAATTTGAAAAAGTCAATCGACCAAGCATACACTTTTAAAAGTTTGCTAGAAAGCGCAGGATCTACTTTCATACCTCGTAAAGTAGATGACAAAGAACCGTCTAAAGCACCTGCAATCGTTTTTGTTTTAAATGTAAGGGGTCGTGATTTTTTATGCCCTACAATTGAATCGGTTAAATCCACCAAATAGTAATCGATTCGATTGGGTTGGTAGATTAAATACTGTAGTTTATGGAATTTATCTTTGGAACGAAGACAAATATACGGTCGCATAAAACGCACAGAGGTTGGCATTGAATCTTTAATTTTTGCAATGATTTCAGACGCTTTATGATTCCCGAGATTTTGTTTTTTTAGAATGCGTTCAAAAGTATCTTGACTGCGAATGGTATCAAATTGCACGTTAAAATCATCAAAATTGAAACCAAAATCTACGATGGGTTTGCGTGGTTCCATGGGTTCAATAACGTAATCTTCCTGTTTATCTTTACAAGAAAAGAGCAACAGAAAGAAACTTATTACGAAAGTGAATTTGAGCAGTCGTTGTATCATATTAGCAATCCTCTCCCCAATTTTTTAGTTCGTCTTCCGACCATAATTCAGGGAAGAAAATTCGACGTTGGTACTTAGGATGCATGTATTTTTTCCAGTCGCTTCCTCCAGTAGCTTCTCCAGAACCTTGCCCACTTTCGATATACTTTCGGGCTGCATTATAATGCCCCATTACCCAAGTGATATTAACGGTGCGATCATAATGACGCATGGCAGCTACCAGTTCTGGATTGGCTTGATCTGCAATTGGCAATTGTTTGAATTTTTGCCAAATGTTGATGGTGTTGTATTCTTCCATAAAACGAAGAAATTCCGCATCATATTTTCGTTCAAACTCCTGAATTAAATAGGTCTTTTGTCCTGTTTTGTGGTCTTTTCCAGCTGCTTGCCAATACAAATGTTCAAGAGCATGTCGATAAGGCGTATTGCGGTCAATTGTCGCTCGGAATCGATAATCAATCAGATTAATTAAATCCGTTGAAGCAAATTCGATTTTACGGTATTGCGCACTCTGAAATCCGCTTGCTGGTGTCAATGTATTTCGGAATTTCATGTATTGATCGACTTCCATACCATCACGCATGATATCAAAAGAAGTTGTCAACATATCAAAATACCGACTGATGCGACGAAGTTTCTCTGTAAAAAAGTCAGTCGTTAATGCGGTAGCATGACATACTTGATCAATTTCCCAAAGTATCATTTTAAACAACAATTCATTTACCTGATGGTACATGATGAAAACCATTTCATCAGGCAAAAGTGTGCGTTGTGTTTGCAGATTCAATAAGGCATCGGTTTGGATATAATCCCAATACGTAATTGGTTTTGCCCAAAGCAAACCTTCTAAATGAGTATCCGTATTTTGGTTCATGCCTTGAAATTTTTCTTCAAGGGCATTTATTAATTGATTGGTTGTTTCAGTAATCATTATCTTGATTTAATTTCAAATGGATTGGAAAGTCCTTTAAAACCCTCCAGGTCAGCTTTTATTGACCCCACCATTAAACTTGCTTTGATCCGAACTGGAATTTTATTATCGTCACTAGAAATCCAGACGGTCAAACTTTCTTCCTCTTTAAACACCCTTCCAGCTTGAACCAGAGGGCGA
This sequence comes from uncultured Flavobacterium sp., assembly GCA_964395965.1. Classification (GTDB taxonomy): domain Bacteria; phylum Bacteroidota; class Bacteroidia; order Flavobacteriales; family Flavobacteriaceae; genus Flavobacterium. The sequence goes on from CAYNDK010000010.1 coordinate 14,982, forward strand.
AATATCATACAAGGCACAATACCAAATTTAGTATCCAAATCTTCTCTTCCGATGAACTTTAACTTAAATTTTGTCGTTTCGTCATCAAAAAACATGTCCACATTAATTGCCTCTCCCACCTTCATTCGGTCTACGCTTGGGTGGTTCCGCAAATAATAGAATGTAGAAACAATATCTTGGACATTCTCAGGAGTAGTAAAGGTTTTATTAGTGTTATTTTTATAATCCTTTACTAAAACGGTATTGCGATCTTGGTTAAAAAACCCTTCTTGATTTTTGGTGTAGCCACCCTCATCTATTTTTCGAACAAACTGATAGGGTTTTCCAGTGGCTTTGTCAAAATAGGATTCATAATTATCCTCTACTTTAAAAAACCAACGAGACATTCCTGTAGTGTATCCTTTACCTATGGCATGATAGACTTTGCGGTTACTGCGAGTAGCTTCTTTTACTTCAAGTGTGGCATATCCAGCTGTGACTAAACCATAATGCACACGAAACTTAAACCACTCACCGACATCATAAGCAGAAGGCCTTTGAGTATCAAATGCGACAGTAAAAAACAATAAACTAAGGAGCAAAAACTTTTTCATAATAAACCTGTTTAGTCTTTTACGGCATACAATTACTGTTCCAAAAATAAAAAAACAAAAAAACCCAGCCAAAAAGGACTGGGTTTTTATGCTATTAACCAACCAAAAAACTATAAATTATGAAAAACTTATTACTTTCAAAGGGTAAATACCCCTCTAGTTTTTTTCTTTGGCAAATGTACGTTGGATAATTGAATAATTACTAGCAAAAAACTCACTTTAACAAATAATTATCAAAATATGCTTTTCTACAACGTTGTATTTTGGAAATAGTTCAATAAAACCCTGAAATTATAAAGTTCCCCTTAACGCTTGTTCGCGTTCGATGGATTCAAATAATGCTTTAAAGTTACCTGCACCGAAACCTTTAGCACCCATTCGCTGAATAATTTCATAAAATAAAGTTGGTCGGTCTTCTACTGGCTTGGTGAAAATTTGAAGTAAATATCCTTCTTCATCGGCATCAACCAGAATAGACAATTTCTGCAATTCTTTAATATCTTCTTTCATAATTTTCATGTGATCTCCCAATCGTGAAGGGATTTCATCATAATAGGCTTGTGGTGGTGGTGGTAAAAATTCAACTCCACGGGCTTTAAGTTGCGATACGGTTTGGATAATATCATCTGTTGCTACAGCAATATGCTGCACCCCTGGCCCTTCATAAAAATCTAAATATTCTTCAATCTGTGATTTCTTTTTGCCTTCTGCAGGTTCATTGATTGGGAACTTGATACGTCCATTACCATTTGACATTACTTTACTCATCAATGCCGAGTATTCTGTATGAATCTGAGTATCATCAAAGGATAAGAAATTCTCAAATCCCATCACTTGCTCATACCAAGAAACCCATTGATTCATTTCGCCCCAACCCACATTGCCAACCATGTGGTCAATATATTTTAATCCAACAGGTTCCGGATTATAGTCCGATTTCCAATCCATATATCCCGGTAAAAAAGTTCCGGAATAATTTTTACGCTCAACAAACATATGAACGGTTTCTCCATAAGTATAAATTCCAGCGCGAACCACTTCACCCTTATCATCCCGTTCAACTGTTGGTTCCATGAATGATTTGGCACCGCGTTTTGTGGTTTCTTCCCATGCAGAACGGGCATCTTCAACCCACAAAGCAACCACCTTAACACCATCCCCATGTTTGCGCAAATGGTCATTAATGGGCGAATTACTATTCAATGGAGTGGTTAATACTAATCGAATTTTATCTTGTTTCAACACATAACTTACTTCATCACGCGAACCAGTTTCTAGTCCTTTGTAGGCTAAGGATTGAAAACCAAAAGCTGTTTTATAATAATGGGCCGATTGTTTGGCGTTGCCCACATAAAATTCTACGTAATCCGTTCCAAGTAATGGAAGGAAATCTTGTGCGCCTTGAAAGATTTTTTCAAGACCATATTCAACGGATTTTATTTCTTTTGACATGTCTTTACTTTTATAGTTTTACTTCAACAGAATCTACACGTACCGTGTCTTTTTGTTCTTCTTTGTATAAAGAATCATCAACTAAGGTATCGTTTGCAGTAGAATCTGATTTAAAAATGATGGTGTTGTTACTCTTTTTTTCAAATTCTTTTCGAAAACTCTCAAATACATCCGATTGAAAAAAGAAAATCCCAACAGAAAAAACCAAAATCAACAATCCATTTAAAACCGTACTCACAATACAAATTATTTTTGCAGTACTGACATTTGATCGACTACTTTGACTATAGACTTCGGGATGTTCTTGGTATTCGTTTAAACTTTTATGTGCAAGCACCCAACCTACTATGGCTAAGGCTAAAGAAACGGGTATCATTAACCCGCAACAGCAGACAAAAAGTAAAATAAATAAACTAACTATTCCAAGGATTAGAGCCGTTGGATCGGCTGAGAGTTTGCTTTGATGTATCATTATTTTTCGGATTCTAACCAAGATTGGAAATACCGTTCGTCAGCAATTTTCATTGCATCTTCAGTAACCATTAACGGTTTGAAGGTGTCAACCATAACTGCCAATTCTAAGGTTTCTTTTTTACCTATACTGCGCTCAACGGCTCCTGGATGGGGGCCATGGGGAATTCCAGCAGGATGCAACGAAATATGACCCGCTTCAATATCATTACGGCTCATAAAATCACCATCCACATAATACAATACCTCATCGGCATCTATGTTACTATGATTATAAGGAGCCGGTATGGATTGCGGATGATAATCATACAAACGCGGTACGAAAGAACAGATTACAAAAGCATCGGTCTCAAAAGTTTGATGAACTGGAGGCGGTAAATGAATACGTCCAGTCATGGGCTCAAAATCATGAATTGAAAATGCATACGGATAATTGTATCCATCATAACCTATTACATCAAAAGGATGTGTCGCATAAATCATATCAAAAATTTCATCTTTCTTTTTGATTTTGATTAAAAACTCTCCTTTTTCGTCATACGTTTCTATTTCATAGGGTTTGCGAATATCCCGCTCACAATACGGTGCATGTTCGAGCAACTGCCCAAACCAATTGCGGTATTGTTTTGGAGTATATACAGGACGATGGGACTCAACGATAAACAAACGGTTTTCTGTAGTATCAAAATCCATTTTGTAAATCATCCCTCTAGGAATCACTAAGTAATCACCGTATTTAAAATCCAAATTACCCAACATGGTGCGTAATTTACCCGAACCTTTATGAATAAAAATCACCTCATCCGAATCGGTATTTTTATAAAAATAATCGGTGGTAGAATGGCGCGGTGCTGCTAGCACAATATGGCAATCTGAATTGGTTAAAACGATTTTCCTACTTTCTAAAAAATCATCTTGGGGTTGTACTTCAAAACCGCGCAAACGGTAGGATTGAATATTGTTGGCCTTGGCAATAATAGGCGCAACACTGTATTGTCGGCGAATTTCTTTGACTTGTGTTGGGCGATGCACATGATACATATTGGAATACATTCCATCAAATCCGATGGTTCCAAACAATTGCTCATAGTACAACTCACCGTTGGGCTTACGAAACTGAATGTGTCGCTTATGGGGAATTTCCCCGAGTTTATGATATATCGGCATAGTTTCAATTTATTGTGTTAAACAAAGGACAAGCGTCCATTAAACCAAAATTGAACTGAACTCATTCAGGATTTCTCTTGATGAGGAACTTGAGATGGGACAATAAATCCTTCCAGCCTTTCATATAAACAAATATCTAAAAAAAAATCCAAACTCTTTCGAATTTGGATTTTGAAGTTTTATTCAGGTAAATTATTCAAATTGGATTTTCGTTTTCCATAAACGAAGTAAACGATAATTCCGAGTGTTCCCCAAACAATAAATGCTTTCCAGGTATCAATTCTTACGAAATACATTAAAAACAAATTAAACAACACGCCTAATGTTCCCACCAAATAAACCGCTGGCGTACGGTAAGGACGCTCTAATTCAGGTTTTTTGAAACGCAAAATCATAACCGCGATACAAACCATGGCAAAGGCTAATAAGGTTCCCATTGAACACATTTCAGATACTTTGTCAATAGGTGTGAATGCCGCAACTAAAGAGATGATACCACCTACTAGGAACGTACTCTTGTGAGGCGTTTTGAATTTTGGGTGTAATGTTTTAAAGAATCCTGGTAACAAACCGTCTTTTGCCATACCTAAGAAAATACGGGTCTGACCCAACATCATAACCAACATCACACTCGTCAAACCAGCTGTTGCTGCAAGCGTAATGATAAATACCGCCCAGCTGATTCCGTTTTCACTAAACGCAGAAGCTACAGGAGCAGATTTGTCTAACATATCGTATTTCACCATACCTGTTAACACCAACGACACTAAAATGTACAATACCGTACAAATCACAAGTGAAGCTACAATGGCAAACGGTACGTCTTTTTTCGGATTAATTGCTTCACCCGCTTGGGTCGAAACCGCATCAAAACCAATATAGGCAAAGAACACAATCGTTGCGGCCGTTAACACACCGCCGTATCCGAAACTAATTTTCTCTACACCATCAATCATTACAGATTTTGCTTCTGGAATAAAAGGTTGCCAGTTTTCTGTTTTGATGTAAAAGGCACCCACAATAATTACAAACAATACCACAGCAATTTTGATAATTACAATGATATTATTGGTTTTAGCCGCTTCTTTAATTCCTTTTACTAAAATCCAAGTTACCACCCAAGTGATTAAAAAGGCAGGAAGGTTAAACGCAAACGAAGGTGCTTCTTCTCCCAATTTGGCTGCCTTTTCAGTGGCTGTAGCCAAGTCATTACAGAGCCAAAGCGGAAAATCGATTCCGAAGAGATGGAGTAATTTGACAAAATAACCACTCCAAGCCACAGCTACTGTGGTGGCACCCATCATATATTCCAAAATGAGGTTCCAGCCGATAAACCAGGCGAAAATTTCACCCACTGTTCCATACGCATACGCATACGCTGAACCTTCTACAGGCAATACCGAAGCAAATTCTGCATAACACAAGGAAGCAAATAAACAACCGATACCTGCGATGACAAATGACAATGCTAATGCTGGTCCTGCATAATCATGGGCTGCAATTCCAGTAAGGGTAAAAATTCCTCCCCCAATGATTGCACCGATTCCTAATGAAGTTAGTCCCCACTTGGTCAATACGCGGTTCAAATCACTTTTCTTCATATCGGCTTCAAAAGCCGACACGGGTTTTAATCTCCAAATTGACATATATTTTTGTTTTGGTTATTTTATAGTTTCCAAATATAGGGTTTTTACCGAAAAAATAAACAAGGGGCTAAATCGAACTAAAACCAGAAGCCAATACTGAACCAGAAAAATCCTTTTGGTCGTTCAGGTGACCAAGAATATTTGGCTTCTATAGGCCCCAAAACGGTTTCAAGACCATACCCAACTGCATAACCCGAATATTTTGGACGGGAAAACCAATTGCCTGTTTCAAATAATTTATCGCCAAGATTGGCATAATTTGCCGAAAAATTAATGTGGTTCTTTTTGTAAAATTCAACATCGACAGTTCCCACCGACTTGATATAACTATCGGCAGCAGCCCCTACAAAATCATAGCCATAAAAATGACGGAAGTTATTTACTGTTTGGTATCCGTAGCCTCCCAACACAAAATCCATAAACTGTGCGCCATTTTCGCCAATCGAAATACCTGCTTCTGATTGAAATTTTACATTGAAAATTTTATAAAAAGTTCTTGTAATACCTGCTTCACCTTTGAGTACCGTAAAACGATCAAATGTTCCTGTATAGTTGGACGAATACAAGTATGAATTGACTTCTCCATTAAAGAACCATCCCTTTTTGGGAAAATATTTATTGTCAAACGAATCGTATTTCATGTAGCCAAAAACACTGGCATAATCACTATTGTCAAAATACTGTTTTTGATCTTCCAACGTTTTGGATTTGATTTGCAAATGCTTCCACTCGACACCTGCACCTATTAAAAATTTTTGAGCAAAAATGGTCTGTAAATACGCTTGCTGTGTAAAATCGGAGTAATCAACATTTAGCGAACTAATACCCTCTTGATTAAAAAAGGCTCCATTACTAAACGTGGTTTCCACATTGCGGTTGAATTGATTGAAACGCGATTTAAGTCCGAAACTAAAATAAAATCCATTATCGATGTAATAATCCAAATTGTACCGGAAATTATCCCCAAGCGCAAAGTCAGCCGATAACACATCGTTGCGAAACATCATTTTCTTTTGTGTAAAATTGATTAACGCCGCACTTTTGTACAAACCATCATAATGCAACCCAAATCGTAAAAAGGTTTTATTCTTACTCTCGGTCAGTTTCATTTCAAGTTCGTCACCCGTTTTAAAACGATTCAATTGAAATAAAATCGAACTAAAGTTCCCCGTTGCAGTTAATTTATTAATACCGTTTTTTAAATCGGCATAACTAACTTTTGATCCTTGTTTAAATCCTAATTTACCAATTACATAGGCACGGGTGTAGTTTTTGATACTATTTACACTAATTCGGTCAACTTGAATACTGTCTTGTTTAACGTCCATGCGTTGCACAGTATAGTTGGGCGTAGCCAATCGAATGAAATCAGCCATATAAACGCGTGCAGCAGTTTCTCCTCGCGCAATGATTTCTCTTCCTTTTTCAAACGAAATGACATTAAAATCTTTAATATCAGGTTTAATGTAAAAGTCGGTCAACTTTTGTTTTCGCTTCATACTCTCAATCATTTCTAGATTGGAAATTTGAACCAAAATACGGGTTGCTTCTTTTAAATTTTCGCGTTTCTGCAAATCATCCTGTACATCTACGCCAATGATGATGTCTGCCCCCATTTTACGCAACTCCTCAACCGGATAATTATTTGTTACACCTCCATCGATCAATAGTTTCCCATCGATTTCAACCGGTGAAAACAAACTTGGGAATGCCGAACTTGCCAATAAAGCTTCGGGTAAATAACCGTTTTGTAAAACAACCTCTTCTCCTGTTTCGATATTGGTTGCTACACATAAAAAGGGAATGGGCAACTGACTAAAATCTCGTACATGACGAACTTTGTGGGTAAGTTTTGTCAATAAATTATAATTGTACAACCCTTTGGATAATGCAATAGGTACTCCCAACGACATTTTATTGAAAGGCAATGTCAAGGCATATAATTCATCGTTACGCTTTTCATAAAAACTCTTGGAAGTTCGCGGAATATAATCACTTAATAGTTCGTCAAAGTTGGTATCATAAAAAATAGAATCAATTTGTTGTGCGCTGTAACCCGAAGCATACAATCCTCCAACAACTGCGCCCATACTTGTCCCTCCAATATAATCAATCTTGACACCCGCTTCTTCCAGTACTTTTAAAACGCCGATGTGTGCAAATCCTTTGGCTCCCCCACCACTCAATACTAAGCCAATTTTGGGACGTTTTGCAACTTCTTGAGCCCAAAGGGGATTGGATTGCCCCAATACCCATACGACCATTACACTCCAAAAAGCGACAGGAATAAAAAAACGGCGTGTAGAAGTTGTTTTCAAATTGGAATTAGTTCTGGTTTTCCTTGTAAAATTCGTAAATTTTTTTGGCTTTAGAAGGTCCGATGACGTCAGAAATTTCACTTTCTTTCGCTTCTTTTAATCTTTTAACACTTTTGAAATGCTTAATTAACGTTTGCATAGTCTTTTCACCTATCCCAGGAATGGTTTCCATACTGGTTTGTAACGCTGATTTACTGCGTTTATCGCGATGAAACGTAATTCCAAAACGGTGAGCCTCGTTACGTAAATACTGTATAACTTTCAGGGTTTCTGACTTTTTATCCAAATACAACGGTACCGAATCACCAGGGTAAAATAATTCTTCCAAGCGCTTGGCGATCCCGATAATAGCGATTTTGCCACGCAAATCCAATGCTTCCAAACTTTTTAAAGCAGATGACAACTGCCCTTTTCCGCCATCAATAATAATCAATTGGGGCAGTGGCTGATTTTCATCCAACAAACGTTTGTAACGGCGGTATACCACTTCTTCCATCGTCGCAAAATCATTGGGTCCTTCAACCGTTTTTACATTAAAATGTCGGTAATCTTTCTTGCTTGGTTTGCCATCTTTAAACACCACACAAGCCGAAACGGGATTGGTTCCTTGTATATTTGAGTTGTCAAAACATTCAATATGTCGGGGTTCAACCGATAAACGTAAATCTTTTTGCATTTGGGCCATAATACGATTGGTATGCCGCTCGGGATCTACAATTTGAATTTGTTTCAATTGTTCTAAACGATGGTATTTGGCATTGCGTTGTGACAATTCTAAAATTTGCTTCTTGTCGCCCAATTGGGGTACCGTCACCTTGATTTTATCGCCCAAATCCATTTCAAATGGCACAACGATTTCTTTGGATGTCAAATGAAAACGCTCACGCAATTCGATCACTGCCAATTCCAACAGTTCTTGATCGGTTTCGTCCAATTTCTTTTTCAATTCTAACGTATGGGAGCGAATAATTGCACCATGGGCAATTTGTAAAAAGTTGACAAAGGCCATACTTTCATCCGAAACAATGGAGAAAACATCAATATTAGAAATTTTTGGATTCAATATTGTTGATCGGGCTTGGTAATTCTCCAACACCTCGATTTTTTCTTTCATTTTTTGGGCTTCTTCAAATTGCATTTCAGCCGCATAGTCTTGCATTTTCTTTTTGAAATCGCGTAAACTGTCTTTAAAATTCCCTTTTAATATTTCGCGAATCGCCATTACTTGATCCATATAATGCGACTCTGGCTCTAGTCCTTCACACGGACCTTTGCAATTGCCGATATGGTATTCTAAACATACTTTGAATTTGCCACTTTTAATGTTGGCGGGTTTCAAATCCAATTGACAGGTGCGTAACGGATACAACTCTTTGATCATTTCCAAAATGGTATGTACCACTTTGAAATTGGTATAGGGTCCAAAATATTCTGAACCATCTTTAATCATTCTTCGAGTAGAAAACACCCGGGGATAGGGTTCCCGCTTAATACAAATCCACGGATAACTCTTATCGTCTTTCAACAATACATTATAGCGCGGTTGTAATTTTTTGATCAAATTATTCTCCAACAACAAAGCGTCTGCCTCAGTTGCCACCACAATATGCCGAATCTCATGAATCTTGCGGACCAATACATTGGTTTTAGCAGTATCGTGTACTTTATTAAAATAGGACGACACTCGCTTCTTCAAATTCTTGGCTTTGCCCACATACAATATCTTCCCATCGGCATCAAAATACTGATACACGCCCGGATTGTCAGGTAAGGTTTGCAATTGTAGTTCCAAAGAAGGAGTTAGCGCCATCGAATTCTTTTTTTACAAAAATACATAGAAGATGAACGGAAATTTATCTCGAATTTTAATTTTTATTCTTCAAAACCTGAAGGCTTTTTTAACCTGACTTTTATCATAGTTGGACCTCAGCAATTCTCCTATTTTCGCCAAAAAAAAGCATGCAGTATTGGACAAAATTACCCGATAACGAACGTAAAGCCAAAATTCAACAAGCTTTGGCTGGTAATATTAACTTTAGCGAAGACATTTCATTGGGTTTCCCAGCTTCTCACTTGGACACTAAAGTATTCCATGATGCGCCCTTTCTAAAAGATGCACCGATATTGCAAACCTTTGTGGCCAATCCCAATCATATTGGTTGCCATACATTAGGCGTTTCTGAACACGTGTTTCAAGGCACTCATGAGTTGGAACGTGAGGTTTTGAATGTTTTAGCTGTCGATGTATTCAAGGCAGAACCCAACCAATTTGACGGTTACATTGCTACTGGAGGTACTGAAGCCAATATACAAGCACTTTGGATGTATCGAAATTATTTTAAACAACATTACGGCGCACAAGCGCATGAAATTGTCATTCTTTGCTCAACCGACACCCACTATTCTATTCCTAAAGGAGCTAACTTACTTCAGCTAGATTTCATTCATGTACCCGTTGATTTTGAAACCCGAATTATCGATGCTTCGCATTTGGATTTTTCCTTGCAACATGCGCGTGAAAACGGAAAAAAATACGCTATAGTAGTGAGTAACATGGGAACAACGCTTTTTGGAAGTATTGACAATCCCAGCATATATGCCGAAGCTTTAGACAAATGGGGGTTTCAATTTAAATTGCATTTGGATGGTGCGTATGGCGGTTTTGTCTACCCCTTTAGTCAACCCGACTCTGAACTTCATTTCGGGAATCCTTTGGTGAGTTCGATAACTGTGGATGCGCACAAAATGTTACAAGCCCCTTATGGAACGGGTATCTTTTTGTGCCGCAAAGGATACATTGAACATGTCTTGACGGAAGATGCCCAATACGTTGAAGGGATGGATTTAACCTTGTGTGGCAGTCGCAGTGGTGCCAATGCCATTGCCGTGTGGATGATTTTATTTTCGTATGGTCCACACCAATGGTTTGAAAAAATAAGTGTTTTACAGATGCGCACCCGCTTTTTATGTCAGCAATTGGATGCACTTGAAATACCGTATTACCGCCACCCAGATATGAATATTGTTACCCTTAAGGCTAATGGAATTCCAAAAGAAATTGCCCAGCGGTTTCGTCTTGTTCCCGACACGCATCATGGCGAACCCCAATGGTATAAAATTGTGGTAATGGACCATGTTGAAGTTGCACATTTAACTACCTTTACAGATGAATTGAAGTCGTACATGCATGTTTAAAAAAGAATTACGAACGGAATACAAAACCAAGCGCAAGCAATTGGAGGAAGAAGCCATTGAATTCATGAGCTTGCAAATTGCCAATCAATTGGTCCGACTTCCTATTTGGAATAAACTGTATTACCATTTGTTTTTAACGATTGAGAGTCAAAAAGAAATTCAGACCGAGTTTATTTTACAAATTTTATTTGGAAAAGATAAAGAAGTAGTGCTCTCGAAAAGCGATTTTGAAACAGGGACTCTCACCCATTATTTACTCACTGAAAACACCAAACTTCGTAAAAACGCCCATGATATTCCTGAACCAGTCGATGGTATAGAAGTTCCCGAAAACAAACTGGATGTGGTTTTTATTCCTCTATTAGCTTTTGATGAAAAAGGGAATCGGGTGGGTTATGGTAAAGGATTTTACGACCGGTTTTTAGCAAAATGCCGACCCGATACTCTAAAAATTGGTTTATCATTGTTTGAAGCAGTTGCTGAAATTACAGATGCTTCTTCAGCTGATATTCGATTAGATCTTTGTGTAACCCCCGAAAAAGTTTATTCCTTTTCAGAAATATCCTCATTGTGAGGCTCATCTTCCCAATGTGAGATAGTAACGTTGGCAGGTTCAACATTAGGAGCAAATGCACGCTTATTAAAGACGATTAATATTCCCACACCTGTTGAAATGGCAACGTCGGCCACATTGAATATGGCATTAAAAAAAGTAATTTCTTTGCCACCCCAAATAGGCACCCAAGAAGGCAACATATAATTTTCAATAATCGGGAAGTAAAACATATCCACTACTTTACCGTGAAACCAAGTTCCATAAGGTTGGTCTGAAAAGAGTGTCGAAAGATGGTTTACACTGTCGTCAAAGAAGACTCCATAAAACACAGAATCAATAATATTTCCAAGTGCTCCAGCAAAGATTAAACTGATCGCTACTATCAAGAAATTATTTTTGTTCTTTTTAATAGAATCCCATAACCACTTGGCAATAGCCCCCACAGCAATAATTCGGAAAACGGTTAAGAACAATTTACCATAAGCTCCTGGAATAACTGTTCCCCAAGCCATGCCTTCATTTTCAATGAAATAAATTTTAAACCAACTAAAGACTTCGTGTTTTTCCTCTAGTATAAAATTGGTCTTGATATATATCTTTGAGAATTGGTCAATGGCCAATAGTAGAAAAATAATTAGCGCGGCATTTCTTAATTTCATAGAGCTTTGCGTGTGTTGAAAGTGTTGGTTTGCTGTTTTTTGCGGGGCAAAAGTAATTCTTTTTTAAGAAAAACGCCCCTTTAAGGAGCGTTTCACTATAAAATTTTACCGATTAGCGTTGCATGTTTTTTGCTTCGATACTCATCGTTGCATGGGGTACGATTTTCAAACGTTCTTTAGAAATCAATTTCCCAGTTACTTTGCAAATACCATAGGTTTTATTTTCCACACGGAATAAGGCATTTTTTAAATCGCGAATAAACTTCTCTTGACGAATGGCCAATTGCGAGTTCGCTTCTTTACTCATGGTCTCACTTCCTTCTTCAAACGCTTTAAACGTAGGCGAAGTGTCGTCAGTACCGTTATTTAAATCATTCATATAGGCACTTTTGATCAATTCAAGATCGGCTTGTGCTTTCTCAATTTTCTTTAAGATAATTTCTTTGAATTCTGCTAAATCAGCATCTGAATATCTCAATTTTTCTTCTACCATAATATTCCTATTTTGAGATTAATATCTTAGTTTTTATGTCATCGAACTCAATTTCTGTGCCTTTATCCAAGGTATCTGTAAAAATCAATGCTTCGGTTAAGGTTTCAGAACATACGTAATTCTCGTTGTTTCGGATGGCCTGTTCCAAAGCTCCGTTGCGTTGTAACTCGACTTTAATTTTATCGGTTACTTCAAACCCGGAGTCCTTACGAATATTTTGGATTCGGTTGACCAATTCGCGGGCGATTCCTTCTTCTTTTAATTCCTCGGTTAAAGTTATGTCTAACGCGACTGTTATTCCGTTTGCGTTAGCCACCAACCACCCAGGGATGTCTTGTGAAGTAATCTCTACGTCTTGGGATGTTAAAGTTATACTATTTCCTGAAATTTCAATAACCAACTCACCTGCTGTATCAATTGCATTGATTTGCTCTTGCGTGAAGTCTTGTATCGCTTTGGAAATCAACCCCATATCTTTACCAAAACGCGGCCCAAGAGTCTTGAAATTGGGCTTAATTTGCTTTACCAATACTCCAGAAGCATCGTCTAATAACTCCACCTCTTTGACGTTTACCTCTGATTTTATCAAGTCGGAAACCGCTTCAATCTCCGCTTTAAAAGTAGCGTCAAGTACTGGAATCATTACTCTTTGCAAGGGTTGACGTACTTTAATCATCTCTTTCTTACGCAGTGATAAAACTAAGGAAGAAACCGTTTGCGCCTTTAACATTTTGCGCTCTAGTGATTTATCAACAAATTTTTCAACAAATTCAGGGAAATTTGCTAAGTGAACACTAGTAAATTCGGGGCTTCCCGTCGCATTGACCAAGTCGCGGTATAACTGATCCATGAAGAAGGGCGCCACAGGAGCCGACAATTTTGCCACAGTTACCAAACAAGTATATAACGTTTGATACGCTGCAATCTTGTCTGTTCCATATTCGCCTTTCCAAAAACGACGACGGCATAAACGCACATACCAGTTACTTAAGTTCTCTTGAACGAAATCAGATATTGCACGAGATGCTTTGGTCGGTTCATAATCCGCATAGGCTTCATCCACGGTTTGGATTAACGTATGCAATTCCGAAAGGATCCAACGGTCAATCTCTGGACGCTCGTGTAACGGCACTTCGGCTTCTTGGTTGGTAAACCCATCGATATTCGCATACAACGCAAAGAACGAATAGGTATTATATAATGTTCCAAAGAATTTACGACGTACTTCAGCAACGCCTTCAATGTCAAATTTTAAGTTGTCCCATGGATTCGCATTGGAAATCATGTACCAACGCGTCGCATCCGGGCCGTATTCTTTCAACGTTTCAAACGGATCCACGGCATTGCCCAATCGCTTGGACATTTTTTGACCGTTTTTGTCCAACACCAAGCCGTTGGATACGACATTTTTATAAGCGATTTTATCGAAAACTAACGTTCCAATCGCATGTAACGTATAAAACCATCCACGGGTTTGGTCCACACCTTCTGCGATAAAATCGGCAGGAAAGGCTTCGTTATTGTCAATGAACGCTTTATTTTCAAACGGATAATGCCATTGTGCATACGGCATGGCACCCGAATCAAACCATACGTCAATCAAGTCGGATTCCCGTTTCATGGCTTTCCCAGAAGGTGCCACCAAAACGATGTTATCCACGATGTTTTTATGCAAGTCCACCAAATCATAATTGGCTTCGTCCATATTTCCGATTTCAAATCCGCGGTAGGGATTCTCGGACATTACCCCAGCAGCCACCGCTTTTTCAATTTCTTTGTACAACTGTTCGACCGAACCGATACAGATTTCTTCGGTTTTGTCCTCGGTACGCCAAATCGGCAACGGAATACCCCAGTAGCGCGAACGCGACAAGTTCCAGTCGTTGGCATTTTTCAACCAATTCCCAAAACGGCCTTCTCCTGTAGCTTTGGGCTTCCAGTTGATGGTGTCGTTTAGGTCAAACATACGGTCTTTGACTTCCGTAATTTTGATAAACCACGAATCTAACGGATAGTAAAGAATCGGTTTATCGGTGCGCCAACAGTGGGGATAACTGTGTACGTATTTCTCCACTTTGAAGGCTTTATTTTCTTCTTTTAAACGAATGGCGATTTCCACATCTACCGATTTCTCGGGTGCTTCACCTTCGTTGTAATATTCATTCTTCACATATTTGCCCGACAAGTCACCCAAACCTTGGATAAAACGACCTTGCAAATCCACCAACGGCACAGGATTTCCTGCTTCGTCCAACACCAACATAGGAGGTACTTCAGGTGTAGCTTCTTTCGCCACTTTGGCATCATCTGCACCAAAGGTTGGGGCGGTATGCACGATACCTGTTCCATCTTCTGTGGTCACAAAATCACCCGAGATTACGCGGAAAGCATTTTCTGGCGATTGATACGGTAATACATACGGTAACAGTTGTTCGTAACGAATCCCTACCAAATCAGCGCCTTTTGCTTCTACAATCACGGCATAAGGAATCTTCTTATCTTCCGATTTGTAGTTAGTAAAATCGGCTTCGCTTTCTGCAACGGCATATTTTCCACCAAAAACTTTATTTAGCAAGGGTTTGGCTAAAATCACTTGGATGGGTTCGAACGTATATTGGTTAAATGATTTTACCAACACATAGTCGATTTTAGGTCCGACAGTCAATGCGGTATTCGAAGGCAACGTCCAGGGAGTTGTCGTCCAAGCCAAGAAATGAATGTCTCCGAAACCTTGTAAGAAAGTCGGCAAACTATCAGCGACTGCTTTAAATTGAGCCACAATCGTAGTGTCAGTCACATCGCGGTAGGTGCCGGGTTGGTTTACTTCATGAGAGGACAAACCCGTTCCAGCTTTGGGTGAATATGGTTGGATGGTATACCCTTTGTACAACAAGTCTTTGTTATAGATTTGTTGCAACAACCACCAAACGGTTTCCATGTATTTGGATTTGTAGGTCACATACGGATCATTCATATCAACCCAGTAACCCATTTTTTCTGTCAAATCATTCCACACATCGGTGTAGCGCATAACGGTACGTTTACACGCTTCGTTGTATTCGGTTACGGAAATGGTTTTCCCTATATCTTCTTTAGTAATACCCAATTCTTTTTCGGTACCTAATTCAACGGGTAAGCCGTGGGTATCCCAACCGGCTTTACGTTTTACTTGGTAGCCTTTTTGGGTTTTATAACGACAAAAAATATCTTTAATCGCACGCGCCATCACGTGGTGAATTCCGGGCAAACCGTTGGCTGAAGGTGGCCCTTCAAAAAACACATACGGGGTAGCTCCTTCACGCGACGTTACACTTTGTTCAAAGACATTATTTTCTTTCCAAAATCGAAGCACTTCTTCTGCCACTACAGGCAAGTCAAGTCCTTTGTATTCAGTAAATTTTGTACTCATTTTGTCGTATTCTTAAATCAGTTTGCGAAAGTAATGAAAATTGCTTTATGTGGATACAATTTTGAAGAAACTGCGCTGACTTTTAGCAATAATTTAAGGAGGGAAAGGAGAAATTATGAAAAATATATTTTGGAACTGCTGAGACACTGAGATTCTGAGATTCTGAGCTGATAATATCCGTTGACAATTAACCTAAGCAAACACTTCTCGGAGTACATCTAATGATTTGGGTTTCTTGAAGCCGTCAAGGTGGATGGAGTAGAAATCGAGAAGGATTTTCAGTAAAATGGAACGCTCTGCACTGGTGAAGACTTTCCCAGGATTCTCGATGTTTTGTTCCATGAGTTTGCGCCAAAGCACCGTTTCATGTTCGCTCAAACAACTCACCCCTTGAAACGGCACAAATATGCCTTCGGTCAATTCAAAAAAGGGATCGGTGGTATTGTCGCGTTCAGGATAAAACCCAAGGTATTTGGTTATTTCCAGCAATAAAATCAAATGGAAATTGGCAATGTCATCATGGGCGTCGAGCCATAGTAAGGCTGATTCGAGCAAATCAAAAAGTGGAGCGTTTTTCGCCTCTTCGCGAATGCTATGGTGCAACATTTCCGACAGGAAAATCACAATCGTACTTTTAACAACATCCATCGGTATGGATTGGTAGGCTGCGGCGAGTTTGATTTCACGAAAATGTTCGAGAGTGCCTTTGTTTTTGTGCACCGCTTCAATTTCAAGCAAGGTCAGCGGTTGGAAATAAGCAATTTTTTGGTTGGATTTCTTACCTGAATAGGCACTTGGCACGAAGTACGATTTGAGTCCGTCGCTTTGTGTATAGCACTTCACGATCAGGCTTTTTTCTTGATACTTGAGGGCTGATAAGACGATGGCTTTGGTTTTAACGAGCATGGTTTATCGAACAATCATCACTTTACGAACAGCCGTTTCTATTCCGTCTTGGGCAGAAATAAATATCATATAAACGCCTGAGGCAACGCGGTATTTACCAAAAGCCGTTGTATCCCACTCTATTGTTCCACCTGCAGCTGTGGTCTCGTAGACCAGATTCCCTTCAATGTCGGTAATCTTAATCACTGCTTTATCCGTTAGGCCTGCAATTTTTACTGTTCCCGTATATTCAGGACGAACAGGATTGGGATACACATAAACTGCGGCTAAATTATCATTGGGTTGAGTGGCTGTTCCTTTGTATGAAACCAAGCCTTTATCTGTTGCAAAAAAAACTTCACCCGTAACGCTATCAATCTCAATATCAGTAACCGAATTACTCGGTAACGGTGAGTTTTCTTTTGTAAAATGGAAGAGCGTTTGCTGACCATTTGCCGAGACTAAGTACACACCCGAATCAGCAATGGAAACCCATTTACGATTGGCTCCATCCACACAAATATCCAAAATAACTTGTTCGTAAAACAACTCTTGCGCCAACTCTTCACCGTTGATGACTTCGTTAATGATAATAGGCTTTGACTGAATATTATCTGCAGATATAAAGGTGTCTGCGGATGCTATTGTACGTAAGCCACGTGCAGTACCAATCCACACCTGATTGCGGTTGTCAATCGCTACACAGCGCACGTCCAAACTTGGAAGATTTCCTTCAGAACCCGTTTTGACCAAAATAAATTTATTGCTATAATTTTCATTAAAAGCAACCAATCCATTGGCCCGATAGGTAGGTATCCACTTGGTGTCATTTTTATCAATCGCCATAGTGGCATAACGCTCAAATTGAGGTTCGGTGAATACTGTGGAAAGATCAAACGACTGCCATTGCCCACCCGATTTCAAAACTTTGATTCCATTGGGCACATAGGCATTGGTCACCCACAAATTTCCTTTGGAATCAAAAGCTGATCCGTTAATACGTACATCATTTACGTTTGGCGCCAGCGATTGGAGTCCGTTGGGTCCAGTGTTGGTATTGTCGTAGAGCACAGTGGCTTGGAGTTCTTCCAATTTTAAAACCCCTGAAAAATAAGAACTCACAAACAGTTCTTTATCATTTTTGGGATTCACCAAAATATTGTTCAAACTACGTGCATCCAAAATTGCATCAGTGCCTATGGTGCTCCAGCCTTGTTCTTTTTCAAAATAGTCAATGGGGAACAAATAGGGTTGATACGGCGGATTTGGATTGTACGGGTCGTAGGTGAAACTATATTTACCATAAGTTAGAAACAACTTATCACTGGTCTTTTTCAATCGAAAGGGCTGATTTAAGTTAGGCCCATCTGGTTTTAATACGGTTACATTATTTGGGGTTGCAATGGGGAATTGTAATAGTCCGACCTCGTTGGTTGCAATATATACTGTATCCTCAATGACGGTTGCTGCCGTAAAAGTAACTGGTGCTGCTGTATAATTGGCTGCCGAGTAGTTCAAAACCACAACTCCAGCAGCGTTGGCAATTTTTACAGTTTGAGCTGCTGTGGCCACAACATAATCAGTTGTTGTACGAAAATCTATTGGCACAAATCCTACTGAAAAAAGAAGCGCATAATTTGTCCCGTTCCAGCGGTATACATTTCCATCAGCATTAAAAAAAACAGACTGATTTTGAAAGGCTTGAGCGCCATACCAGAATCCGGTATCTTGATAACTCCATTGTGCAAAGTCAATCAGAAAGGGATTTGTAACGACTGCTTTTTTGACACGAAAACTTCCCAATGTGGCATAGATGAAGTTATCATAAACCATGGTTTGAGTCACTTTGATTTGCGTGCCACCATCTCCAATAAAATAGGAATCCCCAAACTCCATTTGATTTAAATTGAAAGTAGAGATACCATAATCTGTTGCGATATACACTTTTCCGTCGTACTCGTTAAAATGATTGATTCTTTTAACAGAAGAAGGAACGGGAACTTCGGTGAGTATACCATTTTTGACCGACACATTTCCGTCTTTATTAACAACCAAAAGCAGTCCATTGTCATTACCAACTAGCAATACTTGATAGGCTTCACTATAATAAATTGCAGTTATCGACTCCGCTTTCAGACCGTTTATCGTAGTAATTGTTTCCAAAAAACCATCTGTAGGCTTTTGAAAGAAAACAGCATTTTCTGAGGAAGCATAAACAGTACTCCCTTTTTTGGTGATATCTGATAATGCATTGAAAGAAAAATACCCTTGCCACAAACGGTTGGTTTGTGCAACAAGAGATTGTGCAACAATGAGGAGTAAAAGAAGTATTTTTTTCATACGCATAAACAGGGTCTATACCGTAACGCAATATTACGTAAAATCATATGGACGGCATAAAAAAACCTTCTCTCGATGGGAGAGAAGGTTTATAAGTATTGTAAAGAAGTGGATTAAACTACTCCTTGACCTAACATAGCATCGGCAACTTTAACGAAACCAGCGATGTTTGCACCACGAACGTAGTCTACATAACCTGTTTCATCTTTACCGTATTTCACACATGCTTCGTGAATATCACTCATGATTTTGTGTAAACGTTGGTCTACTTCTTCGCGAGTCCAACTTAAACGCAATGAGTTTTGAGACATCTCTAAACCAGAAGTAGCAACCCCACCTGCATTAGAAGCTTTTCCAGGAGCAAACAAGATTTTAGCTTCGATGAATGCTTCCACAGCTTCTGGTGTAGAAGGCATATTTGCACCTTCAGCCACACAGAAACATCCGTTAGCAATCAATTGTTTTGCTTCTTCACCGTTTAACTCGTTTTGCGTCGCACATGGTAAAGCGATATCACACTTCACTTCCCATGGACGTTTACCCGCTACGAAAGTCGCGTTAGGATATTTCGCTACATACTCGTTGATACGACCGTAACGTACGTTTTTGATTTCCATGATGTAGGCCAATTTCTCTGCATCAATACCGTCTGCATCGTAAATATATCCTGAAGAGTCAGAAGCAGTAACTACTTTTCCTCCTAGTTGTGTTGCTTTTTCAATCGCATATTGCGCAACATTTCCAGAACCTGACACAACTACTGTTTTACCTTCGAAGCTTTCGCCACGT
>CAYNDK010000011.1:0-7906 GCA_964395965.1 uncultured Flavobacterium sp.
TTAAAATAAAAAAAACCTCTCAGTAATGAGAGGTTTTTGGAAGAGGCATCGCCCGTCCCGAAACTTCGGGAGAACCGAGTACGCGGTTTTGTAATCATTATTTTTAAAATAAAAAAAACCTCTCAGTAATGAGAGGTTTTTGGAAGAGGCATCGCCCGGATTCGAACCGGGGTACGCGGTTTTGCAGACCGATGCCTAGCCGCTCGGCCACGACGCCCTTTGTTGAGGGTAGCAAAGATAAAGTAAAAAAAATGCAAATTCCAAATTCCTAATCCCAAATTATTGGGAATCTTATTTAGTAGGCTGACTTACTTTCGCTTAACTACGGTATTCTTCCATTTCTATGGTCACAGCTTCTACATCACCACCAATGGGTGGATTGAGTTTAGAAACTGCTAAAAGTATGCGAGAAACAGCGGGTATTTCATTAAAAACCCGTTGAATTATCCGTTGCGCAACATGTTCAAGTAACTTTGAACGAATCGCCATTTCTTCTACAACAATACGATTGAGTACGACATAGTCTACAGTGTCAGCTAATTCATCTGTTTGAGCTGATTTCCGTAAATCGGACTTGATTTCTAAATCCACGCGATAATCACTACCAATTTTCGCTTCTTCGGTCAAACATCCATGGTAAGAAAATGTTCGGATGTTTTGTAATTTAATGGTTCCCATTATAAATTGTTTCCAGTTTCAGATTCGAGTTAGTTCTATAAACTTAAAACCAAAACCTTTTTATATCTTTGCTAAAATTAAGAAATTTCTATGTCAACCGAGGAAAAATCACTCAATTTTATCGAGCAAATCATCGAAGACGATTTAACCAACGGATTATCAAAAGATAAACTTCGTTTTCGTTTTCCACCCGAACCCAATGGCTATTTACATGTGGGACACGCCAGTGCGATTTGTTTGAATTTTGGATTAGGTTTGGATTACAATGCGCCAGTAAATTTGCGTTTTGATGATACCAATCCCTCCAAAGAGGAGCAAGAATATGTCGATGCGATCAAACGCGATGTGCAATGGCTTGGATTCCAATGGGATCGTGAATGCTATGCTTCTGATTATTTCCAGCAGTTGTATGATTGGGCGGTTGAATTGATTCAAAAAGGAAAAGCTTATGTGGATAGCCAATCTTCAGAAGAGATGGCGAAACAAAAAGGGACACCTACGCAACCGGGTACAGATTCACCTTTCCGGAACCGATCAATTGAAGAAAATTTGGATTTATTTACCCGAATGAAACAAGGAGAATTCCCAAAAGGAACTCATGTTTTACGAGCTAAAATTGATATGACCTCTTCAAATATGTTGATGCGTGATCCGATTATTTATCGCATTATGCATGAACATCATCACCGTACAGGCAACGATTGGTGTATTTATCCAATGTACGATTGGGCGCATGGAGAAAGTGATTATTTAGAACAAATTTCACACTCGTTATGTACCCTAGAATTCCTGCCGCATCGTGAATTGTACGATTGGTTTTTGGATCAAATTTATGATGAAACCAAAGTGCGTCCTAAACAACGCGAATTTGCACGTAGAAACTTATCTCATACCGTAGTTTCTAAACGTAAATTATTACAATTGGTGGAAGAGAAACATGTTACAGGTTGGGATGATCCAAGGATGAGTACCATTTCTGGAATGCGTCGCAGAGGCTATCCACCGATGGCAATTCGTAATTTTGCGAATACTATTGGTATTGCAAAACGCACCAATTTGATTGATGTTTCGTTGTTAGAATTCTGCGTTCGTGAAGAATTAAATAAAACAACCGATCGTGTAATGGCTGTTTTAAATCCGGTGAAACTGGTAATTACCAACTATCCAGAAGGCCAAGAAGAATGGTTGGATGCCGAAAATAATCCGGAAGCTGAAGTAATGACTTATCGTCAATTACCTTTTGGTAAGGAGTTGTATATCGAGCGTGATGACTTTAAAGAGGAAGCGGATAAGAAGTTTTTCCGTTTGACTTTAGGAACTGAAGTTCGTTTAAAAAATGCCTACATCATTAAAGGCGAGAGTGTGGTGAAAGATGCTGAAGGAAATATCACTGAGATTCATTGTACGTATGATGCTGATAGTAAGTCGGGTAGTGGTACTGAAGCCAGTATGCGTAAGGTAAAAGGAACCATTCATTGGGTTTCTACAGCCCATGCTTTGGAAGCTGAAGTTCGCGTTTACGATCGTTTATTCACTCATGAAAACCCGGATGGTGATAAAGAGGTTGATTTTAAAACCTATATCAATCCAAAATCCTTACAAGTGATTACGGGATATATGGAACCCAGTTTGAAAAATGCACAACCGGGAACTCAGTATCAGTTTCAACGTTTAGGCTATTTTTGTGTTGATACCGATTCAACAGCTGGAAATTTAGTTTTTAACAAAACGGTAGGTCTTCGCGACACTTGGGCTAAGATTGAAAGTAAAGAATAATTAATATTGATTATATTGATAGAAAACCCGCGACTACAGCGGGTTTTCTTATTATTTGTATTTCTTATTTTAAATTTAAAAAACATTAGAATTATCTATTAAAAACGGCTTTCATAACTCCTTTCTAAGCTATTTTTTATAATGAGTAAGGTGATTTTATAGGTTATCTTATGAACGTTAGAGAAAACGCTTGTATTCAATTTTTATACTTTAATAGGGTCTTAACATAGCTTCTGTTTCTTTTTTTGTAATTTTAAATACATAAAAATAGAAACACATGTCCAATAGAAATAGTGAAGGGTTAGTTGCGTTACTTTTGGGTGCGGCGATTGGGGTCGGACTCGGAATTTTATTCGCACCCGACAAAGGTTCGGAAACCCGCAAAAAAATAAAAGATAATCTCGATGATTTGAAAGATGATTTGAAACAAAAATTTCAATCGGTCGAAGAGGAGGCGAAAGAAAAATTCGATCAAACCAAAACGGATTTAAAATCGTCTATGGATGATCTACTTTCTAAATCGAGTTACAAAGCAGAAGAAGCCATTACTTATTTGGAACAAAAGTTGGCCGAGTTAAAACAGCAAAATGCTAAATTTCAGAAATAATGCCTTTTGACGAAATCAAAGAACAAACCGAAGAATTTCAAGAAAACGCCAAAAAGTATGTCGACTCAACTTTAGAATACTACAAACTTTGGGGTTTCAAAGTGGCTATGCAGTCCACCACCATGATTGTAAAGTTTGTCTTGATGGGTTTGTGTTTGTTGGTTATGTTATTTTTCATCTCCATAGCAGGAGCATTAGCGCTAGGGGAGTGGATGCATTCCTATCCTTTAGGATTTTTAAGTGTGGCCGGAATTTATTTGATTTTAGCTTTATTGATTTATCGCATTAAAGACAAAATTGTGGAAGGACCACTTTTGGAACGATTTTCAGAAATCTTTTTTAACGATTAACTATGGCTACAAAGAAATATCGTTCCTATGCTGAAATCGATCGCGATTTAGAAGTGTTAAAGGTAGAGCGCGAACTTTATTACCGCAAAGCCTCATTAAATATTCAAAATACGAAGGAAGCTATATTTCCTTCAGAAACGGCTTCATATGTAGGATGGTTGTACAAGAATGTATTTTCTGGAACTGTCGGTACCGTTTTAAAAATTGCTTTTCCTTATGTTATTCAATGGTTTATAAACAGAAAAAGAGGCGATTAAGCCTCTTTTTTTATTCCTTTTTTTGATTATTCTCCTGATGTATCACTTGGATTGTAATCTAACGATGATTTGTTATCGTTGTCTTTTACTTTCTTCTTTTGGTTTTTCAATTGTTCCCCAATTTGGTTACTCGCTGCAAAACTTGCTACCATGTTATTCAACATATCAGTTGCCGCTTGTGGTGAATTTGGTAACAAGATTAAGTTACTGTTGGTATCTGCACCAATTGCTTGTAACGAGTCATAGTGTTGGGTAACCACTATCAAAGCAGAAGCTTCTTGCGAGTTAATCCCCACTTTATTCAAAACTTCCACACTTTCCACCAAACCTTTTGCAATTTCACGACGTTGATCAGCAATACCTTGACCTTGTAAACGTTTACTTTCCGCTTCTGCTTTGGCTTTTGCAACGATTCGAATACGTTGTGCTTCACTTTCAAATTCAGCAGCTACTTTTTCACGTTCAGCGGCATTGATACGGTTCATCGCATTTTTTACTTGAATATCCGGATCGATATCAGTGACCAAGGTGTTGATTATATCATATCCATACGCCATCATGGCTTCATTCAATTCGCGTTTTACAGCGATTGCGATATCATCTTTACGAACAAAAACATCATCCAAGATTAATTTAGGTACTTCAGCACGCACTACGTCAAATACATAGGCTGTGATTTGATCATGCGGAAATTCCAGTTTATAAAAGGCTTCGTACACATGTTCTTGGATCACTTTAAACTGTACCGAAACTTTCATTTTTACAAACACATTGTCTTTGGTTTGGGTTTCGATAATAACATCCAATTGTTGGATACGTAAATTCACACGACCGGCAATGCGATCAATTACCGGAATTTTCAATTGTAACCCTGAGTTACGAATACTGTGGAATTTTCCGAAACGTTCGATCACCACAGAGGTTTGCTGTTTTACCGTAAAAAAACAGGCTAAAAATAAAAATAGTCCGAAGACTAAAACTACAATAAGAATTGGATTCATAATAATTTTTTAGGATTAGATGCTTGTTATACGGGAATACTGTATGTTTGTTACAAATTATTTTAGAATGAAAAAATTAGTACTATCGATCCCTTTATTTTTTAGTTTGTTTTCTATGGCTCAATATGGTTACCGTGATGGAAACCGTATTGGTATTTCAGGTGGAATTTCTCAATGTACACTCTTTACTTCCAGTTTTGATTCAAAACCAGGTAATGGTTTCGCAGGCGGTCTCTCCGTTCGTGGGAATTATTACAACAATTGGAGCATGATTTATGGTATGCAGTTTTTTAATAGCAAGTTTTCTTTAGGTAAAAATGGTGTTGAAACAAAAGAAACTGAATTCAGTTTACAAGGAGTTCAAATTCGCTTATTATTGAGTTACAATATTGTTCAAGATCATGTATCACTCGACTTCGGACCTGTTTTACAAGTCAATGGTAAATTATCGGTTAATGGAGCGAATGAGTATAATGTAATAAAATATAATTCGGTAACAGAAACTGCAATTCAAGCTCGTGATGTAGTAGATGTTTCAAAAATTGGTGGTGCCTTGCATTTAGGTTTGTCTGCAGGTACTAAAACGGTTCGATTATTAGTTTTTTACCAGTACGGTTTTACCAACTTATTTAACGAACTCAATAATAATTCAGATATAACAACCTTGAATAACAATGAACGGTTAAAAGGTAACTTAGGTACCTTAAATGGACAAATTGTTTTTAACTTATAAAAAAAGCCCCGATACGCTCGGGGCTTTTTGGTTTTATAAAGTAGTGATTGCTTTCTCAATTCGTTTTTGTACTTCTTCTGATCCAAGAATTTCAATAATATCAAATAAATGCGGTCCTTTTAAGGCACCTACAAGACTCAAACGAAGTGGTTGCATCACTTTACCCATTCCAATTTCATTTGCTGTCATCCAAGCTTTCAAACCTTCTTCTAGAGCAACCGATTCAAAGGGTTGTATCGAGGCCATTACTTCATAGGCTTGATTTAAAAGTTGCGGAGTGTCTTCTTTCCAATTTTTAACTGCCTTTTCATCATATGCTTCAGGAGCGATAAAGAAGTAATCTGCTAAATCCCAAAACTCAGAAACAAAATGTGCACGCTCCTTAATCATTCCTACTATACGAGTTAAATCAATAGTGGTTTGTATCCCTTTTTCTTTTAATTCATTTTCAAAGGATGCTGCCAAAGAAGAATTGGATTGTACTTGTAAATACTGGTGATTGAACCATTTATTTTTTTCAGGATCAAATTTGGCGCCTGATTTATGAACACGGTTTAAATCAAATTTCTCACATAATTCTTGTAAGGAGAAAACTTCTTGTTCAGTTCCATCATTCCAGCCTAATAAGGCAAGGAAGTTTACCACCGCTTCAGGGAAAAACCCTTTTTCACGATATCCAGATGAAACTTCACTGGTAACCGGATCGATCCAATTTAATGGAAAAACAGGAAATCCGAGTTTATCTCCATCTCGTTTAGATAATTTACCATTTCCAATAGGTTTTAGAATTAAAGGCAAATGCGCAAATTCAGGCGCTTCCCAACCGAAAGCTTTGTACAATAAATGATGCAAGGGTAGGGAAGGCAACCATTCTTCACCACGAATTACATGCGATGTTTCCATTAAGTGGTCATCCACAATATTTGCTAAATGATAGGTTGGCATTCCATCACTTTTAAACAATACTTTATCATCCAAAAGATTCGTATCAAATTTTAAATCGCCGCGAATGATATCGTGTAATTCCAGAATTTCATTCACAGGTGTTTTAAATCGAATTACATAAGCTTCGCCAGCTGCGATTCGCTTTGCAGTTTCATCATTTGAAAGCACTAATGAAGTATCTAACTTTTCGCGATTATGCCAATTGTAAATAAAGGTTTTTCCTTGTGCTTCATGTTCTTTTCGATGTTGGTCCAATGCTTCTGCAGTATCAAACGCATAATAGGCCCAACCGGATTGAATCAATTGATCAGCATATTGCTTATACAATGATTTACGTTCGCTTTGACGGTAAGGACCGTATTTTTCATTTTTACCTACTGTTTCGTCAGGTGCTATTCCTAACCATTCCAATGCTTCAAAAATATATTCTTCTGCTCCTGGAACAAATCGATTTTGATCGGTATCTTCTATTCGCAAATAAAAGGTTCCGTTATGTTTTTTTGCAAACAAATAATTAAATAAAGCAGTGCGAACACCACCAATGTGTAAAGGTCCGGTCGGACTCGGTGCAAAACGCACGCGTACAGGTCGTGACATAGGTAAAATTTTTTGCAAAGATAGTTCAGTTTTTCCAATCAACCCTTGGCAATTATTTAACTTTTGATGTTTCGCAATTTTTGTATTTTTAGCGGTTATTAACAATCTATTCACCATGACAGACCCTACCAAGGTTATTTATCAGAAATTAGAGGATTTTATTAAGAAGTTTTATACTAATGAATTAGTCCGCGGTTCTTTATTCTTTATAGGACTCGGACTTTTGTATTTTCTTTTTACTCTATTTGTTGAGTATTTTCTTTGGTTGAAACCCATGGCACGTACCGTATTGTTTAGTTTGTTTTTAGCTGTCGAACTTTTCCTCTTGCTGCGGTACATTCTTTTTCCTTTGTTCAAACTTTTCAAACTTCAAAAAGGAATTGATTACAATCAAGCTTCTCAAATTATTGGAAATCACTTTAATGAAGTAGGGGATAAGTTGACCAATTTTTTACAACTTTCAAATGATACAAATACTTCTGAACTTTTAATTGCTTCTATTGAACAAAAGGCAGCAAGTTTGCAACCTATACCTTTTTCCAAGGCTATTAATTTTTCTGCCAATAAAAAGTATATCCCTTTAGCGGCAATCCCTGTATTAGTAGTACTTTTTTTTATTATCAGTGGTAAAAGTGATGTACTCTCACAAAGTCTAAATCGGGTAATGCATTATCGACAACAATTTTCTCCACCGGCACCTTTTTCTTTTGTTGTTACCAATGCTTCATTACAAACAGAACAAAACAAAGATTTTGTGCTTCACGTGAAAACGCAAGGTAAAGTAATCCCTGAAAATGTGATGATTTATCTTGGTGATGAAAGTTATTTCATGGAAACAATCAATCCAGGAGAGTATCAATTTGTTATTCCAAAACCAAAAGAAAATTTAGATTTTCATCTAGAAGCAAATGCAGTAAGTTCAAAAGAGTATACTCTACAAGTAGTTACTGTTCCCTCTATTG
>CAYNDK010000011.1:7916-33283 GCA_964395965.1 uncultured Flavobacterium sp.
TAAAGGTACTGGAAATGCAATTTTACCCGAAGGAACTGTAGTAACTTGGCGTATGCAAACACTTGCTACACAAAAAGTAGATTGGTCAAATGGTTCTCAAATTCAATCCTTTACCAAAAAAGACAATTTGTTTGTATTGTCTAAAAATATTTTACAAAACACCGATTATCAAATTGTTACCTCCAATCCTAAGATTGCTAATTACGAGAAATTAAATTACCATATATCAGTAATTTCAGATCAGTATCCTACCATTTCTGTTGGTTCTGCACCCGATAGTCTTAAAATTGAAAAAGGGTATTTATTGGGTCAAGTTGGGGATGATCATGGCATATCTAAACTACAGATTGTTTATTACCCAAAAAATAATCCCAACGATCTAAAACGCAATTTAATTCCTGTAAAAAAGGATGTCTATGATCGATTTATTTATTCGTTCCCTGGAGATTTACCAATTCAAGTTGGAGTTCCTTATGAGTATTATTTTGAAGTTTTTGATAATGACGCCATTCACCATTTTAAATCTTCCAAATCGATGGTGTTTTCACATCGAGAACAAACGGAAAGTGAGAAGGAAGATCAATTATTACAACAGCAAAATGAGAATATTAATTCTTTAGAAAAATCACTCAAAACCCAAGAGAAACAGTTTAATGAAATGGAAAAACTGCAGAAAATGGGTAAAGAAAAAGAAAGTTTAGAGTTTAAGGAACAACAAAAAGTAAATGATTTCATTCAAAAGCAAAAAAAGCAAGATGAAATGATGAAGGAGTTTGCTGAAAAAATGAAAGATAATCTTGATAAGGTAAAAACCGACAAGAAAGACGAAACAAAGGAACTTCTTAAAGATCGTTTGGATAAAGTTGATAAAGATTTTGAAAAAAATAAAAAGCTACTTGATGAACTTCAAAAGCTTAATGAAAAAATTCAAAAGGAAGAGTTGTTTGATAAAATGGATCAGTTAAAACAACAATCCAAAAATCAATCCAAAAATTTACAACAATTGGTTGAACTGACTAAGAAATTTTATGTTGAGAAAAAAGCGGAACAGATAGCAGATAAACTAGATAAGCTATCCGAAAAGCAAGATAAACTTTCTGAAAATGAAAAAGAGAATTCTGCCGATAAACAGGAGGAGATTAATAAAGAATTTGATGAGCTACAAAAGGAATTAAATGAATTAGAAAAAGAAAATAAAGAATTAAAATCACCTCTTGATTTACCCAATACAGATGCTTCTGAAAAAAACATTGAAAAGGATTTACAGCAAGCTAAAGAGCAATTAAGTAAGAACGCCAAAGCTAATGCTAAGCCTAAACAAAAAAGTGCAGCTCAAAAAATGAAACAAATGAGTATGGACATGGGTGCTTCTATGGAAGCTGGCGAGATGGAGCAGATGGATGAAGACATTGATATGTTACGACAAATAATCGATAATTTAGTTGCCTATTCGTTTTCACAAGAAGATGTAATGAAAAACTTCAAAGGAATGAAACGTGGTGCTCCTTCGTTCAATAAATATTTAAAATTACAACAAGATTTAAAACTTCAATTTAAACATGTAGACGACAGTCTTTTTGCAATGTCTTTACGTAATCCAAAAATTGCTGAGGACATCACAAAAGAAGTTGGTAATGTTCAATATAATATTGATAAAGCGATCGAAACTTTAGCCGATGCAAATGTTTTAAAAGGAACTTCTCACCAACAATTTGCGGTTGCTTCATCCAATAAACTTGCCGATTTATTAGCCTCTATACTTAATGGCATGCAAATGTCAATGTCTATGGCTGGAGCAGGTAAAGGCAAACCTAAACCAGGTCAAGGTCAGGGAATGCAGTTACCTGATATAATCCAAAAACAAGAAGGTCTTGGTGAAAAAATGAAACAAGGCATGAAGAAAGGCCAAAAACCTGGTGATGGAAAAGAAGGTGATAAAGGTCAGAAACCAGGAGGCAAAGAAGGTCAAGGTAAAGAAGGAGATAAACCGGGATCTAAATCGGGTCAAGGAAAACAAGGTCAAAATGGACAACCTAATGGCTCCGGTCAAGGAAACGGTAATGGAGAAGAGGGAAGTGATGGTGAAGGTGATGCTCGTGCCATTATGGAAATTTATAAAGAACAACAACAGCTTAGAGAAGCGCTTGAAAAGGAACTGAATAAACAAGGACTAGGAGGTCAAGGTCAAAACACACTCAACCAAATGAAGGTTATTGAAAAACAACTTATCAATAAAGGTTTTGATAATGAGGTTTTACAGCGAATGCTTAATTTAAAATATGAAATGCTTAAATTACAAAAAGCAATTCAACAACAAGGAGAAGAGAAAAAACGTCAATCAGAAACCAATAAAAAAGACTTTTCAAACACTGCTCCAGTTATTCCTCCACGTTTAAAGGAATATTTAAATAGTATTGAAATATTAAATAGACAAATCTTACCTTTGCGGGCTAATTACAACCGAAAGGTTCAAGAATATCTTAAAACAAATGATTAGTTTTAATTACGAATCAGATTTTGAACTTGATACTGAATCGCACTATGAAAAGTGGATTCAAAGAATTATTGAATCTGAAAACAAACAGGAAGGTGAGATTAGTTATGTTTTCTGTGATGATGAGTACCTTTTAGAGATTAATCAAAAGTATCTCGATCATGATTATTATACAGACATTATTAGCTTTGATTATTCTGTAGCAAATGAACTACACGGAGATATATTTATTTCTATCGATCGTGTAAAAGAAAATGCTTCAGATTATAATGTTACTTTTCATGATGAATTACTTCGAGTAATGGCTCATGGTATACTTCATTATTGTGGGTATAAAGATAAATCGGAGGATGAAAGTCATTTGATGCGCACTAAAGAAAATGAAAAAATAGCTTTGTTCCACGTGGAACAACAATAATTTTTTACAATCATTTTACAAATCGTTCCACGTGGAACAATTAGACGATTACCATGTTTACTACATATGATGTTATAGTTGTTGGTGCAGGTCATGCGGGATGTGAAGCCGCTGCGGCCGCTGCCAATCTAGGAAGTAAAACACTTCTGATTACAATGAGTCTTCAAAACATTGCACAAATGTCTTGCAATCCCGCAATGGGAGGTATTGCTAAAGGACAAATTGTTCGTGAAATTGATGCTTTAGGTGGTTATTCAGGAATCGTTTCTGATAAAACAGCCATTCAGTTTAAAATGCTCAATAAGTCAAAAGGTCCAGCGATGTGGTCACCGCGTGTTCAATCTGACCGCATGCGTTTTTCAGAAGAATGGCGTTTGATGCTAGAGCAAACTAAAAACTTAGACTTTTATCAAGAAATGGTTAAAGGTCTAATTGTAAAGAATGGTAGGGTAGAAGGTGTTCGTACAGCACTTGGAATTGAGATTAAAGCCAAGTCAGTGGTGCTTACTAACGGCACCTTTTTAAACGGACTTATACATATTGGTGAGAAACAATTTGGTGGTGGACGTGCAGGTGAAAGTGCAGCTACAGGAATTACAGAAGAGTTAGTCGCACTAGGTTTTGAAGCAGGACGAATGAAAACAGGAACACCTCCTCGCGTTGACGGTCGTTCTCTTGATTATTCCAAAATGAGAGAAGAACCGGGTGATATTAATCCTGATAAGTTTTCCTATTCAAACAGTACACGACCACTTGTTCAACAACGATTGTGTCATGTTACGTACACTTCCCCTGAAGTACATTCAATTCTACGCGATGGTTTTGATCGTTCACCGATGTTTAATGGTAGAATAAAAAGTTTAGGTCCACGTTACTGTCCGTCCATCGAAGATAAAATTAACCGTTTTGCTGATAAAGATCGTCATCAATTGTTTGTTGAACCTGAAGGTTGGAATACTATTGAGGTTTATGTTAATGGATTCTCCACTTCACTTCCAGAAGATATTCAGTTCAAAGCTTTACGTACGGTAGAAGGTTTTGAAAATGTAAAATTTCTTAGACCTGGATATGCTATTGAATATGATTATTTCCCTCCAACGCAATTAAAGCATACATTAGAAACTAAGCTTGTCGATAATCTTTACTTTGCAGGTCAAATTAATGGAACTACCGGTTATGAAGAAGCAGCTTCTCAAGGAATCATGGCAGGGATTAATGCCCATTTAAAAGTGCATGAGCAAGATCCTTTACTCTTAAAACGAGATGAAGCTTATATTGGCGTTTTAATTGACGATTTAATTACCAAAGGAACAGAAGAACCTTACCGTATGTTTACATCAAGAGCTGAGTATCGTACATTGTTACGTCAAGATAATGCTGATTTTCGACTCACACCCAAATCACATGCCATTGGATTAGCTTCAGATGAACGTCTTCACCGAATGGAAGAGAAATTTTCTAAGAGTGATGCAATGCTTAATTTTTTCAAAGAGAATAGTATTACTCCAGAAGAAGCCAATCCAATTCTTCTTGAAAAAGGTAGTTCGCCGATGTCACAAACGGATCGAATGTTTAAAGTGTTTTCTCGTCCACAAATTGATTTGGATGATATTTTACGATTTGAAAAAGTTCAATCCTATGTGAATGAAAACAACTTGGATAATGAAATTGTAGAGCAGGCAGAAATCCAATTAAAATATTCTGGTTATATCGAAAAAGAGCGAAATAATGCTGAAAAGTTAACACGCCTTGAAGAAATGAAAATTCCAGAAAATTTTGATTTTTATAAAGTGCATTCGCTTTCAATAGAAGCAAAGCAGAAGTTGACGGCGATTCGTCCCGTTACAATTTCCCAAGCTTCACGTATTAGCGGGGTATCACCTGCTGATATTTCAATTTTATTAATTTATATGGGACGCTAAGTGTTTCACGTGAAACAAAACACTTCAACCCGCATCAATACTAAGAGTACATGGATTTTTCTAAAGACAAATTATTTTTAAAAGTTAAAGACCATTCTGTTTCAGGTGAACTATTTGAATTATGGAAAGACGATAATTTAGATATGCTTGTAACGCATCCACAACCTTCTTTAGATAAGTTACCATTCTATTACGAGAGTGATGATTATATTTCTCACACTGATGGTAAGCGATCTTTATTTGAAAAGTTATACCATTTAATTAAAAGTATTGCCCTAAAAAATAAACTCAAGTTAATTAATTCATTAAGCCCAAAAGGTTCGTTATTAGATATCGGGGCAGGAACAGGTGAATTTTTGTTAACCTGTAAAAATAACGGCTGGAATGTTACAGGAATTGAACCAAGTGAAAAAGCAAAGTCCATTGCACAAAAGAAAGGAATAGGAATGGAAACATCTTTGCAAGAATTGGAAAGTCATTCTTTTGATGTAATTACAATGTGGCATGTGCTAGAACATGTTCCCGATCTAGAACAACAATTGAACGAATTAAAACGATTATTAAAACCGAATGGAACACTCATTGTAGCTGTTCCGAATTTTAATTCCTATGATGCAAAAGTATATCAATCTTATTGGGCTGCTTTTGATGTTCCTATTCATTTGTGGCATTTTTCTAAAACTGCAATTCAAAAATTGTTTGCTGAAAAAAATATGAAATTACACAAAGTCCTTCCCATGGTTTTTGATAGTTTCTATGTTGCCCTTTTATCTGAAAAATACAAAAACGGGAAAATGAATTTTATAAAAGCATTTTATGTCGGTTTACAATCAAATTGGTATGGAATGCGAAAAAAAGAGTATTCATCTCACATCTACATCCTAAAAAACGACTAATAAAACGAAATAAGCGCGTTTGCGCGGGGGAATCACCTTGTGTTGTTAAATCATATTGGCATTTTCTAAAACTTGCTTAAATCGCTTTATTTTACTTCGTTTTTAATAGGAAATTCTTATTTAGACAAATCAATACTATAATTTAAAACTATTTTTAAACCTTTCAATAAAAAGTAAGCTAGAAAGTTCAAACTGAATTTTTTTTTTACTTTTGGCGAAATCAAATTTTACAATTGTAATGAAAAAAATCATCTTAGGAATTTTTATGGCTGCAGCCATGATTTCATGTGAAAAATCTACAGAGGCTAAAGATTTCAAAACCGCATACATCGATACCAATAAATTATTGGAAGAATCAACAGAAGCCAAAGATTTAAAAGCAAAATACGAAGGTATTTTACAAGAAAAAGGATCAAGAATTAAAGTTGAAGCTGATCGTTTGAAAGCAGAACAAAATAGTTTTACTGCAAATGCGCAAAAAAATGGTCAAGCTTGGGCACAACAAAAATATGGTGAATTGCAACAAAGAGAGCAAGAAATCCAGTATGCTAGTCAGATGGTAGCTCAACAAGTTCAAGGTGAACATGGCGTTGAAATGGATACTTTAGTTGCGCGTTACAAAAAAGTAATTAAAGAATACGGTAAAGAAAAAGGGTATGATTATGTTTATGGAACTGGTGAATCAGCAACCGTTTTATATGCTAAAGATCAATACGATATCACCAAAGAATTGATCAAAATCGTAAACGATAAATACAAAACTGAAGGAAAGAAAGAAAAAAAACCTGCTGCTAAAAAAGAAGAAGCAAAAAAATAAATTCTTTTTAACTTAAAATATAAAGCCCTAATTATCAGGGCTTTTTTTGTTTATGAGTACAATAGTTATATCTTTGAGTTTTATTTTATAAGCCATGGATTTTGTATCAGCCGAAGCACAATACGTGCTTCAATTTATCAATCAGACCAATAGGTCATTATTTCTCACCGGCAAAGCGGGTACCGGGAAAACCACATTGTTACGCGAAATAATTGCGACAACGCACAAAAACACAGCGGTAGTTGCCCCAACGGGTATCGCTGCATTAAACGCTGGTGGAGTAACTATTCATTCGTTGTTCCAACTCCCATTTTCTGCCTTTATTCCCGATCAATCTTCACCTCAATTAAATGCTACCGTCAAATTTGAATCACGGGCTACCTTAAAAAGGCATTTTAAAATGAACGCGATCAAACAGTCGGTTATTCGGAATCTAGAACTTTTGATTGTCGATGAAGTAAGTATGTTACGGGCTGATGTATTGGACGCTATGAATTTCATGCTTCAATCTGTGCGTAAAAGTGATCGAATTTTTGGAGGTGTTCAAGTGCTTTTCATTGGTGATTTAATGCAACTTCCACCAGTAATTAAAGACGAAGAATGGAGTGTTCTGCGAAACTATTACCAAGGTAAATTCTTTTTCAATGCCTTAGTACTAGAATCCCATCCTCCAATTTATATCGAATTATCAAAAATCTTTCGGCAAACAGATGAAGCCTTCATTGAAGTGCTTAACAATCTAAGAAACAATACAGTAACTCAGCAAGATGTACAATTATTAAATCAATTTGTTCAACCCGACTTTGATCCTCAAGCGCATTCAGGCTATATTACTTTGACAACTCATAATGCCAAAGCCGACGGAATGAACGCTAAAGCTTTACACGAGTTGTCTGAAAAGAAATTCTCCTTTGCAGCCGATATTATCGATGATTTTCCTGAGAAAATGTATCCTTTAGAGCCTGTTTTAGAATTAAAAAAAGGAGCCCAAGTAATGTTTATTAAAAATGATTTGGGTCCCGAAAAACGATTTTTTAATGGTAAAATGGGAGTAGTTCAAACCGTTTCGGAGCGCGAAATAATTGTATTCTTCCCCGAAGAAAATTCTAGTATTGAAGTTGAAAAATATGAATGGCAAAATTTACGCTACAAAGTCAACGAAAATACCAAAGAAATTGAGGAGGAAGTATTGGGAACCTTTACC
Organism: uncultured Flavobacterium sp.; assembly: GCA_964395965.1. Lineage (GTDB taxonomy): Bacteria > Bacteroidota > Bacteroidia > Flavobacteriales > Flavobacteriaceae > Flavobacterium. The sequence continues at coordinate 15,668 of CAYNDK010000011.1, forward strand.
CAATATCCAATAAAATTAGCTTGGGCAATAACTGTTCATAAAAGTCAAGGACTTACATTTGATAAAGCGGTGCTCGATGTTTCTCAAGTATTTCTACCAGGACAAGCCTATGTCGCTTTTTCTCGTTTACGAAGTCTTTCTGGATTAGTATTAAAAAGTCCTATCCAGCTTAATGGTATCCAAAACGACCCGGATGTTATTCGCTATGCTACACATAAATCAACTCCCGATCAACTTGAAAGTACCCTAAATTCAGAAACACAAAAGTACCTGCATTTCTATCTTTTACATGCATTTGATTGGGATGAGCTGTTCCAACATTTTATTAAACACAAGTATACTTACAACGAATTATCCGACAAATCTCCTAAAGCGAAGTCAAAGGAATGGGCAAACCAGCTAACCAATCAATTAGAAACCCTATCCGAACCCTCTAGAAAATTCAGAGCGCAATTACATCGGTTATTTCAAAACCAAACCGATTATCTCTTTATTCAACAACGTGTAAATGCTGCCTACGAATACTTTTTCCCCGTTTTTGATAAATTGGTAGGAGAAGTGCTTTTTAAGTTGGAAGAATTAAAACGGTTAAAAAAGGTTAAAGAATTCTTGGATGAAGTGCTTGAATTGGACGAGTTTCTTATAAAAGCGGTGCTTCGAATGATGAAGATTAAACGAATGCTCGAACTCGTGATTAGTAATACCAAAATTTCAAAAGATAACCTGCAAACGGACGAACAAAAGAAATACAGACTCGAGAAACGTTTAAGCGCCTTAGAACGTCTTAAATCAACGCATTTGGTTGTGGATTATGAAGAGCCTGAAAATGTGCCAAAATCACGTAAAAAGGGAGAAAAAGCAGCGAAAAAACCAACGCATGAGGTAACGCTTGAGTTGTTTAGAAAAAATTATTCCTTAGAAGCCATCGCTCAAGAACGTAAATTGGCGCTGAATACGATTCAAGGACATATCACAAAACTAATAGCTAATAAAAGCATTACCATCCAAGAAGTACTTCCTGAAGATCGTTGTTTGGGACTTCAAGAGATATTCAGAAATCATTCGGAATTACCTATAAGTGAAATCAAGGAAATGGTTGGTGAAACGTATTCTTGGGAGGAATTGAAATGGTTTAAAGCAACTTGGATTAACTAAGCCAATACACAGCCATTACCGCAGGAATAAAATAGATAACCATATTACGTGCCCCATCATAATCCTTGGCTAAACGCTGACCAATCAACATTTGTAATAGTGCAACGCACGAGAACAAAGCCCCATAAAACCCAAAGGTTCGTTCACCGTTGATGTACAATTGTACGATGCCAACAGCACAACAGATTCCGGCAATTAATTCAGTTAATAATAAAATTCCAGTTACATGTGGAACCCAATTTTTTACTACCGAATTTTCAAAATGATGTTTTAACCAACTCATGGTCGTGTTCCAATGGAATACCTTTTCATGAGCAGACATTAAAAAAGTAATTGCTAAAAAGAGTAAAACCAATAGGGAAGCAACATTATTCATGGCTAGGTATGTTTGTGTATTAAACGCGTTAATTTTATGGATAAGTCAGTTAAAACAATTTTTGCATTACCATTACGCTCTATCAAATAGGTGGCCTCTGAAAGTTCTTTGACTATTGCGGTGATGTTATTTCCCGTAACAAAAGGCGCAAATTTTTCCAATGAAAAACCCGCAACCTGTGGTGCTGCATAAACCAAATCAGTTGCTTGATAGTTTAACATAAGTGCTTGACGGAACATTTCTAAACAATAATTCAAAAACTTCTTTTGGGTTTCCCGACCCAAACCGGCAATTTCTTCACTCCAAGTAAGAAGATCATGAATAGCCGCTGCATTACCTTTGGCACGGAAAGCAGCACGAACCCATTGCACAAACCACTGTTCAAAAGGAAAATCTTCATCATCCTGCCGAATTAATTTCAGGGCTTTGTTATAGTTTCCTTGTGCTTGATGTGCGATTTTTTGAGCCGTTTTTAAATCTAAATTTTCACGTGAAACGAGTGCTGTTGCTATATCTGCTGCACTAACACCGTTAAATTGTAATACTTGACATCGGGAACGTATCGTTTGTAATATATCTTCTTCCTGTTCAGAAATCAACAGGAACACCGTTTTGTCAGTAGGTTCTTCTAGTAATTTTAATAATTTATTGGATGCTTCAATATTCATTTTATCAGCCATCCAAATAATCATCACCTTGTAACCACCTTCATGCGATTTTAAAGAAAGACTTTTTACTATTTCATGCGCATCTTCTACACGAATAATCCCTTGTTTGTTCTTGACATCCAATAATTTATACCAATCAAACAATCCACCATAAGGGTTTTCTGTAACAAATTGACGCCATTCTTTAATAAAATCGATACTCTTTGGCTTTGATTTTACTTCATCGGTGGAGACCGTGGGATACACAAAATGAAGATCGGGATGCCCTAAATGACTGAATTTTAAATTACAAGCTTCATTAACTCCCAAATTATCATCTCCAGAATTTGAACAAATAATATATTGAGCATAGGCAATTGCCATCGCAAGCGTACCACTTCCTTCAGGTCCAACAAATAATTGTGCGTGTGGAATTCGTCCCAAATTCGCACTTCTAATCAAATGATTTTTAAGGTGTTCGTGTCCTAAAATTTCTGAAAATAACATAAGCAAATATAACAGAAAAATCACTTTTTTGCTGAAAAACGTAATTTATACTTGTAAGAAATGTGTTGTAAAATAATTTTTTTTGTAAGAAAAAACTACCTATAAAGCACTTAAAATGCAATTAATCGATAAAAATATACACTTAATCGATATTTGTGTATAATTTTGTTTTGGAATCTAAAAAGGTTTTCCCCCAAACCTAATTTAAACTAATGAACAATGAATGCTAAACATCTAAAGAGTTTGCTACTTGGAAGTGTACTACTTCTGAGTTCGATGGAGGTGAGTGCGCAGCTTTCAGTTCCGTTTAAATCCCGATTTGAAAAACATCTCAAAGGGGATTTGGCAATGATTTCCAATACCATAGTAAATCGCGTTGATTTTTCTAATGGACCCAATGACGCCTATTACAACCACACCAATCAAGCCAAATTAAATGATGAGTTCATCATGGATTACATTGATGTGGATGATGATGAAAGCACTTTTTCTTCGAGTAGCGCTGAATTATATGTTGAAAACCCTTCGGCCAAAAAAATTGTTTTCGCAGGTTTATACTGGTCAGCTACCTATCTATACAATGATGGTGAACAAAAAGGCTCAGAAAAATTTGTCCCCATAGATCCTGCACGAGAAAACTTTTCTTCCCTATTAATTAAATTTCCTGGAAGTCAAAACTACACTGCCATCGCTGGTCAAATCATTCATGATGGAATTCATGATCGTCATTCCAAAGAAATAGCTCCTTATGCCGTTTTTGCAGATGTAACGACTCAAATTCAACAGCTTTCAAACCCTTTTGGGGTATATACTGTGGCCAATATTAAAGCTACTTTAGGAACTTTATCCGGCGGATCTGCAGCAGGATGGACACTTTTTGTGGTTTATGAAGACGCCAGTTTATCTGATAAATATATTTCACTCAATGATGGTTTCGCTACTTTAAATGCAACACCAATTGATTTTAGCTATTTTGGATTTCATGCACCCGCAACAGGAAATGTCAATGTAAAATTGGCTTTCGCAGCCCTTGAAGGCGATAATAATTTGATTGGCGACCAACTTTTGTTAGGAACCAAAAAAGTTGGAAACTTTCAACCCATTTCAGATGGAAGAAGAAAACCCAACAATTTCTTTAACAGCAGCATAACTAGCGATGGTCATTATTGCATGAACCGTTATCCCGACAGTAAAAATACCTTAGGCTATGACAGTTGTGTGTTTACGTTACCCAATCCCAACAATTCAATTATGGCCAATGCAGCCGACGAAGCCTCAATTCGCGTACTCTCCACTGGTGATCAATGCTTTTTGTTTTTTACCGGCTTAATTGTAGATTCAGACAATGCCGTAAAAAAGGAAGAAAAATTGGGACTTACGCAAATTCCTTCAAAAAATGAATATAAGTTAACTGGGATTCGACAAGTACTCAAATTTATCCCAGCAAATATTGATTTACTTTCAGAAAATAATAACAAATCGACATCTTCCTTTAATCGATTTTGTAGAGATCAAGTTGTAGAAAGCGGAAAAACAGCAGAAATTCAGATGCTTAAAATTTCTGGTGCAGAACCCGCCTATTACCTAGTTACGGGAATTTTCAAAACCGAAGAAAACACCAATCAGTACATCAAATTCTTAAATACGAAAGGATTAGAAAATATTGTTTTCACCAACCCATTGAATAACTACAGGTATGTGGCAATTTTAAAAACTTCCAATCAACTTGAAGCAGTTGAAAAACAAGCCAATAAAATGGATGGTGCCTTTAAAGATTGTATCCAAATTGTAGCCGTGAATAAAAATGTCACGCAACTTTATGCCGATGCTTCATGGAATATCAAACGAAAAGATACGGCAGAAGTCACCGAAACGCCGAAAGTTAAACTTCAATACATCAATCTTCCCAATGAGGCCAAAGGATACTATATTATTGCGAATGTTTTTGCAATGTCTGAAAACACCAGCAATTTTATCACACTATTGAAAAAGAAAGGACTTTCTCCAACGCGATTAATCAATCACAAAAATAATTTCCAATACGTAAGTCTTCAGCGTGTAGACTCAGAAGAAGAGGCTATAGCACTCGTTCAATCGCAATTGAATGGCACTTATACCGATAAACTTTGGATTTTGGTAGTGAATAGTACGAACGAAAGTATTACGGATAATGATCATTAGTTTTTTACTTTTCGGCACGATTTTATCTCTTAAAAATCGTAAAAATATGTTCCCCGTAGTGTACGAAAAAGTTCGTGCCAAAATCGGATTTTTGAACCGATTCTAATCTAAAATTGACAACTTAAAACCGGCCTCAATTCCGGTCTATGATATTTATCGTTTTCTTAACCCGTTTAAATCGTTATATTTGCAGACTGATTTTTAAACCTGCACAATCGAATGAAAACGTTAAATGACTTCAATTTTCAAGGTAAAAAGGCCTTAATCCGAGTAGACTTTAATGTGCCTTTGGATGAAAATTTCAACGTAACCGATGCCAACCGTATCGAAGCGGCACAACCTACAATTGCAAAAATTCTTGCCGATGGCGGAAGTGTGATTTTAATGTCGCACTTGGGCCGACCCAAAGGAAAAGAAGATAAATATTCTTTGCGTCATATTGTAGCCAAAACCGCTGAAGTATTGGGTGTACCGGTTCAATTCGCAACCGATTGCCGTGGAGAAGTTGCTCAAAATGCAGCCGCTCAATTAAAAGCAGGTGAGGTGTTATTGTTGGAAAACCTTCGTTTTTACACTGAAGAAGAAGCCGGAGATGTAGATTTTTCTAAAGAATTGGCATCACTAGGCGACATCTATGTAAATGATGCCTTCGGAACCGCTCACCGCGCGCATGCCTCAACTACGATCATCGCTCAATTTTTCCCAAATGATAAATGCTTTGGCTACTTATTAGCAAAAGAAATCGACAGTTTAAATCGTGTATTAAATCAATCTGTAAAACCTGTAACTGCCGTTTTGGGCGGGTCTAAAGTTTCTTCCAAAATTACCGTAATCGAAAATATTTTGGACAAAGTTGACCACATGATTATCGGTGGTGGAATGACGTTTACGTTCATCAAAGCATTGGGCGGATCGGTAGGTGATTCTATCTGCGAAAACGATAAATTAGAATTAGCTTTAGAAATTCTACATAAAGCTAAAGAGAAAAATGTACACGTTCATATTCCTGTTGATGTTGTGGCAGCCAATGCATTTGCCAATGATGCAGCAACACAAATTGTGGATGTGCGTGAAATCCCTGACGGATGGCAAGGTTTGGATGCTGGACCACGTTCGTTAGAGAATTTTAAAGAGGTTATCATGAACTCTAAAACCATTTTATGGAACGGACCTTTGGGCGTATTTGAAATGGAAAACTTTGCAAAAGGAACCATCACGCTTGGAGAATATATTGCAGCATCCACTAAAAACGGCGCCTTTTCTCTAGTTGGAGGAGGAGATTCTGTGGCAGCTGTAAAACAATTTGGTTTAGAAGAACAAATGAGCTACGTTTCTACTGGTGGAGGGGCCATGTTGGAAATGTTGGAAGGTCGCGTATTGCCTGGTATTCAGGCTATTCTGGACTAATAATAAGACTTTTAACAATAAATAAGTATTTTTTTACGTTATAGGTTTTACTTTTGCAAAAACCTAAATAGTTGATTAATACTATTTTAAAAAATAATTACATGACTTTAAAAAATCGGATTACTGCACTCTTGTTCTGTACTTCAGCGGCCTTGATGGCCCAAGAGAACACAGCCACGCAAGATACTGTGGTGAAAAAAGAAATTAAACTTTCTTATCTGGATTCTATTAAAGCCACTTTTGTTCATGATGAAATGGCTTCTTGCATCGACAGTATGTGGATGAAAGAATTAACGTCCTTGGATATCTACAACACCATGTTGGAAGACATTAAAAATGTTGATGTGGATCAACCGGTGGATTATGAATTGCCAACAGATGTTTTGAAAGAACGCCTTCGTCGCCTGGATGAAAAGTCACCGTTCAATATCGAATACAATCCGGGATTGGAAAACGTAATCAAATCGTTTTTGAAAAACCGTAAGAAGCATTTTGAACGCTTAATGGGAATTTCTCAATTCTATTTCCCCATTTTTGAGGAGGAAATGGCCAAAAATAATATTCCGCTCGAAATTAAGTACCTCTCCATTGTGGAATCGGCACTTAACCCAATGGCGGTTTCTCGTGTTGGAGCAACAGGCTTGTGGCAGTTTATGTACCAAACAGGTAAGCAATATGGATTAAACATCACCACCTATGTGGATGAACGTAGCGATCCAATGAAAGCTAGTCAAGCTGCTTCACAATACATGAAAAACATGTACCAAATTTTTGGTGATTGGGATCTTGTATTGGCTTCTTACAACTCGGGACCAGGAAATGTTGCGAAAGCAATTCGTCGTTCAGGTGGACAACAAAATTATTGGAACATTCGCAAAAACTTACCGAAAGAAACCCAAGGCTATGTGCCTGCTTTCTTGGCAACCATGTATATTTTTGAATACCACAAAGAACACGGTATTGTTCCCAACAAAGCCATAGCCAACCATTTTGCTACGGACACCATCCACATCAAAAACCACATCACGTTCAAGCAATTATCTGATTTATTGGATATTCCTGTAAACGAAATACAATTCTACAATCCGTCGTTTAAACGCAAAGAAGTACCTGCCATCACAGGCGAACGTCACTACATTCGTTTACCCAAAGATAAAGTAGCCTTGTTTACCTCTAATGAGGAGAAAATTTATGCTTATGTAAAGCATGAAGAAGCTCTTCGTGAGCGACCTTATGAGCGTATCAATCGCCCTAAAGATACTTCTGCTATAGCGGCATTAAATCGCGATTTCATTACCAAAACTCGCTACCACAAAGTGCGACGCGGTGATAATTTGACTGAAATTGCAGAAAAATATGATGTAACGGTAACCGACATCAAGCGTTGGAATCATCTAAAAAGTGATCGCGCTCCGTTGGGTCGTCGTTTGAAAATCAAGATGCCTGAAGAAATTGTGGTGAAGAACAGTAAAAAAGAAATGGCTAAAGATTCTACTCAAAAAGCCATTGCATCTACACCTACACCCAATGAAGTAAAGTATGAAACCATCTACAAAACCGAGAAAGTTGTCGTAAACAAAGACGTGGTTAAATACCACAAAGTGAAAAGCGGTGATGTGTTGGGCGAAATTGCAGGCAAATACGATGTAACCGTAGCCGAATTGCGCAAATGGAATAAAATTAAAGGCAATAACATCGGAATTGGCGATAACATCAAGATCATTAAAAATGAGAAAGTGGTTACCACAGTGCGTAAAGAAGTTAAAGTACCTATCACTGAGCGCAATGAAGCCCTAGCGACAAACGACAAAGCAATTCGCGCGGATAAAATTAAAACCATCGGAATTCAAGATTCCACCCAATCTGTGAATTACTATGTGGTTACCAAAGGAGATAACTTATCCACGATTGCAAAAAAATACAATGTTTCTGTTGAACAATTGAAAGCATGGAACAACATCATGAATAACACCGTGAAGTTGGGAACGCAGTTAATTATTTCTGGTGAAGCTATTGCAGAAGCACGTGAAGAAGAAGTTGCTCCGAAGAAAGAATTCCGCATGGAAGAATATGTAGTCGGTCGCGGTGATAACTTGGGTTCTATTGCAAAAAAACACAATACAACCGTTGAACAATTGAAAGAATGGAATAATCGCACTGACAACTCCATTCAAGTAGGGGAGAAATTGGTGGTTAACAAAACCGAAGTAACAGTAGCTTCTAAAACAAAAGAGGCAGTTGCTAAAAACAAAACAAAAGAAACGCTTTACCATGTACGTAAAGGTGATTCGCTGTTTAGCATTTCTAAAAAATTCCCAGGCGTTTCTATCGCCGATATCAAACGTTGGAACAACATCAAAGGGGAAAGTATTACACCCGGAATGAAGTTAAAAATCAACGGATAAATTTAAAAACATACTATCTTTGGGCTTTATTTTCACTATGAATAAAGCCCTTTTTTTTTACCTAAGCCTTCTCTTGTGTTGTCTTTCGTGTACCCAACGAAACGACAAAAATAATCCCGCTATATTCTCCAAACCCAATCAAGTTGCTGTATTAATTGACGATCAGTTGTGGAATGGTGAAGTAGGGGATACGCTCCGCAATACCTTGGCCGCGCCTTTTTTAGGCTTGCCTCAAGAAGAACCCGTGCTGGCATTAAATCAGTTTCCCGCCAAATTACTGGAGGGTTTTACCTCCAATAGTCGCAACATCATCATCATCAAACGAGAAGATAAAAGTCAGTTCCGAATTCAAGAAAATGAGTTTGCCAATCCCCAAACCGTTGTTCACATCTCCGGACGATCGGTACAAGAGTTGTTGGATTCAATTAAGTCCAACGATTCCCTGATCATCAAACGCATCAAAGATTCCGAAATTAAAGTCTATCAGCAATGGCTCAAACGCGATACATTGATGAATACCGATAAAATTGCCAAACGTTTTGGAATCACCCTCGATGTCCCTGCACGGTATAAGTTGGTGATGGGTGGCAAACGATTCATTTGGTTAAAAAAGGAAATTACTAGCGGTAACTTGAGTTTGATTTTTTATCAATTACCACTTTCAGTATTGACCAAAGACAAAATTAATACCCGGAAAGTTGTCAAAATTCGGGATTCTATGGGACGTATTTACATTCATGGGGCAGTGCCCAAAACCTACATGATGACCGAAAAAGCATTTACACCCTACCAAACCGAAACCGAAATCTATAAACGTCCGGCTTTTGAAACCCGCGGAAGTTGGGAATTAGCACACGATTTCATGGGCGGCCCTTTTATCAATTATGCGATTGTCGATAAACCCAACAATCGGGTGTTGTTTATAGAAGGCTTTTGTTATGCACCCTCCAAAAAGAAACGGGACTTGTTATTTGAATTGGAGGCCATCATTCGCTCCACTCGATTTTTAAAACAACCCTATGGAAACTAAATTCGAAATAAAGCGTTTTAACGAACTTTCTCTAACGCAACTATACGAAATCCTGCAATTGCGCTCTATCGTCTTTGTCGTGGAGCAAAACTGCGTGTATTTGGATATTGATGGAAAAGATGAAAAGGCATTACACCTGTTAGGGTATCAAAATGGCGTTTTGATTGCCTATGCCCGGTTGTTTGATCAAGGCTATTATTTTGACGAATCCTCGATTGGTCGCGTTGTGGTGCATCCCGATTACCGGGGAATACAAGCGGGTCACGCCTTGATGAAAGCCGCTATTGCTGGAATATACGAATCCTACGGCCCACAACCCATTACCATTTCAGCACAGTTGTACTTGCAAAAGTTTTATGAATCCCACGGTTTTGAAGTCATCAGCGAAACCTACCTCGAAGATGACATTCCGCACATCCGAATGCGTAAAGCTTAGATTTTTGTAATCACCAATTCCACACGACGGTCGTATTGGGGGTCTTTCCCCAACGGTTTGGTGTTGCCGTAGCCTTTGTAGGTCATACGGTTTTTTGGAACTCGACGGAATGCTAAGTATTTAAAAACGGCCATCGCGCGATTTTCAGATAGTTTGCGCTTACGGGTTTCTTTATCGATGGCTTCTTTTTGATTGGGCGGTGTACAACATACATGGCCCTGAATTTCAAATTGTAAGTTTTTATAACGCAAGGTAAGCAGGGCTACTTTATCCAATTCCTCCTTGGCTTTAGAAGTCAAGCGGCTACTCCCTTTTTCAAATAAAATATTATCCAAAATGATATGGTCGCCCACTACATGGTTTTTTTGTAGCATGTTATAATACCCAGGCAACACCAATTTAGGAAGTTCACGAAGGTTAATTACGATATCAACCCTTCTATTTTTAGAACGCTTTTCAGGCAGATTCTCAACAATATCATCGTCAATCAAGATCTTACCTTTTCCTTCAATGGTCACGATGATTTTATTTTTAATGCCGTTTTCCAACAATTTATTTTGAATGGTGGTCGCCCGTTTGGTCGACAATTTGAAGTTGTAGTCTTCTTTACCCACATCATCGGTGTACCCATAAATTTGAATGGATTCGATGCGGGTAGAATCGGTGCCTTTGATAAAAGCAACCATGTCCGTAACTTGCTTGGCATTCACATCGGCTTTGTCAAATTCAAAATACACCGAGTGCACACTTTCTTCTTGGGCAAACAAAATTCCGCAAAACAACAGCGGTAAAAATCGTAAGAATCGCAACATTATTGTAATATTTTTTGGTATTCGGATGGGTTGGCCAACAACTGTGTAGCGCGAGCAATCTCGGCATTATTTTTTACATAATACTGGTACAAGCCTTCTTTGTATTGGTAGCGGCGAATCAATTCGTCCAACAACAGTCGTTTGATTTCTTTTTGATTTTTATCCAACAAGGCTTCTTCGCTTTTTTGTAAAGCGGCATACAACGCCTCGTATTGGGCTTTGATCGCCTCGTCTACATTTTCTTTTTTGGCTTTTTCCAACGTAGCTTTCAAAGCCAATTCAGTTTCAGTATCAAAATTGATTTTCTCTTTTTTCAAATAGGCTTTGAAATCGGCATAATCTGCATCGGTAATCGTTGGAACGGTTGCTCCTTGATTGGGATGACGGTAGTAGTAATCGGTCGCAAAGTTGAAGATCGCATCGTTCTTTTGCAAGACTTCGGCAATTGTACTGGTTTTGGTTTCAGCCATTTCAATGTCGGGTTGAATCCCGCCACCGTCATACACTGTTCGTCCTTTTTTGGTTTTGAAGGCGTTGAATTTATCCGCTTTTACCGCTTTGCCGTCTTTACCTTTGTGGGCATAATCCAAGGCTTGGATACAGCGTCCTGAAGGCGTGTAGTAGCGAGAAATGGTCACTTTCACTTGGGTGCCGTAGGTCATATCCAACGGACGTTGAACCAATCCCTTTCCGAAACTGCGGCTTCCGATAATCACGGCGCGGTCCAAGTCTTGCAATCCACCCGACACAATTTCAGAGGCAGAAGCACTTTTTCCATCCACAATAATTGCCAACGGAATGGTAAGGTCCACGGGTTCGCGCGTGGTTTTGTAGGTCGCGTTGTATTTCTCGTTTTTGGATTTGGTGGTTACAATGGTTTCGCCTTTGGGTACAAACAAACCGCACACATTCACAGCCTCGTTGAGGAGTCCGCCCGGATTGCCACGCAAGTCCAAAATAATGCGCTCGGCACCTTGGGCTTTTAATTTTTCCAACGCCTCTTTGGTTTCGGTAGTAGTTTTGCGGTTGAAGGCACTCAATACGATATAACCCGTTTTAGCATCGACCATACCAAAATACGGCACGGCATTGATTTCGACTTCGTCCAAGACAATTGTAGTGGATAGCGTTTTGCCTTGGCGGATGTATTTTACTTCAACCTTGGTATTTTTAGCTCCTTTCAACAATTGCGAGGCATCATCTTTGAAGTCGGCCAAAAGCACATCGCCAATTTGAACAATCGCATCCCCCGCTTTGAGTCCGGCCTTGTCGGCAGGATAGCCTTTGTAGGGTTCTTTGATGATTAATTTATCTTCTTTACGTGCAATCATAGCCCCGATACCGGTGTATTCGCCTGTATTGTTGATTTTAAATTTTACGACATCTTGCTCGTTGAAATAGTTGGTGTAGGGATCGAGATCGGCCAACATACTCTTAATCGCTTTGTCCATCAATTCAGCGGGATTAACTTCATCCACATAGTTTTGATTGACGGTTTTGAACAGGGTGGTAAAGATTTCAATCTGCTTGGCAATTTCAAAGAAATCGTCTTTGAAACCTGTGCCTATAAAGAATACTCCGGCAGCTACTGCGGGAAGTACATATCTTTTTCTAAGGTTTTTGAACATCATTTTCTGCATTTTTTAGGGTTTGGGACGTGACCCATTTGTCAAACAATTGTTGCGTTTTGCGTTCGATGGTAGCAAAATCCATGCGGTCGCGGGTTTGGTAAAAGAACAACATCGCATAGGGTTGTGTGAGGTGGTCTTTTATCCGGTACTGGTGGAGTCGGTAGCATTCCCGAAGCACCCGTTTGTAATAATTGCGATCCACGGCTTTTTTGAAATATTTTTTGGAAACCGAAACGGCAATTTGCAATGCTTCCTGCTCTTCGGGAACTGGCAGAAACACCAAGCGCAACGGGTATTGTCCAACGCTTTCTCCTTCAGTGAAGAGGCGTTCGATCAACTTACGGCGTTTGAGTTTTTCCTGTTTGGGATACCGAAATGAGCGCGTGGATTCCAACATTTATTTTTCGTTATACACGTTGTACACCATTTTCAAGTCGCGGTAGTTGATATAAAACTGCATGCGACCGCCTTCGTCTTTGTGCGTAACCAAGAGGATCACACACATTTCGCCGGTATTGTCCAAGCATTCAAAGCCCAAGGTTTGTTCTTTCTCCGTTTCAATTTTGTCATAATAGGCCGTGATTCGGTACAACTGAATGTCTTTGGAATGAATCACGATACGGTCTTTGTCTCCGTCAAGGGTAATCACCACATCGGCGGGTTTAAATTCTGACCAAGAAGTCCACTGGCCTTTCTCACCACGGTCCATAATACTCAAACTACTGGCTTTGAACCGGTATTTTTGGGCATGGAGGGTTTGCATACAAAAAAGAAAAAGGGCAACGGTACCTACAAAGCGTAAAAATTTCATAGCGAAAAAATTATACGGTGTAAAACTACAAATTCTAATTCAGAAAAACACCTACACAGAAAACGATGAATTTTCGGAAATATTTGGTTGAGGTTTAAGGGAAGAGTTTTTTTGTGTAAAAGTGTAGAAGTGTATAGTCATCAGTGTACAGTATACAGTTAGCAGTTTTTGGTGATCAGAAGCAAGGTGCAAGTAACACGCTTACTTTTCTATCCCTGTCTTCACGCCCAGAACCTGAAACCTGAAACTTGAAACCTGAAACTTGAAACCTGAAACTTGAAACCTGAAACTAAAATTTAGGAGCACAAAGTTCCACTAAGTTTTTCACAAAGTTTCACTATGTTTTTTACCGCAAAGGCGCTAAGATTGCGCAAAGTCCGCGAAGTTATTACCAAGTATTACGTTGCTTTTAAGTCCACCAAGTTCACGGCCTTTGGCCGTTTTAATTTTCTTAACCCATTTTCGGCCTTGTTGGACTCTTAATTCCTTAAAGGTAAAACGTTAGGAGTACAAAGCACTAAGTTTTACATTTTTTGGATGCTCAAAAGTTTTATTCATGTTCAACTGTTTTACCACTCCTGTCTTCACGCCCAGAACCTGAACCCTGAACCCTAAACCTGAAACCCTGAACCTGAAACCCGAAACCTGAAACCCGAAACCCGAAACCTGAAACCTGAAACCTGAAACCTGAAACTTGAAACCTGAAACTTGAAACCCGAAACCCGAAACCCGAAACCCGAAACCCGAAACCTGAAACTTGAAACCTGAAACCCGAAACCCGAACACCTCCCTTCAGTACGCCTTATGCTGAGTCGTTGCCGCTTTTTACCTACTGGAGGTACGCACAAAGCGTACTGGAAGTACGTAAAAAACGTACCCCGACCAGGGGCCCCCTCCCCCTCAGTGTACGTAAAAGGCGTAGGGGAAGTACGTTTTATACGTACCCCGTCGTACCTTTTTAGTGGATGCAGTACGTAAAAAGCGTACCCAACCTTACCTTTTGGGTGGGATAGCGTTCTAAAAACACCCGCAATCGCACGGGATTGAGAACTGTTCAAGGTTTTTTGGCGCTGTTTTTTGCCTGCAGCAGTCGCCGTCGCAGTGGGCAGGTTGCCTGCCGAAGCCGTTACGTGTTTTTTTAAAGGTGTTTGCTCAGGAGCTTAGGGGCTCAGCATCTTAACGGCTACAAAATACAGAACAACAGTAAACGCTATGTATCACTATGTTTCTATGTGGTTAAATTATATCAACCTAATAGGTATTTAGTTTTCAGTCGCAGTCGCAGTTTTCAGGCTGTCTGTAGATCAAGTGAGGATGTAGTTACCTGGTTTTTAATAGGTATTTACTCAGGAGCTTAGGGACTCAGAATCTCAGCGGCTGTAAAATCCGATCGCGCGGATTTATAATCCGTGCCACAATCAGCTTTAAACTTGTAATTAAAAGTAAACTATAACTAAAAAAACTACAACTTTTTAGGGTTGTAGTTCTTGTTTTGCTTTGTGGGCACGGATTGTAAATCCGCACGATCGGGAAAATTTCAAATCCAACATTTTGTTTTTTTAAATAGTCTTTTAGTTCAATTAAACTTGATTTTGACCATTTTTGCCCTAACCTTCGTCCTCTTCCACTAACTTTTTCTAGATAATCAACCTCGGCAACTTTCTTACTTTCCTCAACCAACTCGTCAATTTGTTTGGCAAGTTTTTCTTCGTTTTGAAGTTGCTGGCTTACTTATTTTCCCTATTTTAAGATACCCTTGGCAAGATAATAAGAAATTGTGCCAACAAAAAAACCACCTTCGGGTGGTTTAATTAGTTATTTTATTGGCCATCTTCCGGCTTCGTATTCTTCAATATAATAATCATCTGATTCTGATGTGCCAAATCTAACTATATTTCCTGTTTTGTTTTCTACAAGAAACGGAGCATTACCTGCTATAGCATATTTAGTATCGCCAGTTTCTGCAAACTTTTTACTTGTGTAAAAAAATATATTTCCGTAAGGTTTTTTTATTGTTACTTCATAACCAATTGCCACTTTAATATTGGATATTTTTTCAATCTCTTTAACATGCTTTTTAGCAATTTCTGTCATTTGTTTTTCTGTTAACATTTTATTAAGAATTTAATTTGTTTTTAAATATTTAAAAGATTCATATCCATTATTGATGATGGCTTTTCCAGAATATTTCTGCGCATCAACGAAAATTAATTCACCATTTTTTTTGAGTACATTAAACACATGCCCTTTTTTGTAAAGTCCCCTATACCCCGATTGCGCGGATTTGTAATCCGTGCTTTCATCAACTTCAAGAAGTTGTTATTAAAAGTAAACTATAAATAAAAAAACTACAACTTTTTAGTTTTGTAGTTCATGGTAGTTTCGTCGGCTTTGTGAGCATGGATTGCAAGTCCAGTGCTATTGGGTTAAAATTTACTTTTCTATATCAATATACCAATCAGGTGTCATTATATAGAGTAACTCGCCAGTATGGGCATCAACATATACTCCAAAGTATTTTTCTTCCTGTGTCCACATGGCCAAATACCCATAAGCATATAGATTTGCAATTTCTCCCTCTCGTCCTCCATAAGCTATTTTTTTATTTTTATACAAAGTGATTTTCTCTGCATCATCTAATAATTTGGTGTGCGAGATATTTTTCTCTTTTATATATTTCTCTACTATTTTTTTTACTTTTCCTTTTGTAATCATTGAGCTTATTTTAAGTTAAAAATACTTTTAATATTTATCTCTTTGCGAACTTCAGGTATTTTGTTAATATCAAAAGAAAAATCAATTGGGTTTATTCCTCTTGGATTGTAAACCCGTTTGCGCGGATTTGTAATCCGTGCTTTCATCAACTTCAAGAAGTTGTAATTAAAAGTAAACTATAAATAAAAAAACTACAACTTTTTAGTGTTGTAGTTCATGGTAGCTTAGTCGGCTTTGTGAGCATGGATTGCAAAAAAAACCGCTCTTTTGGGAGCGGTTGGACTTTTTATTGCAATTCTTCGGGGATTTTATACATCCCACTTTTAGTGATAACTCTAATTAATTTATTGGTTTTTCTATCAACTGTTACAGAGGCTCCAGTTCCCCGTATTGGAGGATTAAAACCAAAATGAACCGAATATTCACTTTCTTTTTCTGGAGCCATCTCTAAAACCAAAGGATGAATATCTTTTATCACATTAATTTCATTATATTTAGCTAATAAATCTAAGGATTTTAAAGCTTTAGTTGCTTTTTCTATTATTTCTTTATCTGTCATAGTCCGTAATTTTTAAATTTTATTTTAAATTCTCGTTTCATTTCAACACCTAATTTAATAGCTGGGTCGATAATTTCATTTAAATAATACCCTTTAATATGCCTCAATTCATTTTGAGATAAATTCAGTTTTTCTGCATTTTCTAATAATCTTTCTGCATCGTATTTTTCTCTTAAAATATTGTTTATTAAAGATTCTTGTAATGTTCCCAAAAAAAGATTCATTAAAAAGATTGTAAATTACAAAAACCGCTCTTTGAAGGAGCGGTCGGTAACTTAATCTTCGGAATGTTGTTCTAAATACTCTAAACCTTTTTTGGTTATACTATAAAAAGTTTCATTCTTAAGAATGATTTCATTGCTAATCATTTCCTTAAGTTTTATTGTTAAAACACTCCCGATATATTCTTTTTCTCCTTTTCTTACAAGAAGATGATCAATATTTTGAATCTGCATCTTATTTTTACCTAAATCATAAGAAAATTTTAAAATTTTCAATATTTTGTACTCTATATTCATAATTAAGTTTTTAAAAGAGAAAATCAATTTCAGGAATACTTGGATGGTATATTTGATCTATACCGTTTTCATCATATTCAGACAACTTAAAGTTTTCTGATGTAGCAGTATGTGCGTCATTATAAACTTCTTCACTATGAACTCCATCTTCAATTCCTAAAGCCTTATATCTTTCATACTCTCTCACTTCATGGGTATAAAACTGTTTACCTGATGGCGCGGATTTACAATCCGTGCAAGCAACTAAAATAAAATAAATCTAAGATAGTTTGTAAAACAAAAAACCATAACATAATCGTTATGGTTTTGATTGTTTTTAGGCACGGATTGCAAATCCGCCTTTACTTTGAAAAGTAATTAAAATCAGTAATTTTATTCAAAAGGAAAGCAGAGGTGAACTATCAAATCCGCTAAGCTCGTTACTTA
>CAYNDK010000012.1:0-32679 GCA_964395965.1 uncultured Flavobacterium sp.
TCCTGCTCGTCGATTGGAAGAGTTTCAAGCGTTAATTGACCGAGCTCATCAACAGGGATTGAAAGTTATTATTGACATTGTACCCAATCATATTGCCCGTAAATATGTGAGTTTATCTCGCCCATCAGGAGTGAAAGATTTTGGTGCGGATGACGATGTGACGCAAGAATACAACCGAAATAATAACTTCTACTATATCCCTGGAGTTCCTTTTGAAGTACCAACTTCAACTGATTATAAACCCTTAAATGGGGAAGCCCATCCGATGATCGATGGAAAATTTGATGAAAATCCCGCCAAATGGACCGGTAACGGTTCGCGATTGGCCAAGCCTGATATCAACGATTGGTACGAAACCGTAAAAGTCAACTACGGTATACGTCCCGACGGTTCCAAGGATTTTGCCGAATTACCCGATGGTTTCGAAAAGAAATCGTATGCTGAGCATTATGATTTTTGGAAAACTCAAGATGTACCCAATTCCTGGTGGAAATTCCGTGAAATCGCTGAATATTGGTTGGCGAAAGGTATCGATGGCTTCCGTTATGATATGGCGGAAATGGTGCCGTATGAATTTTGGAGCTTTATGAATTCGGCCATAAAAATGAAAAATCCGAAAGCTTTTTTATTGGCGGAAGTATATAATCCCAATGAATACCGCAATTACATCTTTAAGGGAAAAATGGATTATTTATACGATAAAGTCGAAACCTACGATCATTTAAAAGCGGTGATTCAAGGGCGCACCGCAACAGATGGTTTAACCGATATACGTCAACGTAATAAAGATATCGAGCACCACATGTTGCATTTCTTGGACAACCATGACGAACAACGTTTGGCGAGTCCTGAATTTGCCGGTTCGGGTGAACGAGGCAAACCTTTGATGGTGGTTTCTACTACCTTGAGTACGGCACCAACGATGGTGTATTTTGGTCAAGAAGTGGGCGAACCTGGGAATGAGGATGCCGGATTTGGAAAGCGTTCCCGTACGAGTATTTTTGATTATATCGGTGTACCCAACCACCAACGTTGGATGAACCACGGCAAGTTTGATGGAGGACAATTGACTTCCAAAGAAAAGGCTTTACGTGATTTTTACAAACGCTTATTGAACTTTAGTATCAAGAGTTCGGCTCTAATGGGGAACTATTTGGATTTGCATGCAGTCAATGCACAAACGGCAGGATACAACGGACAGCAATACGCCTTTGCGCGTTGGTCGGATACGGAAAAATTGATTGTAGTATCCAATTTTGATTCGGAACATGCCCACCAATACAAATTGAAAATCTCCAATGAATTGATCAACCTTTGGCATTTAAAAGACGGTTCTTATCCTGTGAAAGATGTATTATATGGAAAAACGTTTACGCTACAAGTCAAGCAAGGTTTAGGTTTCATCGACCTGGAGTTGGCCGGAAGTGAATCGTTTATTTTAAAATTATAAAAAAGAGAACCCGCTCGTTTAAAGCGGGTTTTTTTATTTTTTTGCCGATTTTTTGGTATCCAATTTTTGATATTTTCCTTCTTTAAAAATCCAAATTTCTTTTTGATATGGTGAACTTAATTCTTCCTCGACGCAAGGATCTGCTTCATTTTTGGGTTGACGTGAAGTGCGAATTATCGTTTGTGATTTTACTATTAAATCCGCATATCCATTGTGTTGAGTAGGCGCCATAAGCAGCAAACGTTTGATTTCTTTTCCATCGTATTTACACTGCATATCCCAATCACCATGGCTTTCGCCGGTTTGTAGTTGGGGCAAAATACAAGTCGGTTGGTTATTTTTTAAAATAAATAAGGCGATATAACTTTCGCCAAATGGACTCACCCGCGAACTGCTGCTGTAACTCCAACGCACCCCAAAGGCACGCGTTTTGGAATTCAATTGATAAGGAGCAAAATCCAGTTGGAACGTACTTAATTCTAAAGCATCAGAAGTAAAAGTGTTGGGGAAAACATATTGCCCCATAATTTTTTTTGTAGTTGTATCAAGAGTATAAACGGTGACTTTACAATCAAAGCCATCTTCTTCATAAGATGTGATAAATTTTGCCACCACAGCTACAGCACGATTAGGCATATCCTTGACAATTTTCATGTCAAAAGAATAAAACGTAGTATCGGTATAATGAATCTTATGTTTTAAATCCCGTTCTAGTGTTTCTAAATTTTGCGCTTGAGCCATTAGGCCAATGAAGAAGATGAATGTGCTTATATATTTTACCATGAAATAAAAGTAATAAAAAACCCGCTCGATTAAAGCGGGTTATTATTTATTTCAAAATCGTTTGTTTTCGATCGGGTCCGACAGAAATAACCTTAATCGGTACTTCCACTTCTTGTTCGATAAACGCGATGTAGTCTTTTAATTCTTGCGGTAAACTGTCATAGGTAGTTAAGCCCGTTAAATCGGCGTTCCAACCCTTAAATTCTGTATATACCGGCGTCACATTTTCTTCTTCAATAGTATACGGCAAATGCTGAATCGTTTCGCCTTTGTATTGGTAGGCTGTACATACTTTCAAAGTTTCAAAGCCCGAAAGTACGTCTCCTTTCATCATCATCAATTGGGTTACACCATTGATCTGAATAGCGTATTTTAATGCGACTAAGTCCAACCAACCACAACGGCGTTGGCGACCGGTTACCGAACCAAATTCGTTACCCACTTTGGCCATGGTAGCACCCACTTCGTCAAACAATTCAGTGGGGAAAGGTCCGCTACCTACACGCGTAGTATAGGCTTTGAAAATTCCGAAAACGTCTTTGATTTTATTGGGGGCAATGCCCAATCCAGTACAAGCTCCTGCGGCTGTGGTGTTTGATGACGTTACAAAAGGATAGGTTCCAAAGTCAACATCAAGCAGCGAACCCTGAGCACCTTCACATAAAATGGATTTCCCCGCTTTTTGCGCTTGCGCCAAATATTCTTCACTATCGATAAAGGTCAATTTTTTCAATTCTTCGATGGAGGCAAAAAACTCAGCTTCCATTTCGGCCAAATTGTATTGGATGGAAACGTCGTAAAATTTGATCATCTCCTCGTGTTTGTTGGCTAAATTACGGTAGCGTTCGTGGAAGTCGGCCAACTCGATATCGCCCACACGAATTCCGTTGCGTCCCGTTTTGTCCATGTAGGTGGGGCCAATTCCTTTGAGGGTCGAACCGATTTTTGCTTTCCCTTTGGCGGTTTCCGAAGCGGCATCCAACAAACGGTGAGTCGGTAAAATAAGATGCGCTTTTCGCGAAATGAACAGTTTAGCAGTCACATCCATATTGAATTGTGCCAAACCTTCAATTTCTTTTTGAAACACTACCGGGTCAATCACGACACCATTACCGATGATGTTGATGGAATTGGCATGAAAAATTCCAGAAGGGATGGTACGTAAAACGTGTTTGATACCATCAAATTCTAAGGTGTGTCCCGCATTGGGTCCGCCCTGAAAACGGGCAATAATGTCATACTTTGAGGTGAGTACGTCGACAATTTTTCCTTTGCCTTCGTCACCCCATTGTAATCCTAACAGTAAGTCTACAGTCATTGTTGTGTTGTTTGTGTTGTGTAGTATTATGCTTTTTTATTGGCATAGAAATAAAGGGAATGGTTGTGTATTTCTATTCCAAAAATTTCTTCCATTGTTTTTTTGATGGTTTGAATGCGCGGATCACAGAATTCGATTACTTCACCCGTATCAGTCATAATGATATGATCGTGTTGTTTATCGAAATAGGATTTTTCGTAGTGCGCTTGGTTTTGACCAAATTGATGTTTGCGAACCAATCCACAATCGAGCAGGAGTTCAATAGTGTTGTATAAAGTCGCCCGACTCACACGATAGTTTTTATTTTTCATTTTGATATACAAGTTTTCAATATCAAAATGTTCTTCATTATCGTAAATCTCCTGAAGAATAGCGTAGCGTTCAGGGGTTTTACGGTGTCCGTTCGATTCAAGGTAAGCCGTAAAAACGTTTTTCACGGTCTCTTGATTTTTAGCGTTATCCGTAGCGATTTGTGTCATAGGCTACAAAGATACTTTTTTGTTTAAAGGAGGCAAAACTTGTGGTTGTTTTTTTAATGAATCAATGTGTCGATGTGGCAATGTGTCGATGTACCAATGAGTCAACCTACCTGCCTGCCTGCCTGCCGGCAGGTGTGTCCATTTGTTAATGAGGTAAATTGAAAATGGATTTCAAATAAACTGTTAAACCCCATCCACATTTAAACCATTTTAATTTTAGAATTTAAAATTTAGAATTTAGAATTTAGAATTTAGAATGATTAACTATAGACGCGCGTGACTTTTTCAATGCCATCAATTTTCTTGATGCTTTCGATCATGCGTTTTAGGATTTGGTTGTTTTGTACAACCACGGTGACTTGACCGTTGAAAATTCCCGCTTCACCACTCAAGGAAATACTTTGGATATTCACATGCATTTGGTTGGAGATAACTTTCGTGAGTTCGTTGGTCAAGCCTAATGTGTCCATTCCCGTAATATTCAAGATTACTTTGAATTCCTGTTTAGTCGAGTCAATCCAGCGCGCTTGCATGATGCGGTAGGCGTAATTGGATTGAAGGCTAATAGCGTTGGGACAATCTTTTTTATGGACTTTAATTCCTTCATTAATGGTGACAAAGCCAAATACATCGTCTCCAGGAATCGGATTACAACAAGAGGCCAATTTATAATCCAAACGGTCTTGTTCTTTACCAAAAACCAATAGGTCATAATTGCTCGTGAGTTCTTGACGGTTGATTTCATCCGGGTTGGACGAATGCGACCGTTTGATTTTATTTTTGAAGAAATTGATGAGCGTATTGCTTTTCTGCGCCGCGTAATCTTTCAATTGTTGATTTTCGATGGCGCCAATTCCCACACGGTAAAACAAATCCAAACTGGTTTTAAGTTTGAAGTAGTTCACCAATTCGTTGACTACTCCTTCATTTAAAACGATTTTGAGGTGTTTTAATTTACGGGTTAGTAATTCTTTTCCTTCTTCGGCAATTTTCTTTGTATCCTCATTGAGTACGCTTCGAATTTTATTTTTTGCCCGCGAAGTAGTCACATAATCCAACCAGTTGATGGTCGGTTTTTGATGGGAAGAAGTGATAATCTCGACCTGATCTCCACTTTTTAGTTCGTGATTCAAGGGTACCAAGCGTCCGTTTACACGGGTTCCTCGGGTTTTAATACCGATTTCAGAGTGGATGCTAAAAGCAAAATCCAACGAAGTCGCACCTTTGGGTAAGGATTTGATCTCTCCCTTAGGTGTAAAAACGAAGATTTCCTTGGCATACAAATTCATTTTGAAATCTTCTACAAAGTCCACCGCGTTAGTTTCGGAGTTTTCCAGAGCTTCTTTCAATAAATTCAGCCACTTTTCAAGACCCGATTCTTCTGTAGCGCCTTGTTTATATTTATAATGGGCAGCATACCCTTTTTCTGCAATTTCGTCCATACGTTCGCTACGAACCTGTATTTCGACCCAACGGCCTTTCGGCCCCATAACGGTGATGTGCAAGGCTTCATAACCAGTTGATTTTGGTGAAGATATCCAATCGCGTAAACGACTCGGACTCGGGCGATAGTGGTCGGTAACTACCGAATAAATTTTCCAAGCTAAGAATTTTTCATCGTGGGTATTGGATTTATAGATAATGCGCAGAGCAAACTTATCATAGACTTCATCAAAAGTTACCCGTTGTACCATCATTTTACGACGAATCGAATAAATGGATTTGGGTCGTCCTTTGATGGTGTATTCAATACCTTCCTCGTCCAGTGATTTGCGCAACACATCCGAAACCATTTTGATATAGGCATCTTGTTCTTCTTTGGTTTCTTTTATTTTGCTTACAATATCACCATAAATGGCAGGTTCGGTATATTTTAACCCCAAATCTTCCAATTGCGTTTTGATGTTGTAGAGTCCCAAACGATGAGCCAGTGGTGCATAGATATAAAGCGTTTCTGAGGCAATTTTCTCTTGCTTATATTGCGGCATCGAATCCATCGTTTGCATGTTGTGCAAGCGATCGGCGATTTTGATGAGAATTACCCGAACATCATCATTTAACGTGAGCAGCATTTTTCGGAAATTCTCCGCCTGCATCGAGATGTTCATGTCTTTTTTTACTTGTGCAATTTTTGTCAGTCCACCTACCAATTGGGCAATCTTTGGATTGAATTGTTTTTCAATATCCTCAACGGTGATTGGAGTATCTTCAACTACATCATGAAGCAAGGCTGCGGCAATACCAGTTGCACCCAAACCAATTTCAGAAGCCACAATTTTAGCGACTCCAATTGGATGGAAAATATAAGCTTCACCGGATTTACGGCGTTGGTCTTTGTGTGCATCTACGGCCACATCAAACGCTTTGCGAATCAGTTTTTTATCGTCCACACTTAAGGTCTGGTAACTGATTCGTAAAAGTTCTTTGTATTCTCTAGCGAGTGCTTTTTTCTCTTCTTCTAAATCTATCTCGTGCATAAGAAATCGTTGGGTTGGCTAAATATACAACATTTTCAGCCAATGATGCAACACGTAAAGATAGGTTTTGTCTATTCGACTTTCGAAAAATTTAAATCTTGAAAATCATAACTGAAATCGGTCAACGGCGAAATCGGTTCCATTGTAAAACCGATGATTTTGCCGTTTGAATCCCGTTTAAAATAAACATGCGCATCCGCCAATAAACTACGGTTGTACCATTTCACAGCATAATGATCGCCTTCCACCCAATGTAAGGTACCCGTTAATCGGGGTGAGCGGTGGGAGGTAAAAATAGTTTTTCCTTTGGTCAAACTAATGGTAACCGCACCAAACCATGGGTCTTTGAAGTCGCCTGCGACTTTGGAGTAGTCGACTTTGATTTTATTCGTTTCATTTTGGGCAACTTGAGCCCACAATTTATCCGTGATTTCATCGGCATTGTTTTCTTTCGCCCTGCGTTCTGTACTTAATGCCGTAACATGGTCGGGGTTTTTGAAACCTAAATAGGCATCTTTGATCGTATTTGAAATTGCATTAAAAGCCGCCCCACTTTGTTGGTTGGTAAAAACAATAATCCCCAATTGATCTTCGGGAAATAGGATAGTTTGCGTGACAATTCCATCCAAACCACCCGTATGTGAAACTTGTAAATGGCCGTTGATGTCGGTCAATTGCCACCCCAATCCATAGGTTTTAAAATGACAGGTATAGGGTGCAGTATTGTTAATTGGCATGATGGTTTGCGGAGACCACATTTCATGATGAGTTGCTTTTGTAAACAATTGGTATTCGAGATTCGGACCGTATTTACCTTTATTCAATTGAGCTATCACCCATTTACTCCAATCATTCACTGAGGTTTGAACCCCTGCCGCAGCATCAAAGATGGGGTTTTTATACCGTTTAATGACCTCAAGTTTCCCGTTAGTTGGGACATGCGGCACGATGGCATTAGTGGTGTCTTTGAGTCGGTTCCAAGAAGTCGCACTACGTTTCATTTCCAACGGTTGCATGATGTTCTTTTCGACAAATTCATTCCACGATACCCCAGAAACTTTAGCAACTATTTCTCCAGCGATAATGTACAATAAATTGTCGTAATCGTATTCTGTACGAAATCCGGAAACGGGTTTTAAATATTGAATGTTTTGGATAATGTCTTTTGGGGTAAAATTATGTCCGTCGGGCCAAATCATCAAATCACCTGCACCTAATCCCAGTCCGCTCTTGTGAATCAATAAATCTCGAATGGTGAACTCTTTTGTTACATACTCATTGTACATTTTAAATTCGGGCAAGTACTGAATAACTTTATCATCCCATTGGATCTTTTTTTGATCCACTAAAATCCCCAAAGCAGCCGCAGTCATTGCTTTACTATTAGAAGCTACAGCAAATAAGGTATTGGCATCTACTTTATCTTGGGTTTTGATATTGGTTACTCCATAACCTTTGGCCATCACCAATTTACCATCTTTAATAATTCCAACAGCAATTCCTGGAACATTAAACGCTTTGCGAGTGCGTTCCACTACGTCATCCAATTGCGCTTCGGTCATTTGGGCAAATGCCGTATAGGATAATAAAAAGAACAAAATTGATAAAATACTGTTTTTCATAAATTGATGAATTGTGTTAAAATCCGCGTTGACGTTTGGCTTCAAAAAGTAAAATGGCAGCCGCTACTGAAACGTTCATAGAGTCAATAGTTCCCGACATCGGTATAATTATGTTTTGTGTTGCTGCCTCACGCCATACTTGGGTAAGTCCCGTTGCTTCTGTCCCTACTACAAGCGCTGTAGGTCCCGCATAATCATTTTCATGATAAGCATTGGCATTTTGTAAGGTAGCACTGTAAATAGCTATTTTTTGGTTTTGTAAAAAGGCAATCACTTCCTCTGATGGACCAGTGGCAATTCGGTTTGTAAACAAGCAACCTACGCTGGAACGAACAATATTGGGATTGTATAAATCGGTTTTGGGATTTGCGATCAGTACTGCATCGGCGCCCACCGCATCGGCTGTGCGTAAAAGTGCGCCTAGGTTACCCGGTTTTTCAATTCCTTCTGCCACTAAAAGTAATGGGTTTTCTGGTAAGTCCAGTTGATTTAGCGTATGGTTCTTTGTTTTGGCAACTGCTAATAATCCTTCGGTGGTATCACGGTAGGCTAATTTTTGATAGACTTCTTTATGTATTTCAATGCATTCACAAGCATCGGGTAGTTGTTTTTGTAGTTCAGAAAAATCGATGAGTTCGGGAACAAATAGTACAGTTTCAAGTTCGTACCCACCTTTCAAGGCCAATTCAATTTCTCGTTGTCCTTCAATTAAAAAAGTTCCCGTTTGTTTGCGGGCTTTGGCTTTTTCTTGCAAAAGGACAAGGGATTTGATGAACGGATTTTGGGTCGAACTGATTTGTTTCAAAACAATGAATTTAGACGGCTAAAATACAAGAAATCGCTGAAACCTTAAAATGTGAAATACAACCAGCCTATATAGGGCTCAGGGTATCCATCATCATTTAATTTAAGTACATAGTAATAAGTTCCTTTGGGCGATATATAATCACTAACCGTAAATTTTTGATTAGGGAAACCATCCCATTCGGGTGTGGTGTTGTTGCCGGTCCAAATGAGTCGCCCCCAACGGTTGTAGATTTCGAGACTGAAATTCGTAAAAATGTTATACAAGCCATCGATATGAAAGGTATCATTTGCCCCGTCTCCATTTCCAGAAACATAATTGTAAATCGTAGGGGGACAATTTGTAGTGCGTAATTCAAATGTTCCTATACTAAAGCAGTTATCGTTGTTAACACGAAAATAAATCGTTTTGGGTGTAGCAATTGCCCAGTAGTCCTCCGGTGAACTGATTGCGTTGACTTGATTGGTTGCGTCTTCAATGGTTTCATAATATCCGCCAAAGCTATTACTAGAAGCATCAAAAGCGGTTGCAGCATAATTGAAAAAATTAAATTGTCCTGCTGTAAATCCTTTGTTGCAACTTGTTATTGGTTCCAACGGACTGAGAACAGGTGAGAACCACAATTGGTCACTCCAGGTAGTACTGTTGTTGTTTTCAATCAATTCTTGAACGATTCCACTCCCATTACCTGTGTCATCAACAACCGCAAGTAGTGTGAAATTAATCGGGGAGGAAAGAGGAATAGTTAATACAAGCTGTCCTTGTTCTGAACCGTTGATGGGTAATGTAGTTTGTGTAACCGCTTGTCCAACCAAAATGGTGTCCACATAGAAAGCGATGGGCGTTCCAGAAGGTAGTGGATCTGTAGCATTGGGATTGTAAACAGTGTAGTGAACAGTCACGGTGGGGGAATCACAGGTTTTATCTACCTGGTCAATTGCGATAACAGCATCGGGGAGTTGACTGTTGAATGTAGTTAAAATCACATTCATTAAAACCATATCTTGTCCGGAGGTTAGCTGAATGAGTGCCGAGGTGTCCCCAATTTGTATATTGTTTTGGATCGAATAAATATCTAAATCCATATTGTACATTTGGGTGTTTCCCGTTACCGAATTGGTGCCGTTAAAAGCATTGTTGGATGGATTTAAGGGAGGATTGCTTAAAACATTTCCGTTGATGCGGAGACTTTCATTTACGGCTAAATTTCGATCGCCTTCCCAAGCTACAAAGCCAATTTTTGCTCCCACATTATCTACAACATTCAAATTGTTTAAAGTGATGTTTATGGAATTAGGAATACTCTGTAGGCCATCATAAATATTCACTTGATTGATTGGCAGAAGGGGTGAGTTGTAAACAATTACTAATGTCCATCCTGCAAAATTTGTACGATTGGTGCAATAGCCAGGATCGTTTAGTAGGGCCGGACTTACATCCAGGTCGGTTAACGTATACGTGCCATTTCCCGATGCGGCTACAAGACTTGTCACATCTGCAAATGCACTAAAATAAGGTAACCCTGAAGTAATGTTGGTGGCACCAAGCACACGTGTCGCTGTAATTGCAGTTCCATTCAAGCTTACATTTGTATCTCCAGTTCCCGAACCTGCCCAATACAAATAGGCTTTGTGGAGTTGTTGATCGGGAGTTAAGTTTAGCGAAGCAGATGACGACGATGCAATTAAATCGGTACAATTGGTTACCAAGTTATTTTCGGCTAAATTGAGTGTATTTCCTACAAAGGTAAAGTCGTATCGCCCATTGTATTGTTCATATAAAGTTATGTTTTGGGCTTCTAGGCCCAAAGCAAAAAAAAGGAAGAACAATAGTCGTGAAAAACAGGCGTTTGGCATTGAAATCGATTTATTGCACCTAAAAGTAGTGATTAATTTTTAAAATATCGTTATTTTTGGTTTTAGTCTAGCCAAAATAGGGTAGATTCTGTATTGCTAATTCTCCTGTTTTGTATACGGTAAAAAGATACCAAGTTTCCGATCTTACGCTTTGGAATGCCTTTATAGCGCAGTCCCGAAACGGTACTTTTTTATTTGAACGGCACTATATGGATTACCATGCCGATCGATTTGCCGACTATTCCCTTTTGGTCTATAAAGACGCTACTTTAGTTGCTGTACTTCCTGCACATCAAGACGGGCAGGCAGTATATTCGCATTGGGGACTGACCTATGGTGGTTTGGTATTACCGTTGCGCATCCACAGTACAGATGTAGTAGGAGTTTTTCGAGCAATTTTATTGTATTTGCAGGAGCAGGACATCCAACTGTTGCATCTTAAAGAACTTCCAAGTTTCTATGCTACAGGATTCAATGGCGAATTGGCCTATCTGATGCAGTTGTGTAAGGCAACCTGTACACGGGTTGATTTATTGGCTACGTTGGATTTGCAATTGCCCTTAAAGCTGTCTAAATCCCGTAAAGAAAGTATCCGTAGAGGAGCGAAAAACGGTTTGGTTATTCGAGAAGAAACTGATTTTTCTGGTTTTTGGAACCAATTATTGATACCCAATTTGGCCCAACGTCATCAGGCAAAACCAGTACATTCTTTAGCAGAAATTACCTATTTGCAGCAACAGTTCCCAAAACAAATTCGTCATTTTAATGTCTACCAAAATGAGGAATTAGTAGCCGGAACGACGGTGTTTTGTACCGGTAAAGTTGCCCATCCTCAATATGTAGCGGGTAATGCACAACGTTCAGAAAACGGGGCGTTGGATTATCTGTATCATCATTTAATTACTTCTGTATATCAGCACTGTGCTGTTTTTGATTTTGGAATTTCCAATGAACGCCAAGGACGCGTTATCAATGCAGGACTTCAGTTTTGGAAAGAGTCCTATGGGACCCAATCCGTAGCCCAGCATTTTTATCAAGTAGAAACGGCAGCCTATGCCAACTTAGATTCGGTTTTTATATGATTCCATTTCTTGACTTACAGCGGATCAATGCCGCCTATGCAACCGAATATCAAGCTCAATTGCAAAAAGTATTGCAAAAGGGATGGTTTATTATGGGCGATGCGTTACGTCAATTTGAAACCGATTATGCTGCCTTTTGCCAAGCGCCACATGCGGTAGGCGTTGCCAATGGTTTGGATGCGATAACCTTACTTTTTAAAGCACATATCGAATTGGGTAATTTAAAGGTGGGCGATCATATTTTAGTTCAAGCCAATACTTATATTGCTTCCATAATGGGCATCCTTGAAGCGGGACTTGTACCGGTTTTGATTGAACCCGATCCAGCGTCATTTAATTTGGATCCAGCGGTTATTCAAGCAGCGGTAACACCTCAAATAAAAGGAATTTTAGTGGTGCACTTGTACGGTCAGTTGGCACCAATGGAATCGATTAATGCCCTTGCAGCTACCCATCAGTGGGTGGTCATTGAAGATGCCGCACAAGCCCATGGATTAACATTCGTGGGTAAGAATGATTTAGCCTTTAGTTTTTATCCAGGTAAAAATTTAGGTGCCTTAGGGGATGGTGGTGCTGTAGTGACCCACAATTCAGCTCTTGCAGAATTAGTTCATGTACTACGCAATTATGGTTCTAGACAAAAGTACCACAATGAATTTCGCGGAATGAATTCCCGATTGGATGAATTACAAGCGGCCTTTTTATCGGTTCGATTGCCGCATCTAATGGCAGAAAATGCACAACGTCGTCACTGGGCCCAGCGGTATTTAACGGAGATTAATAATCCGCACATTCAATTACCACATGTGCCACACTTGGAGCGGCATGCATTTCATCTCTTTGTGATTCGCACCCCGCACCGCGCACGTTTACAGCAGCATTTAACAGCACAGGGTATTGGCACTATGGTACATTATCCTATACCGCCCCACAAACAAGCGGCTTATCCCGAGTGGCATCAACTATCTTTTCCAATCACAGAACAGCTCCATAACGAAGTTCTTAGTTTGCCGATGAGTCCTGTTTTGACGGAGGAAAATTGTACTTTTATCATACAAATGCTAAATCAGTTTCAACCATGATGGGAGTACTTTTTCGTTGGATAACACAAAAATCAAGGGTTTGGAAATATCAATTACTATCAACATGTAAGCGTGTTGAAGGACATTATAGTGCTCATCAACCCGTTTTGTTAGAAGGTTTAGGTGTAATTCATTTTGAGGCAGGTGTAGAATTTGGTGTAAAAGCCTCACCTGAATTTTTTACAAAATATTGTTATATCGAAGCACGTTTTCCCACAAGTAGGGTTGCAATAGGTGCTGGAACCCGAATTAATAATGGTTTTTCTGCAGTAGCATTTTCGTCCATTCAGATAGGTGAACACTGTTTGATAGGATGCGATTGTTCTATAATCGATACAGATGGACACGATTTGTCTCCGTCTAAACGGCATGCTGAGTTTTCTGAAGGTAAAGCGATACGAATAGGCAATAATGTATTTATTGGCGATCGTGTAGTCATTTTAAAAGGGGTTACTGTAGGAGCTAATGCCGTAATTGGGAGTGGAGCAGTAGTGACAGAAGATGTACCGGAAAATACAATTGTGGCGGGTAATCCTGCAAAAGTTATACGATGCTTATAAAATTAAAGGAATTTTACAAACATAAAATACTTCGAGTACTCGGACTCAATGCGATATCTGTAGTATTGGGTATGGTTACAGGTATTTTTTCGTCAAAAATAATTGCATTGTATTTAGGTCCGCAAGGTATGGTTTGGATGGGAAGTTTTCGAAATTTCTCCACCTTACTAAAATCTCTTACAGGTTTAGGAATTAGTAATGGCGTTGTTAAACATGTGGTTGAAAATAACAAACGTCAACAACCGTTGGGAGATCTATACGCTACTTTTTTTTGGAGTTATCTCATACTTTCTGTGTTAGTTGCTTTGGGGGTGTATTTTGCTAACCCTTTTATTTCTCATTATCTTTTTTTTCAGTCTGCACCACATCCTGCAGTTTCATTGTTTGCTTTAGCATTACCATTTATAGTTGTGAATACTTTTCTCATTGCGGTTTACAATGGGTTTGAAGCGTATCGCAAAATTATTTACCTACAATTATTCACTACAGTACTTGTTTTTTGTACAACCGCTTTTTGTATCGTAAAGTTTGGTTTAGAGGGTGGGTTAAAAGCTTTTGCCTTGGGAGAAGTTGGTACAACCCTTTTAACGTTACTCTTTGCGTTGTATGATGCTCCTAAATTGGGATTGCTTCAAAAATGGAAGTGGAATACCGCCTATCTTCGATCTATTTTTACATTTTCAGGAATGGCCATGTGGAGTGCGATTATCGCGCCGCTTACCTTACTGTTGATTCGAAATGAGATGGTAGCAACACACGGACTTGATGTTACAGGAATATGGGATGGTTTGAATCGACTTTCGGGGTTTTACATGGTTTTTCTAAGTAGTGGATTGACGCTTTACTTTGTGCCGAGACTTGCTGCACTGGAAACGGATTGCGAATTACGCGCTGAGGTTATAACCTATTATCAAATCATGATTCCTGTTTTTGTTTGCATTGCAGCGGGTTTGTTTGTCCTTAAAGATTGGATTATTCAATTCGCATTTACCTCCGAATTTAAAGAAATAAAAACGTTGTTAATGTGGCAGTTACTCGGAGATTTTTTTAAAATATTAACCCTTGCATTTGGATTCCAAACTGTTGTCAAAACCCAAGTGGTACGCTATTTTATCATCGAAACCTTTTTTAATGGACTTTATTTGAGCTTGGCCTTATATTGGAAACAACAAACAGATGGTGCTGTTTTGGCCTATACCACTGCTGCAGCGCTTACCTTCGTACTAGTACTCGTATTATTTCGTAAACAAATTCGCCTAAAAGCATGATTCAAAGACTGTTGAAATACCCTGGTAGCGTACTTTTTATTTGGGCCCTAAGTTGTCGGTTTCTTTTTTGGTGGGCTTATGATTTCAAGGTTTCCGATTGTCCTGATACTTATGCTTTTTATCATCTTGCTGAAAAAGTAAATGATTTTCTTGTTGGAGATACACATTTGTCAAAAGCTGAAAGCCCTTCTATTTCTGCTGTGAATAGTGTCGATCAAAAGACTGTTGCATCTAATTCAGATTACAACCCAAAAGCAGAATTTATTGGGGAACGCAGTCCGGGGTATCCGCTTTTGATTTTGCTTTGTGGAACGATAAAGCCTGTTGTTGTCGTTTTGCAATTTATTTTGGGTGCTTTACTCAGTGTTCTTTGTTTTTATTTCCTTCAACGTCTTCAATTTTCTAAACGGTTCTCTTTTCTTATTGCGCTTCTTTTACCATTGTATCTTCCGTTATTTTGGTATGAAACGTTCGTTTTGGTAGAAAGTGTGGCCTTACTTTTAGTGACTTACACCTTTT
This sequence comes from uncultured Flavobacterium sp., assembly GCA_964395965.1. Taxonomy (GTDB): domain Bacteria; phylum Bacteroidota; class Bacteroidia; order Flavobacteriales; family Flavobacteriaceae; genus Flavobacterium. Next base: position 15,302 of record CAYNDK010000012.1, read on the forward strand.
ATTTGTTTTATCCCATTTTTCAAGGGAATCAAGTGACCAAAAAGACAATAGGGATTTTATGTACAGTATTAGGTTTTTTAGTCTATATCAAACCTTTTTTCATTCAATTACCTTTTCTAATGGTATTTGTTCTATTCCTTAAACATGGACGAAAAGGGATAAATTGGAAACGTCAAATTTCACTTGTTCTATTGCCTTTACTTTCTTATTTGAGTTGGTCCTTTGTAGTCTATTGCGTAACAGGTTTTTTTGTTTCCACAACATTTTATGGGTTGAATAAGGCCCAAAATTGTGTCTATTTTGCTGAAAAAGGCCCAAAGGAATACCAGTGGTTAATGACTCCCTATGTTAAACGACGCGAAGAAGCTATTCGCACTAAGCAAGATGTTGCCATGTCTATTTGGTATGCTGTTAATGCGGGTGATTATGCCTCCAAAAATATGCGTTTTTCAGAATTGTCTGCGGCAATGGGTGATTATGCATCCAAAACGATTCAACAGAATCCAGGCGACTATTTTTATCAAGTTATTACGCGATCATGGTGGGATTTTTGGAATGCCTTTGATGGAAAAATAAACTATCAAATGCAGAAAGCAACAGAGAGTTTTGAAACCTTCTATCAATTTGAATTGATCATGAATCGACTTCTTAAATTGATTTTTTTAGGTTTAGGAATTTTGACTTTAGGGGTAGCCGTATTTCGTAGACAATGGGATTATTGGGCAGCACTTACGGTTATTATCTTTGGAGTGTCCGTGAGTCAGGGACTCGTTACCTATGGTGAAAATGCACGCTTTTCTTATCCTTTCGAACTGTTAATGTTTTTCTTTGTTATTGCAAAAGGGCAGAGCGCTCTATTCATGAAGCGTAATTAAGCATTCCAAATCGCTAGATATTTCTTGGCGATGGTACAGTAATGATGGTGGGTTTCGATAAATACACGTGCCTGTTTTCCGATAATTTCGATTTGTTCAGGTGCTTTAATCAGTTGTTCTAAAGCTGTGGCAATTGCCTGTGAATTGGGAAGTGCATTGATAGCTACTGAATTGTAGGGAATACCATAATATGCACAAAATTCTTGTTCTGCCCCAGTAAATACAACTTTACCGGCTGCCATAGCTTCAAGTGCATTATATCCTTGATCAAAGGCTAAAACTTGGTCCAAAATGATGTGAGCACGCTCATAATGTCTTCGGTATTCATTATAGGGGATATCAGTGGTTGTGATTATTTCAATTTGATTTTTTGCTTCCGGGGACAGTAATTGTAAGGCTTCCTCGAAATAATGTATTCCTTTAAAATCACGTGTGCCCGAATTTATTCCCAAGAAAATAACAATTTTTTGATTACTACCTAATTGACGCATAGGAATTTGATCGCAATTTATGGGATTGGGGACCATTCCCTTGTATAGTTTATGATGTGCTGACGCTAAAACATAATCCAAGTCGGTTGCAATGATTCCCTGTACCTGTTGAATTAAATAGTTGTGAATTAATTGATGTGCTGGTTCAAGGTATTCAAACATGTAGGCATATTGTTTTTTATATGCTTCTTTATTTTCTAGATACGGTTGCAATAAGGAATAACGCTGTGTTTGTTGGAGTAAATGGTTAACAAATAAAGTATCGGCACCACTACAAAGAACAAAGGTTTTTGGGGCTAAAAGAAGTGTTTTTTGAATGAGTGAAAGTTCTTTTTTGGGCGTCGTTTGAATGGGCTTTTCATTGATGAATTGGATACAATCAAATGATCCAAGTTTTGGGAGAACTAATTGATAGCGAAAACCATGTTCCCATAAAGCTAAATCAAAGCGTGTAAGTCGGTAAACAACTTGACGGATAGGATTACCCCAAGTTGAGCGAAAAAACGAAGCGCGAATCGAATAGTCTGCCGGATAATTTTTAAAGCCATCCCCGTTATTAACCAATACCACATCATGCCCCAAGCTTTCGAGTCCTTCTTTTAGGGTATTGTGCAAACGACTGAATTCGCCCAACAGTAATATTCTCACATTCGCTATATTTGTTGCTAAATTACGCAAAAATTGAACGCTTCATCAAAAAAGTTATGTATCTGTATCGTCTCTGACCAACTCTCGGGAGGTGGGGCTGAGCGCTGTTCAGCTTTGTTGTCAACCTATTTTGAGCAACAAGGGCATACTGTACACCATGTGATACTGGTTGATGCAATTTCCTATACTTTTTCAGGTACCGTATTCAATTTAGGTCGACTAAAAAGTAAATGGGGTGAGTGGGCCACACGATGGATCCGTTTTCGTGCATTGGCACGTTTTTTTCACTTGCATACTTTTGATTGTATTATTGATACTCGAGTAAAGCAAAAATCATTGCAAGAATTAATACTCCACCGGTTTATCTACCGTTCTCCTTATATTTTGATGGTACATAGTTATATGACTGATTTGTATTTTCCATCACCTAAGAAACTAACTTTATCTATTTATACACGTGCAAAGAAGGTCATTGTTGTTTCGCAAGAGATTTTGAAAAAGGTACAATCCGAGTTTAATTTATCGCATTTGACCTGTATTTATAATCCAATTGACTTGAATTTAGTTGACCAATCTTTGGATACGAAACATACAGCTATGCCCCCTTATATTTTAGCCGTGGGGAGTTTAAGGGATGGGGTTAAGCAATTTGATCAATTGATCACTTGCTATGCAAAATCCAATTTGTCGCAACAAGGAATTGAATTGCGAATCATTGGAGATGGTGTTTTGCGAAGTCAATTAGAACAACTCATTGCCGCTACACAAGTAGCACATTGTATCCATTTAATGGGGTTTGTAACCAATCCTTTTCCCTATTATCAACAGGCGTTATTTACGGTTTTGACAAGTAAAAATGAAGGCTTTCCAACAGTATTAATTGAATCGTTGGCCGTTGGAACCCCCGTAGTTGCCTACGATTGTTTGTCGGGTCCTTCTGAAATAATACAACATGAACAGAATGGATTACTAGTGCCCAATCAACAACCTGAGGAATTCATTTTAGCTATGCAACGTATGGTTAGTGACAAAACATTATATTTACACTGTAAATCACATGCAAGAGCTTCTGTTCAATTTTTAGATTTGAAAACAATTGGAGCAGCATGGGAAAATTTGATCCAATCTGTGAGTAATGAACGTTGAATTTATAAGCATTCCCAAAATAAAAAACGCAAAAGGAAATTTAGGTGTAGTTGAAAAAGACACTGTGCCTTTTGAAATTAAGCGTGTATTCTACTTGTTTGATGTGCCAGCAGGTGCCTGTCGTGGCGGACATGCTCACAAAAATCTTTGGCAGTTTTTAATCCCTCTTTCGGGCAGTTTCGATGTAGTTTTAAAAGACGGGAAAAAAGTTGAAAAGGTTACCCTAAATCGTCCTGATAAAGGATTATTGATCAAGAACAATGTTTGGAGTGAACTCGAGAACTTTACCTCGGGTGCAGTTTGTATGGTATTGGCTTCTGAGGTCTATGACGAAGCAGATTACATTCGTAGTTATAAAGAGTATGTTAACTACATGAAAGAACGTCAATAAGAACTGAGCTTTATGCCGAGGCGAATAGCTATTTGCTTGATGGTTTGTATACCATGAAGCAAAAAGACGGGAGCTTGTAGTAGCCAACGCTGCTTGTAGTTCAAATTGTGTTTGTCGATAGCTGCAGCGATGTTTTGCGCTTCAGTTGATCGATTAGCTTGTTTTAATTTTTTAACCAGTACATACCGTTCAAAATCTAGGTATTTTTTTAACGCTGTATTTGTTTTTTCCCAAGGAATGTAGGCGGTAAAGTCAGGCACTCGCTGCAACTTCAACCTTCCAGAGGTCATTTGTCCTTCCACCGCCATACGGTAATACATACAAGCTCGATTGGTATAGGCCAGCGCAAAGTGGTAATTGGCCCGAATATTAAAATCAATATCTTCCGAAAAGTCTAAATTTTCGTTGTACCTACCTACTGTTTCAAATACACTTCGGTGAAAACATACACTGCCGTGGTTGTAAATTCCTTGTCCAATATTATATTCAAAAAATGGCAGTAAACCTCTGTATTGTGGATCAAGTTGTCGCCCTGCATTGTGGGGCGTCACACGTTGTGTTCCAAACCATTCCCAATAGTTGGTTGCGAATAGTCGGGCTTCGGGAAAATCGGTTTGAAGTCGTGTAATTTCGTCCAGAAAAAAAGGTTCCCAAACATCATCAGCATCGAGAAAGGTGAGGTATTCTCCCGTTGCGGCACTTATTCCTGTATTGCGCGTAGCTGCCAAGCCCCGATTGGTTGGGTGTTCAATCCAGATGAGGTTAGCAATTCCCATCCGTTCCACAACAGCACGACTCGCATCAGTTGATGCATCATTGACTACAATGAGTTCGTAGTCCTGTTCGGTTTGCGAAAGAATGCTTTTCAAGGTCGCTTCAACATAAGCCGCCTTGTTGTATAAGGGCAAGATGATACTAAACTTCGGCATCAAATTCTAATATATAATCAAACAATGCAGGCCAGTTGTGTACAACCGTACCCTCCATGGGAGGCGCTTGGTTGCCGGTATAAACCGATTCTCCTCGTAAATGTCTACGGAAGAGTTCGGCCAATTCCTTAGGTTTATTAGGGTCAAAAAACACCACGTTTTCATACGTGCCTACCGTCTCTTTGGCATAAGGTAGGTCTGCTACCCAAAGAGGTTTGTGCAGTGCCTTGGCCTCACTGATGGGTAATCCCCAGGTTTCCAAAGTGGATGGAAAGAGCAGGGCCTCCATGATTTGGTAGTGCGCAAAAACCTGTTCTCGGGATTGTTTTCCAATTAAAATTAGATTGTCCAAAGGATAGTTCTCGGCAATGTAACGAGCATAGCCTCCATCATTGGCTTCAAAAGTGAGTCGAATTTCCAATTGCTGGTTTTCTTCTGGGGTCAATAATTTTAACGCCTCTCCCAATAGTTCCACATTTTTAAAACTACGGGGAACCAGAGGATAAAAGAACAGTTTGCGCAAAGGTTTAGGCAAAAGGGGTAGTTCGGCAGGCAATTGGGTTTCATGCAAGGGGCAACGTACTACGTTACGAACGCCTCTTTTTTTGAAATAATGAAAGAGTTGGTTTTGTTGCACAAAAACCGCGCTGTTTTGATGTATGTTGAAACGGTATACCCAATGATACAACAGGGCAAAGAGCCCTATTTTATAATTAAAGAACCAATCGGATAGACGTGGTTTATAAAATACCGTTGGATTGTGAGCATACATAAATTGGTGCTTACAAACTACACGAGGCGATGTGTCGTGTAGGGAAAGCCAATAATCGGCTTGAAGTGTTCGGGATAGTTTTTTAAACTGAAAATATTCAAGCCGGATTCGGTTCCACCAACTTTTTTTAGCTTCTGGAAATCCGATACATTCGATATGTGAAAAGGTATAGTCGGATGCATCGGGAACGAGTGCATAGACCTTGAGGTTCTTATTGGCAACATAGTCATCGAGTGCGGTGAGCGCATCGGTGAGGACCGAACGGATACCGCCATCTTTCATACTTACACCGGAGATGACTAGGACTTTTTGTGCCAATAATTATACGGTTTTTTGAACCACTTCAAAAATGGCTCCATCTTCACATTTCAACGTTTTGGAAGGGTATTTTAACAATAATGCATAGTCATGGGTAGCCATAATAATGGTTTTCCCATTAGCATTAATTTTTTTCAAAAGTTCGAGCACTTCAGTACTGGTTTGGGGATCCAAATTACCTGTGGGTTCATCGGCCAAAATCAATTCAGGGTCATTCAACAATGCTCTTGCAATAGCGATGCGTTGTTGCTCGCCACCCGAAAGTTGGTGCGGCATTTTAGACGCAAAACCTTTCATGCCAACATGATCAAGGACTTCATCTATTTTGTCTTGCATCTCATTTTTATCTGTCCATCCCGTTGCTTTCAATACAAAAAGCATGTTTTCACTAACAGAACGATCAGGTAGCAATTTGAAATCTTGAAAAACAACCCCTAGTTTACGACGTAAAAACGGAATGTCTTTCTCTTTCAATGAAGGTAAATCATAGTCAACAACACTTCCTTCCCCCTCGGTGAGTGGAAGGTCGCCATACAGCGTTTTCATCAAGCTACTCTTTCCAGTTCCACTTTTTCCAATGATGTATAAAAAATCACCCGGTAAAACTTCTAAATTAACTTGGGAAAGAATCACGCGGTTCTCTTGATAAATTGTGGCATGCTGTAACGATACGACAGGTTGTGACATAGGAATTATTTGTTAAAGGGGTAAAAGTACTAAGTTAACGTAGGTTTTCAAAATAAATTTTAGTCACCAGAAGGTGAATGTCAATAGGGGAGTTGGGGAACCGAAAAAGGACAGACCGACACCACCACAAAGCGGTGCAATTTTTGGCAAAAATGTATTGGGGTTTTGTTCGGGTTTTGTTCGGGTTTTGTTCGGAGATTAAAATTAAGCCAAATCGTTGTTCTTTGGAGCTTTTTTTGATGTGCTTTTTGGTGGTTGTACCACTACCGAACAAAGTCCGAACAAAGTAGCAATGAAACAGTTGATTGCGAATTGGTTCCGCGAAATAAGGGACAAGAGATGTATTGCTTTAGTGTTAAAAATGGGGGGTGTTGTGTTTGTTTCTGACTTTGGAGTTTATCGTACTTTTTGAAGGTACCCTCCTTTTTGGGCCCAATAAGCCTTCTATTTTGTTAAGAAAAATGTTTATAATAAAACCCCGTTATCTCCCGTTATACAAGGGAGACCCGTATTTTTGATACGTACCAAAATTGGATAAACATGCGAAAATTAGAATTGTATTTACTACTTAATGGCTTGGCAATCACGTCGGTGGCAACAGCACAACAGTCGGCTGTATATACCCATCAGTTTAGTGAGTTTGACCGAGCGGAAGCGTTATACAACGACCGTCAATATTTGGCGGCGCAAATGCTGTTTGACAAATTAAGTCAGCACACCAAAGACCCCGAGGTGCTCGCCGACTGTGCTTTTTACATAGCCAGTTGTGCGGTACATTTGAATCAAGCCAATGCGGCAACCTTGGTACAGGATTTTGCCTCCAACTATCCGGCGAGTACAAAATTGAACCAAACCTACATCGAAGTCGCGCATTATTACTTTGAGCAAGGCGATTATCCGCGTGCTTTAGAGTATTTTGACAAAGTGGATGAAAGTGCGCTAACCTATGAGGAATTGGATCAGTTCAATTTCCAGAAAGGCTATGCTTATTTTACGGCCAAAAAATCAAAGGAAGCGGCCAACTATTTTAATAAAGTTGCCAATTCTAAAAAATACGGATCACAAGCAAGGTATTATCTGGGTGTAATGGCTTATGATAATGATAATTACAAGGATGCGTCCAAGTATTTTGACCAAGTGGCTACCGATGAGAAATACAAAGAGAAATTATCCTATTTTCAAGCGGATATGAGTTTCCGTCAAGGGAATTTTGATAAAGCTATCGAACAAGGGAAAACGGCAATGGCCAAATCGTCTGCCGCTGAAAAATCGGAGCTCAATAAAATCATTGGGGAAAGTTATTTTAATCAAAAAAAATACGCCGAAGCCCTTCCTTATTTAAAAGAATACCGCGGTAAAAAAGGAAAATGGAGCAATACCGACTACTACCAGTTGGGCTACACTTATTACCAACAAAAGGACTACGAAAACGCCATTCTTCAGTTCAATAAAATCATTGACGGGAATGACCACGTTGCCCAAAATGCTTACTACCATTTGGGAGAAAGTTATATGCGAACCGATCGCAAACCCCAAGCGTTAACAGCGTTTAAGAGTGCTTCCGACATGAGTTTTGATGTAAAAATTCAGGAAGATGCAAGTTTGAATTATGCCAAATTAAGTTATGATATTGGAAATTCCTACCAGAGTGTTCCCGATATTCTTTCTGGATTTTTGAAAAAATATCCCAATTCACCCAACAAAAAAGAGATTGAAGGTCTCTTGATCAGTTCCTACATTACCTCCAAAAATTATAAAGAGGCGTTGTATTTGTTGGAAATGAATAAATCGCCAGAGAACCGAGCAGCCTACCAAAAAGTAGCTTTTTATCGTGGTATCGAATTGTTTACAGATGGACAGTACCAAGAAGCTCAAGTGTTGTTTAAAGCCTCGTTGCGCGAAGCTAAAGATCCGCGATTTACAGCTCGTGCCACTTTTTGGAAAGGGGAAACCGAGTATGTGTTTGATAATTTTCAAGAAGCTTTGTTGAGTTTCAAGCAATTTGAATCCATGGCAGAGGCCAAGTCAACTCCTGAATACAAAAACATCAACTATAATATTGCGTATTGTTATTTCAAACAAAAAGAATACGATCAAGCTGGAAATTATTTTCAAAAGCAAATCGATGGTGTTAAAGACGATCGTATACGTTTGAATGATTCCTATTTGCGTTTGGGTGATAGTCGTTTTGTAACTTCAAAATACTGGCCGGCCATGGATGCCTACAACAAGGCAATTGACATGAAGGGAGTAGATGCAGATTATGCGGCCTACCAAAAAGCCATCAGCTATGGTTTTGTTGCTAAAAATGACCGAAAAATCGAAGATTTTGTGAAGTTTTTGCAAGCGTTCAAATCATCTCAATACCGCGATGATGCGCTGTTTGAGTTGGCGAATACGTATGTTGCCGAACAAAAAACAGATTTAGCGATCAAAACCTATGATGATTTGTTGAAAGAATTTCCAGGAGGGACCTATGCCGCCAAAGCCGTTTTACGTCAAGGATTGATTTATTACAATGGAAACAAAGATGAATTGGCATTAACAAAATTTAAAAAAGTAGTAGCTGATTATCCTGGAACACCAGAAGCTATTGAAGCGGTTGCTACCGCACGTTTGATTTATGTTGATAATGGTCGTGTAGATGAATATGCAACATGGGTACGTACGTTGAATTTTGTGGAAGTATCCGACAAAGAGTTGGATGACGATACCTATGAAGCGGCAGAAAAACAATACTTGCAGAACAATGTTAAGTTGGCCATATCCTCTCTTAATGGATACATAGCTAAGTTTCCTAGAGGTTTACATGCTTTAAAAGCCAATTTCTATTTGGCACAATCGTATTATGCCGATGGATTAGAGCAAAATGCAGTTCCCAAATACGAATTTGTAATCGATCAACCCAAGAATGAGTTCACCGAACAATCGTTGGCGCGTTTGTGTGAAATTCATTTGAAGAAAAATGATTATGCCAAAGCAACGCCAGTATTACAACGTTTGGAGACCGAAGCTGATTTTCCACAAAATAAAACCTTTGCGCAAGCCAATTTGATGCGCGCTTATTATGAAGTAAAAGATTATCCCAATGCTGTGGTGTATGCCGATAAAGTATTGAATAATCCAAAGACGGATAACAAAGTTAAAAGTGATGCTCAAATCATTATTGCTCGTTCGGCTATCAAAGCAAACGATGAAGCAAAGGCTCGTGTAGCGTATGCGAATTTGTTGAAAATTGCCAAAGGTGAATTGGCAGCAGAAGCCTTGTTCTATGATGCTTATTTTAAAAATAAAGATGGAAAATTTGGAGAGTCCAACAAAATTGTACAAAAGTTGGCCAAAGAATATTCCGGCTACAAGTATTTTGGAGCCAAGGGATTAGTGGTTATGGCTAAAAACTACTATGGATTAAAAGATAGTTTCCAAGCCACAGCTATTTTGAGTAGTGTTGTAGACAACTTTTCAGAATACCCCGATGTTGTTGAAGAAGCCAATGCGACTTTGACAGCAATTAAAAATGAAGAAGCAAAAACCAATTCTTCCATTGAGAACAATGGTAAATAAGACGAATATGAAGAAAAAAAGCGTATACATCGCCTTAACCTTAGGCGCCTTATTAGGCACCCAAACGGGATATGCTCAGAAAGAAGACCAAAATATTGGTACCGAAGTAGTTAATGTTGTAAAACCCTATACCCCCTCGATATCGGATGCTTTTAAAGTAAAAGAAACGCCTTCGTTGGATGATGAAGAAACAACAAATCGCGAAACGATTCAGTACACTATTTTTTCGTTTCCAGTTGCTTCTACTTTTACACCGGCCAAAGGAAAAGCGGCAGGGGTTGAACAAGAACCAAAACCGCGTTTGTTTTCAAATTATGCCACTTTAGGAGCGGGTAATTATGGAAATATAAATGGCGAATTGTTTCTCACACATACCTTGGAAAACAGTGATTATGTAGGGGCCGCATTGCGTCATTTTTCTTCCCAAGGCGGAATAAAAAATGTGTGTTTAGACGATCGCTTTTCTACTACAGGGTTGGACTTAACCTATGGCAGTAAATCCAAGAATATGGGTTGGAATGTCGATGCAGGATACCAACGCCAAGCCTACAACTGGTATGGTTTGAATTCAAGTTTTTATTCAGGAATGACGCCTGAAGCCCAAGATGTTTTTCTATCGGATTTGAAAACAAAGCAAGTGTATCAAACCATTTATGCAGGTGGGCGCGTGAATGTAAACGATAGTTTTTTCAAAGAAGCGAGTTTGCATTTCACCCATTTTTCGGATAAGTTCTCCTCAGCCGAAAACCGTTTTATCGCCAAACCCTCTTTTGAATTCCTAGTTATGGATGAAAAAGTAAAGTTTGATGTTGTGTTGGATTATGTAGGCGGTTCATTTGATAAAGGGTATTTTAATACTGCTTCAATGAAGTATGGATATTTTAACACTGGAATTCAGCCTTCTATTCAAATTCGTCGCGATGACTTCACCGTAAACTTAGGTGCAGCCTTTTTCTATAGTGCTGCAAGCGAAGGCGGGGAAAGTAAATTTTATGTATATCCCAAGATTACAACCAGCTACAAAGTTGTGGGTGATTTAATGGTTGCCTATGCAGGTGCAGAAGGAAATTTAAAACAGAATGCGTACCGCGATTTTGTCCAAGAAAATTTCTTTGTTTCTCCCACATTACTCGTTGCACCTACCGATCAAAAATTTGATATTTATGTTGGATTGAAAGGAAAGTTGGCCAACGCAATCGGTTATAATGTACGTGCTTCCTACTTAACGGAAGATAACAAAGCCTTATTCAAAGCCAATCCGTATGATGCTGTAAATCCGAATACCAACGATTATATCTATGCCAATTCTTTTGGAGTGGTTTATGATAAAGTAAACACGTTGAGTTTGTATGGCGAATTAAAAGCTGATTTTTCTAAAAATGTTCAATTTGGAGTAAATGCGACTTTCAACAGTTATGGAACCTCTCAAGAGCGTGAGCCCTGGAATCTACCGGCATTGCGATTAGCTTCTACATTGGATGTAACGTTTACACCCAAATGGTATATGGGCGCATCATTGTTCTTTGTGGGTGAGCGAAAAGATTCCTTTTTTAGATATGATTCCTCAGCGCTTCCCTTGGTTCCCTATACACCAGAGATTGTTACCCTTAAAAGTTATTTTGACTTAAATGCACATGTTGGGTACAAGCATAATGAGCGCATGACCTTTTTTGTTAAAGGAAATAATTTAGCCAATCAGAACTACCAAAAATGGATGAATTACCCTGTACAAGGTTTACAAGTATTGTTGGGGGCCAATATCAAATTTGATTTCTAATTCAAGAAAACTATATTTACCAACCTGTAAGCGTAGGTTTACAGGTTTTTTTATGCGTATGAAAGACCAGATTAAAGTTCGCTATCAAATGTTGTTGCAAGACCGTATTGACGTTTTCAAAGATATGATTGCGCAGTTAACTGAAGGGGCACAAAATGATGCTAAAGGTTCGGCAGGCGATAAACACGAAACCGCCTTGTCCATGATGCATTTGGAGCAAGAAAAACTCAATGTGAAGTTGAAAGAAGTCCTCGACCAAAAAGCCATCATCGATCGTATGGATCCCAATCTTGTGACTACTAAAGTTGCCTTGGGGAGTTTGGTAGCAGTGAATGGAATGTGGTTATTTATTGCTGCCGCCTTACCCAAAATCACCCTCGACGGAAAAACCATCATTGCAGTGTCTCCCCAAGCGCCATTAGGAAGTGCTTTGATGGGGCAGGAGGTGGGGTTTACTACTACTGTTAACGGTTCATCGTTCACGATTCATCAAATTTTGTAGGAGTCTTTACTACTACACTAACTTTCAAATTCTAAAAAGAACCGTTCAGAAATGAGCGGTTTTCTTTTATATTGTATAGTATTCCTTGTTTATTGTTTAAATAATAAACTAAAATTAGATTTATTGTTTTAAAAATGTAATCTAAACTACAATTTTGCTTTCACAATAAAACAATAATAAAGAATACGAGTATGTGTGGATTTTTAGCCATTATAGGAAAAGGAAAAGACGAGCAATTGGTGAAAGCACTTTCAAAGCGTATGGCCCATCGCGGTCCCGATGAAAGTGATATCCATGTTACTGAAAATGGACATATCTTAAGCCATGAACGTTTATCAATTATCGATTTGCACTCTGGCAAACAACCGATCCAAGGTTCGAAGTCGGCTTGGATGGTACATAATGGCGAAATTTACAACCATCAAGCATTGCGTGAAGGCGTATTGAAAGGACATGCATTCCGTACCAAATCCGATTCGGAAGTGATTGTGCATTTGTATGAAGAATTTGGATACGACTTTGTTGACCAATTGGATGGTGACTTCGCCTTTGTGGTAGTTGATGGTGATGATTACATTGCAGGTCGCGATCCACTAGGGGTGAAACCTTTATATTACGGAATGGACGAACGCGGACGCATGTATTTTGCATCAGAGATGAAACCGTTGGCCGATCAATGTAAAACGTTTTCCACTTTTCCTCCCGGACATTATTACACCCCTGAAACGGGTTTTGTGAAATACTACAAACCCCAATACGAAGATTATACCGCTTGTGTGGAAGAAGTCGACTTGGCGATGCTTCGTGAAAAATTGACCGAAGCCACACGTAAACGTTTGATGAGTGATGTGCCAATTGGCGTATTGTTGTCTGGCGGTTTGGATTCTTCATTAACGTCTTCCATCGCTTCGCGTTTGTTGAAAGAACAAGGCAAATCCTTGCATTCGTTTTCAATTGGTTTGGATCCCAATGCACCCGATGCGGTAGCGGCTCGTAAAGTAGCTGAATTTTTGGGTACTGAACACCATGAGATTCACTTTACTATCGAACAAGGTATTGAAATTTTAGAAAAACTAGTGTGGCATTTGGAGACCTATGATGTGACGTCCATTCGGGCGAGTACACCGATGTATTTCTTGGCCAAAGCCATTACCGAAAAAGGCATTAAGGTGGTGTTGTCAGGTGAAGGTGCCGATGAGGTGTTTGGCGGGTATTTGTATTTTAGAAATGCGCCCAGCATGGTTGATTTTACCAAAGAAACCATCGAACGCGTACAGAAGTTATTTACCGCTGATTTGTTACGTGCTGACAAGTCAACCATGGCTCACGGATTAGAAGCACGCGTACCGTTTTTGGACAAAGCCTTTTTGGACTATGCGATGTTGATCAAAGGCGAAGAAAAATTGCCCAAAACCTATGATGGGGTAGAAAAATACATTTTGCGTAAAGCCTTTGATACTCCTGAGCAACCCTATTTGCCTCAAGAAGTTTTGTGGCGTCAGAAAGAACAGTTCTCTGATGGCGTTGGCTATAATTGGATTGACACCTTAATCGACTACTGTTCGGCGCAAGTTACCGATGCACAAATGGAGAAAGCGGCGGAATTGTTCCCGTACAATACACCAGCGACGAAGGAAGCCTATTTCTACCGTACCTTATTCCATAAACATTTCCCACAAATGAGTGCGGCACAAACCGTACGCAAGTGGATTCCCAAATGGCAAGAAAATCAGGACCCGAGCGGACGTGCCAATGCGGCTCACGTTCAGGCCGATACCGAAATAGCAAAGAATACGATCTCCGCTTAAGCGTCAGATTTATCAATTGAAGTTTAGTTTGTTTGTTTGAAAAATGCCCGTAATGCAAGTTGCGGGTGTTTTCTTTTTTAGCGGATAAGGAAAAGGGGTAAAACCGTCTTTATGAACTGTTTAAAACTCGGTTTGAAAACGGGGATTAGAATTGTCGAAATTATCGTCTTAAAAATCAATAGTTTAGAAAAGGGATTGGGAATAGGTGTTTTTAAGGCTTTATTTTGGATTTAAAACGCAAAAAGAATTTTAAACATAAATGTTGATAACTTACCCCATAAAATGCCTTAAATCACTTTAAAATCGTCTTTGATTTTTTATATTTGCGTGTTATACAAAATTTCGAGATTTTTTTATGAGCGAAGAAGTAAAAAAGAACGCGTATTCCGCCGATAGTATTCAGGCGTTAGAAGGAATGGAGCACGTACGGATGCGTCCGTCCATGTACATCGGAGATACCGGAGTGCGAGGTTTACACCATTTGGTTTACGAAGTTGTCGATAATTCCATTGATGAGGCGTTGGCGGGTCACTGTGACACCATCAGCGTAACCATCAACACTGATAATTCCATTACTGTTGAAGACAACGGTCGTGGTATCCCTGTGGACTTACACAAAAAAGAAGGCGTTTCTGCCCTTGAGGTGGTTATGACTAAAATTGGTGCTGGGGGTAAATTTGATAAAGATTCCTATAAAGTTTCCGGTGGTTTGCACGGGGTAGGGGTTTCCTGTGTGAATGCCCTTTCTGATCATTTGCGTGCTACGGTTTTCCGTGAAGGAAAAGTGTGGGAACAAGAGTACGAGCGTGGAAAAGCGTTGTATCCCGTAAAACAAATTGGTACAACTGAAAAGCGCGGAACTACGGTAACGTTCAAACCGGATGGAACCATTTTTACCCAAACTTTAGAATATTCATACGATACCTTGGCAGCACGTATGCGTGAGTTGTCGTTTTTGAATAAAGGCATTTCGATTACTCTGACCGATATGCGTCACACCGACGATAAAGGCAATCCGGTAGGAGAAACCTTCCATTCGAAAGAAGGGTTGAAAGAATTCGTTAAATTCTTAGACGGTAACCGTGTGCCGATTATTGCTAGCGTCATTAATATGGAGAATGACAAAGGCGAGATTCCCGTTGAAGTAGCCTTAGTCTACAACGACAGTTACTCCGAGAATATCTTTTCGTATGTAAACAACATCAATACGCACGAAGGAGGTACACACCTTCAAGGATTCCGTATGGGATTAACGCGTACGTTGAAAAAATATGCCGATGCTTCGGGTATGTTGGACAAATTGAAATTTGAGATTTCAGGGGACGACTTCCGTGAGGGATTGACAGCCATTATTTCGGTGAAAGTAGCCGAGCCTCAATTTGAGGGGCAAACCAAAACCAAATTGGGGAACCGTGAAGTAGTTTCACCGGTATCGCAAGCGGTTTCGGAAATGTTGGAGAATTATTTGGAAGAAAATCCAAATGATGCTCGCACCATTGTTCAGAAAGTAATTTTAGCGGCACAAGCGCGTCACGCAGCGAAGAAAGCGCGCGAGATGGTGCAACGCAAAACCGTTTTAGGCGGTGGCGGATTACCGGGTAAATTATCCGACTGTTCCGAACAAGATCCGGCAAAATGTGAGATTTACTTGGTCGAGGGGGACTCGGCGGGTGGAACGGCCAAACAAGGTCGCGACCGTAACTTCCAGGCGATTTTACCGTTACGTGGTAAGATTTTGAATGTGGAAAAAGCGATGCACCACAAAGTTTTTGAAAACGAAGAGATTCGCAACATCTTTACCGCACTCGGAATCACCATTGGTACCGAAGAAGACAGTAAAGCGTTGAACTTGGAAAAATTGCGTTACCACAAAGTAATCATCATGACCGATGCCGACGTGGACGGTAGCCACATTTCGACGTTGATTTTGACCTTCTTCTTCCGATTCATGCGTGAGTTGATTGAGGCAGGACACGTATATATTGCGTCACCACCGTTGTATATGGTGAAAAAAGGTAATAAAAAAGAGTATGCTTGGAACGACGACCAACGCGATTTGATTTCGCAGCAAATGGGAGGAAGTACCAGTGTACAACGTTATAAAGGTTTGGGAGAAATGAACGCGGAGCAGTTGTGGGAAACTACGATGGATCCGAGTATGCGTACGTTGCGTCAAGTGACCATTGACAACCTCACCGAAGCCGACCGCATCTTTTCGATGTTGATGGGGGATGAGGTGCCACCGCGTCGCGACTTCATTGAGAAAAATGCAGTATACGCAAAAATTGATGCCTAACGAAATTTAAAAAGGATGTCCTAGCCCTGATGGTAGTGGAAATCCTTTTTTGTTTTATCCGGTTACGGTACAACAAAAAAGATTGAAACGGACAGCAGGAATAGCTTCAAAAAATAAAAAACAGTACAAACTTATTAATTACATTTTACAATGAAAGTTACGATAGTAGGAGCAGGAAACGTAGGCGCAACATGCGTAGACGCGATTGCTCACCGAAGAATTGCCAGTGAAATTGTGGTCGTAGATATCAAAGAAGGCTTTGCGGAAGGGAAAGCGATGGATATCATGCAAACGCAAACGACTTTAGGATTCAACACTAAAGTGGTTGGAAGCACCAATGATTACAGCAAAACGGCTGGAAGTGATGTAGTGGTAATTACTTCGGGAATTCCAAGAAAACCGGGGATGACCCGTGAAGAGTTGATTGGTATCAACGCAGGCATCGTTAAAGGAGTGGCCGAACAATTGTTGGCGCATTCTCCTAATGCGATTGTAGTGGTGGTTTCCAACCCGATGGACACGATGACCTATTTAACGTTAAAAGCTACGGGCTTACCGAAAAACCGCATTATCGGTATGGGTGGTGCGTTGGATAGCTCACGTTTCAAATATTTCTTGTCGCAAGCGATGGACAAGCCAGCCAACGACATTCAAGGTATGGTGATTGGTGGACACGGCGATACGACGATGATTCCGTTGACGCGTTTGGCTTCTTATAATGGTGTGCCTGTTTCACAATTCTTATCGGAAGAGGCTTTGGCAAAAGTAGCGGCTGATACGATGGTTGGTGGCGCTACCTTAACAGGATTATTAGGAACTTCCGCTTGGTATGCACCGGGCGCTTCAGTGGCGTATTTAGTGGATGCCATTTTGAACGACCAGAAAAAAATGATTCCTTGTTCGGTACTTTTAGAAGGGGAATACGGTCAAGACGACATCTGTATGGGTGTGCCTTGTATTATTGGTAAAAACGGGGTAGAACAAATTGTGGATGTTGCCTTAAACGATGCGGAAAAAGCCTTGTTTGCGAAAAGTGCCGATGCGGTGCGCGCGATGAATGGCGATTTGAAATCGATTTTAGGTTAATATACCTTGATATAATTAGAAGAGACCGCATTATTGCGGTCTTTTTTTTAATAATAAGTGTCTAAATAATTTGTTAATCATTCGGTTA
>CAYNDK010000013.1:0-31492 GCA_964395965.1 uncultured Flavobacterium sp.
TCCAGAACAACTAACAATCAAATCGTATGGCTTAACAATAAATCCTTTTAATTCTTTAAATTTTTCAGTTGTTATGTAGTATTCACCTAAAGTATGATTATCATAAATTGCATTCTTTTGCTCATATACTTTATAACCTGATTTAACAAATATTCCTTTTGTAAGCGCACTACCAAAAGGACCTCTTCTGAAACTACCCAAATCTCCCAACCTACACCAAGCCCAATGCTCCGGTATTTCAAATGGAATTTCATCTTCAGTAATTGGGGGCAACTCTTTTTCCTGCCTACGCTTTGCTCCGGCAGGCAGGCTTTTTTGTTTTTCCGTTTTTATTTTGGCTAGCAAGTCATGACCGGTTTCACCGCCTACTTTTAACTGAGCACTACCAACTAACTTGCCTTGCATCGCTTCACGCAAAAACGCCTGACGCAGTTGTTTGATGAGGTCGAGTTGGTGTTCAAGCTCAAAAGAAATATCTTCACTATCAGTTTCTAATAAAGCGTATTTCTCAACAAATTCAATTTGTTCTTTTAAAGATGGTAGTGGAATTTCAATTTTAGCAATTTCTTTTATTGGCAATGTTACGTTTGCCATTCCTTTCATTCTGTCAACTAATTCTCTTTCTTTATTAAGATTAAGAAAACGATATAAATATTCAGCATTTAAAATACTTTTATCTTTTGGAATAACAGCACAGAGTATAGAACCTAAAGCAAATTTACCTGATTGAAAATGTAGGCGTTTGATACTAGCATGACCATGACCTGTACCCGAAACTAAAGGAATAATGACCGCTTCATCATCAAATTGATATTCATTATGCGTTTTTCTTTCTTCTGCAGTAACTACTAAAGGAAATTCACCAGGAACTGCTTTTTGGATACCTGTTTTACCTTTTTCAATAGTGCATAAATCGCCTAATTTTACATTTTGCCAACTCATTATTTAACCGCTTCTTTTAATTGGTTTAACAACAAATTACTTTTCTCAAAAGAAGTATGCAATAGTTCCATTAATTCCGCACTAGTATACTCGTGTACTTCTTCTTGCTTGGTTGGGTTTTTAATGTCTAAATCATAATTGCGGTCTATAATGGTTTGGATATCTACTTTCCAAGCTATGTCACTTTCTACACGGTTGTTCCACCAGGTTTTTATAAGGTCAAACTCTTTGGTTTGTATAGGCTTGGTTTTGTTGTAGGCTTTTTGGCCTTCGGGCAAGCGGTGTTCGTAATACCATACTTCCTTGGTTGGCGTACCTTTGGTAAAAAACAACAAATTGGTCGCTACCGTGGCATACGGTTGAAACACGGAGTTAGGCAAGCGTATAATAGTATGTAAATTACATTCTTCCAATAACTTTTGGCGTACGCGTTGTTTGACACCATCACCGGTTAAGGAACCATCGGGCAATACAATTCCCGCTCTTCCACCTTGTTTTAATAAATGAATCATTAAAATCAGAAACAAGTCGGCACTTTCTTTGGTTCTATAGTTTTGTGGAAAGTTGTTTTCGTTATTGTTGGCCACAATCCCTCCAAAGGGAGGGTTGGCTAAAATTGCGTTTACACGGTGGCGTTCCGTAAAGTTGCTCAAGGGTTGGTCTAAGGCATCGCCAAAACGAATGTTAGGCACTTCCATATCGTGTAAGATCAAGTTGGTCGTGGCTAACAAATAGGGTAGTGGTTTGTATTCCCAACCTATTACGTTTTCAGCAATACTTTTACGGTCTTCTACGCTGTTGGCTTGGGCTTTTAAATGCTCAATCGCACAGGTCAAATAACCACCTGTACCACACGCAGGATCCAGTATTTTTTCGCCCAATTGTGGGTTAATCATTTCGGTAATAAAACTGGTAATGGCACGAGGCGTGTAAAACTCCCCACTTTTACCCGCACTTTGCAAGCCTTTTAAAATGGTTTCGTACAATTCGCCAAACGCATGACGGTCTTTGGCAATATTAAAGTCAATTTCATTCAGCTTGTTCAACACCTTTCTGATGTTGATACCACTTTTCATATAGTTGTTGTTCCCTTCAAAAACCTCACGTACAATCAGCGCACGGCGGTTGCCAGTGCTAACATCAATATTGCGCAACGCAGGAAACAGTTTTCGATCCACAAACTCCAGCAATTCGTCACCCGTCATGCCTTCGTCATCGCCTGCCCAATTGCCTTTTTCTTTCACCCAATGAAATGCAACGGGAATAGGCGAGGTATAATTATCGTCGAGTAATTCGAGTTCTTTGTCTTTATCTGAGAATATTTTTAAAAACAGCATCCAACCGAGTTGTTCGATGCGTTGGGCATCACCGTTCAAGCCGGTATCTTGCCACATGATGGTTTGTATGGATTTAAGTATGGAGGAGATGTTGGACATTAATTATTTGTATTTGTTAATTTGTTTAATTTTCAATCCCGAAGGGATTTCATGTTTATAGAAAATGTTATCGTTAGAACATACGACCCCATCGGGGTCGAACCCATAATCCGACATTATTTTCTACAAACATTTGACCCCGTTGGGGTCGATTTATTCAATCCATTCGAATAAATATTCTTCTTTAAATTCAACTTCAAATTTCTTTAAAAAATCAACATATTCTTCACGAAATGATTTTTTATGATGATGTTCTTTTTGATTGGCAATATATCCAATTACATTATCTAACGCTGAATGACTGTATGAAAAAGCGCCATATCCTTCTTGCCATTCAAACTTAAATGAACAGTATTTTTTTTCATTAATAAAACCATTAGAAGATTTTTTTATTTCTCTAACCAAATCCGATAAATTACAGGATGGTCTCATTCCGATTAGTATATGAATATGGTCGGACATGCCATTAATGGCTAACATTTTTTGCCCTTTATTTTGAACAATGCCGGTAATATATTTGTATAATTCTTCTTCCCAGCTATCTTGAATAAGCGACTGTCTGCCTTTTACGGCAAAAACAACTTGAATGTATATTTGAGAATACGTACTCGACATTAGACTTTTCTATACAATTCGTTTTCTAATTCTCTAACTGCCTCTAAATAGTTTTGTTTGCTACCAAACTCGTTAATGATTTCCAATGGCGAACCATATTCATCAAATGGTTTGACGCGTAAAACTTCAATACTTTCAATGTTTTCAACGCCTTCATCTGCGTATTTATCTAAAAGTGTCTCTAATACTTTACGTGCTTGTTCACCATACTTAGTAAAGTAATTACGTTTCTTCACATTGTTTGCACGTTCTTTTCGGGTAAGCGGTGGTTGGTCGTACGCTACATGGCAAATCAAGTCAAACAAATCGACTTGTTGGTCAACGGCCTCATACAAAGCTTCCACCATTACGCCTTGTTCTTGTAATTCTTTGATGATGGCTTCTTTTTTGTCGGCTTGGTTCCATGTCAATAAAAAATCATCTAGAGAAGCATAGTTTTTTTGAATAATGCTTTTGGTATAATCCTTCAAACTCACTACAATGGGTTTACCCTCGCTATCAAAATACAATTCACGCGATACAAGTACAGAAACATCAACTCCGTTGATATACTGTTTGGGGCGTTTTTTATAATCAGATGGGGGATCATTTACAACAGGAACTCTTGGATAACCAGGGCCATCAATAATTATTTCATCTCCGCTATCATCTATGATGGGGTCATCCGCACCATCATCAGAAATAGTGGTAATATCTTCTTCACCATTGATTGGTTTTATTCTAATTGGGTCACCATCAAAATCGGGATCTGCAAATTTGTCCGTTGCATTTCTAAAGTCAAGAATGGTAAAGTACAGTTTATCAAATTCTTCATTGATACGTGTACCACGACCCACAATCTGTTTGAACTTTGTCATGGAATTGATGGAGGTGTCCAGTACAATCACTTTACAAGTTTGTGCATCAACCCCCGTTGTCATTAACTCAGAGGTAGTAGCAATTACGGGATATTTCTCTTCTGGATTGATAAAGTTGTCCAGTTCACGTTTTCCTTCTTCATTATCTCCCGTGATCTGCATGACATATTTGTAATTTTCTTTCACCAAGTCAGCATTTTGCTTGGCAATTGCATTACGCATACGTTCAGCATGGTCGATATCCACACAAAATATGATGGTTTTAGCATAGCGGTCAAAGCCTTTCAAAAACTCGGTAACTTTTTGAGCCACTAAATTTGTTCGCTCATCAATTACCAAATTTCGGTCAAAGTCTTTACGGTTGTAAATTCGGTCTTCAATGGGATTTCCTTCTTTATCCGTTTTACCTTGTTCGGGTCGATAGCCTTCTGCATCAACATTCAAGGCAATACGAACTACTTTATAGGGGGCTAAGAATCCGTCATCGATACCTTGTTTTAGGGTGTAAGTATACACCGGTTCTCCAAAGTACTCGATATTACTTACCTCTTTATCTTCTTTGGGTGTAGCGGTCAATCCCAAATGAGTGGCATTATTGAAATAGGATAAAATTTCGCGCCAAGCACTATCGTCTTTTGCACTACCTCGGTGACACTCATCAATGACAATCAGGTCAAAGAAATCGGGTGAAAATTGTTTATAAGCATTAGCATCTTCATCAGCACCAGAAAGTCCTTGATAAAGGGCAAGATAGATTTCATAGCTTTTGTCAATTGTTCTGTTTTTGACGACCGTCATTTTATCTTTAAAATGCTTAAAATCTCCACGTCTGGTTTGATCGATTAGAGCGGTACGGTCAGCTAAGAATAGAATTCGTTTTTTGGCACCACTTTTCCATAAGCGGTAAATGATTTGAAAAGCTGTGTAGGTTTTACCTGTTCCTGTTGCCATAACCAGCAATACGCGATTTTGACCATTGGATATAGCTTCCACCGAACGGTTAATCGCAATTTGTTGGTAATAACGAGGTTTACGGCCACTACCGTCAGAAAAGTACTTTTGTGTAATTATTTTTTCACTGCTAGTAGTTGAAATCCCCTTGTAATGTTTATACTTTTCCCACAACTCACTAAGGCTTGGGAATTCATCCATACCCAATTCTTGTTCTATGGATTCATCATTAGCCGTACGGTCATGAAACAAAAATCCATCACCATTAGTGCTAAACACACAAGGAATATCTAAAATTCTTGCATAGTCTAAGGCTTGTTGAATTCCGGCTCGAACAGAATGTTTGTTGTCTTTTACTTCTACAACTGCAATAGCATTATCTTGGTAATACAGCACAATGTCAGCACGTTTTCGTTCACCACGAGTAGTCATTTTGCCACGCACATAAATACGCCCATCAGTAAAAGAAACTTGTTCAAATACCTGTGTCAATCCATCCCAACCTGAACGTTTTATGGCGGGTATAATATACTTGGAACAAATATCTTGTTCACTTAACTTTTTCTTATCTAACATCAAAAATGGATTCTTACACCAAACCTACCAAAAAAACCTTAATTAGTCAATAGAATTTATTAATTGAATCAAAATCAAAGTGTTTTTAATCTAATTACAAAGTTGAAAGTATATATGTTTTTGGGGCATGTTCATTCGGAGTCTTTTCTATTTAGATGCGTTTCATTTGTACTTTTATCATTCTGTATTTTCTCTATTAACTTGCCTTGTTTGTCGCGCTTTTTCACTTCGTTGATCAAGTTGGTGGCTGGTATCCCTTTGTAAGATTTAAATTGTCGTAAAATACTACAAGACGATGTTGTACATCTTCACTGAATTAGCAATTGCATTTCTGTTTTCATGTTATGGCTGGTGCTTGAAACCTAAAAACTAAATCCTAGAACAAAAAAAAACTAATCCCCTCCCTAAAAAATGCAGTTAGGTACGCCTTATGCTGCGTCGTTGCCGCTTTTTGCCTACAAAGGGTACGCCTTAAGCGTACTGGAGGTACGTAAAAAACGTACCCCATCTAGGGGGGGCTCCCCCTCAGAGTACGCATAAGGCGAATTGACAGTACGTTTTATACGTACCCCTTCGTACCTTTTTAGGGGATGCGGTACGTAAAGAGCGTACTCAACCCTACCTTTTGGGTGGGGTAATGTGCCGAATACACCCGTGCCCACACCTTTTTGTGAATCTTTCTAAGTGTAAACCAACAGTAGTCACGTATATTTTAAACTGTAGGGAGGTTTTCAGTGTGAGCCGTTAGCTAGACGGCAGTTTTCTCAGTTTCTTATTGAACTGTTACTATATGGCAAGTTAGGTTGGAGTAAATAAGAAGTTTCACATCACAACCTTTAGGCTGCTGCGGTAATATGAAACCTATTTTGAAAATTCTACTAATCCTACTGAAAGGAATCAAAAAGAATGCGTTTACGGGCACCTTTTTTCTATTTTTGAAAGGTAAATTTTAACTTATACATGGAGAGGTAATAGATTGTGATTGCAATCTAGAGCTTGCTATTTTATTCAAGAAGCTGAAATAACGCTAGCTGACTTAGCTTTCTTAGGAATCTAATATTTAATTTCTGTGTCATAACCTCCCTTTTAGTAGTTTTTGTCTTATGTTTTTTCTTTGACTCACCTATCATAATTTTTATGGGGATTACTTGGGTTCCTTTAAGTGCTATTTTGTGTCCTTTCGTATGAAATAAAGTAACACTATAGAATGTAGGCGAGTTCATGAAGTTTTCATTTTTGAAGCAAAAAAGAAGGAAGGTTGGAAGGGCTAGGGATGTTTTATTGATTATAGAAACAAATCAGTTTAGTGGCTAATTCGTATTTTACTCCCTTCCAGTAATAGGAAAATGGACAAATAGCTCCCGAGAATGTATATTGTCATGGAAAGGGAGAGTGCTTCGATTTGAAAGATTTGCTGCAAGAAAGGTTGGGAAAAGAGTATTCCTGTGATGGTTGTTGTGATTAATACAATAGCGAATAGCGGCTTGTTGGGTTGTTTGTAAAAGTGTCCTATCGAACGTGTTTTGGAAATCATATTAAGTGTTAACACTAGACCGGAGCTGATAAGGCATAAGAAAATGAGGCCGCGTAGTGTTTTTTCATTGGCGCCATGGTAGAGGTAGTGGGTAAATAGAATGCACATCACTACAGCCATAAGACTTCCTTTGATAATTCCAGAGATCCATAAGGATTGGTCCAGAAAGCGGGCGTTTCGTTTGTGTGGTGGTTGGGTCATGCTGTTTTTTTCCTCGGCTTCATTTTCAAAAGCAATTGCACAAATGGGATCTATGATTAATTCAAGAAAAACTATATGCATGGGAAAAAGTAGCAGGGGTACAGCAGTATTGATTATTGGAATTACAGTAACGGTGAGGATAGGGATGTGAACCGCAATGATGAATCCGAAGGCTTTTTTAATATTGTCCATGACTCTTCTGCCCAAAAGGAGTGCTTTGGGAAGTGCGTTCAAATTGTCTTCTAAAACAATCAGTGCTGCTGCTTCTCGGGCTACATCTGTTCCTTTTTGCCCCATAGCTATTCCAACTTGAGCGGCTCGTAAAGCACCGGCATCATTTACGCCATCTCCTGTCATGGCCACAATGTCTCCGTTTTGTTTCAACGCTTCGATGATCCGAATTTTTTGGTCAAATCGTATGCGGGCAAAAATGCTGCAGTGTTGTACGTTTCTTTGTAACGCCTGATCCTCCATTTTTTCTAATTGATTTCCATCGCTATATTCTAGGCTATCCCATTGCAGTTTTTGTGCGATGTGTTGTGCCGTAATAGGGTGGTCTCCCGTGAGTAGGATAGGCCGAATTCCCGCTTTGCGAAGCATTTGAACTACTTGTAATGCTTCAGGGCGAAGGGGGTCGGCAAATGCAATAAATCCCCTGAAAGTAAAGGAAAGTGTGGAGAGGTGCTGAGGGATGGGGGCTGTCCAAGACTGGATTTGGGCAATAGCGATTACACGGTACCCTTCGTTAACTAATCCCTCCAAACTAAGTTGCCAACGCGCTTTTTCTTCAGGGGATCCGGTACAATGTTGGATTACCCATTCAGGCGCTCCTTTTAGGGCAATTTGGAAATGGGTATTATCCGTGTTGTAACGAATTTGTGCTGTTGCAGGAAAGTTGGCTTCTACAGTGAATTCTTGGATTGCAGGTAGAAATTGAGGGCTATTTATTTGCTTGCGGTAGGTTTGCAAAAGTGAACGATCGATGGCGTCTGTTTTCATTTCTTGTGCCGCTTGTGTAGCTAGTGATAAAATAGCACAACTTTCGTCATCCTCCCAGGGCTTGTCTTCTGTTGGACTGTAGCGTGTTCCCTCAGGGGAGGCAATTTTTACTATAGCCATTTTGTTTTGGGTGAGTGTCCCTGTTTTATCCATACCGATTACGGTTATAGCTCCCATTGTTTCAAGTGTCTCAGGGCGTTGCGCAACTATTTTAATTTGTGCTAATCGCCATGCTCCAAAGGCTGTAAATAAAAAAAAGACTACGGGAAATTCTTCGGGAATAAGTGCTATAGCAGTAGATAGTCCGGTTAATACGGCATTGATCAAATGGCCGCGCGTACAGGTAAGATAAATGACTAAAAATAGGGTATAGAGAAGGCCGATGATGAAGAAAACTTTGATTAATTGTTGCATTTCCTTTTGACTAGCTGGAGATGAGGCTACTAATGGGTTTATGGTTTTCTCCATTTTTCCGAGGGTACTCCAAATTCCAATTGCAGTAACGATTGCTTGTCCTTTACCACTAGTGACTACGGTTCCTCCAATTAATTTGTCTTCAATAGCTTTGAGGATGGGTAAAGATTCTCCGGTAATCATGGATTCATCAGTATACAGCTGTGTAGCTGCGACCAATTTTGCATCGGCGCCAATACGTGTTCCCTCTTGGATGTTTAGCAGGTCTCCGGGAACGAGATCTCTGCCCGGGATGCGTTGGGCTTTGCCGTCGCGAATTACTTCAACGTAAGGAGTTTGCAGTTCTTTGAGGGCGGTAATTGTTTTTTGGGTTTTTCGAAATTGGTAGTAGCTGATAACAATCATTAAAACCAGTGAAATGGTAAGTGCACTGCCCTCTATTCGATTTCCCATGATCAGATAGAGTAGGTTACAAGTGATGAGTAAAAGAATCACGGGTTCCTTGATCATTTTCAATAATTGATGGCTAAAACGAGGCTGTTTCGTATCAATCCATTCATTGAATCCCCATTGTTGGTGTTTTTCTCGAACTGTTTTCGAAGTAAGACCAGTTTTTAGCATTGTTATTTCTACCTTAAAATGTTACATCAGTTGTTAAAAACGTGTGGTTGCGATTTGATTTTCACCATCTTCTATATTTCCATTCAATTCAATAAGAGCATGTAGTAATATGGTTGCTTTATAGTCAACTTTTTTTTTCTGCCAATCTGAACAATTCATTTGGTAAGCTGCCAGGGAATCGGCAGCTACTTGTAATGCGAATTGCTCTCTTAGGCTCCGTTGATAGGTTAACCGCAGTTTTTTTTTATGTGCTCCTGTTGGAAGCTTTTGAAGGTGTAGGTTTAGCGTATCAAGTGCTTCTTGATTTGTAATTAATAGATCTTGAAGCGTAGCTGCTGTTCCGCCACATCGATCGGCGGCATTAGCGAGTTCGTATTCATAAGGAGGTGAATTTTGACATTGAGTAAAACTACCGACAATGACCAAAAGGGAGCTGAGGTATCCGTTGAATTTATACATAAGGCGTTGTTTTTAAAAAAATCAAAAATCCCGCTACTGCGGGATTTAAGATCCGTCAAAAATTTTTGATTACCGTACAGGAATGATTTTTGCAGGGAAATGCGTTCCTGTTTCAAATTTTGGAAGTATTATTTGAAGTATGCCTTCAGCATAATCTGCCGTAATATTTTCCAATTGAAGGTCGTTAGGCAAGAGAAATGTGCGGTATAGGTTGAGGAAATTGAATTCCTGCAACAAGGTACGCAATTTTTGGTGCCTTACGGTTCCTTTTTTTTCAACTCGTACGGTAATTTGGTTGTTTTTGACATGAATAGCAATATCTTTTTTCTCTAAACCAGGAATAACCATCGAAATAATGAATTTATTTTCATATTCTTCAATGTTTGTTGCGGGTGCTAAAGCATGAATATCATGTTCTAATAAGGGTTCACTCAATAAATCATTCCCTGCCATTTCTTGAAGTAAAATTGTTTCAAGAGACGTATTGGGATGGGTTTTCAAATTGCGATTCCTAAGCATGATTTCTGGATTTTGCATAGTCAAAGTTAGGCAGGAATTATTTGTTTTATGTTGTTCTGAATCAAACTAAATCATGATGTTCGTCAGGTTTTAATTTTTCAAGTTTGAAAGTTTTTGAATTTGGATAATAATAATTCGATTTTGCTCTTTTCGTATTAGTCCTTCATTTTCAAAATCGGTGAGTGTTCGACTTACTGTTTCAGGTGTCGTTCCCGAGATATTGGCGAGTTCGTTCCTGCTCAAATGTATACTTTGCCCTTCGGGACAATAGGTTTTAAAGTAATTGATTAATGAATTTGCGATGCGTTTGCGTACCGAATCATAAGCTATTCGGATCAAATTTTCTTCGTTTTGACTTGACTCATGGGACATTAATTTAATAAATTTCCCAGCCATGTCGGGATAATGTTCGATTAAACTTTCAAATTCATGGAGCGGTAATATACTTATTTCACAATCTGACATGGCTTCGGCATTATCGGTATGACTCTGCCCCGAGAATAAATTATTGAGTCCGATATAGTCACCAGCCGAATGAATTCGAACCGTTAATTCGCGCCCATCTTGAGCAATTTTTGTGATTTTTATCGCCCCTTTATGAACGAAATAGATGCCAATTGCTTTATCCCCTTCATAGAATAGAATTTGTTTTTTTTTGATTTTTCGATATTGCGATTGATCCCTCATTAAATCAAGGGCTAGTTTTCCTTGAACGCATAAAGGGGATTCCGATGGTTCGGGTAATTGCGATTTAAAAAAATCCCGTTGGGTTTCATGTTTCTTTAAGCGAATGGCAATTGCGTTCAATAATTGTACGTCATCAAAAGGTCGAAAAAGGTAATCATCAGCACCCAATTCCATTCCTTTTCTCAACGATGTTTTTTGAAATTTATTTGTAAAAAAAACAAAGGGTATAGTAGCAGTTACAGCGTTGTGTGATAATTCGTAGATTACGCCAAAACCATCCAATTCTTGCATATTCACTTCACAGAGAATGATATCTGGATGGGATGAGGTTACCAATTGTACTCCTTCGGTACCACTGTTTGCCCAAACGACGTCATATCCAGCTATTTTGAGTAATTCGGTGAGGTAATTCCGATTTTCTCGATGTTCCATGATGATTAAGATTCTGGCCATAGGCGTTGGATTTTTTGGCAGAGGTTAGTAAAAAAACAAAGCATCCAATCGCTGCCCATGCAAGGTAGGCAATAAATGGGGTAACTTGTTTTTTTAACCTGAATTTATTTACAAATTAATTTTAAAAATCGAAATAATAGTAGGGATATCCAATGTTATACATCAACAATTATTGTGATTTCAATCATGGTTTATCCTTCACAACTCCGGTATATTGGTTATTTAATACATTTTCTAAATCAATTATGGAAGATTCAATTTTTTTGCATTTGACAGCGGGGTTATTGCTGGTTGTACTTTCGTATTTTGCTTTTCAAAAAATAAAGGGTCCAAGGTATTGTCCATTTGCAATTTTACCCTTGTTGTTGAGTATCCAACAGTTTTGTGCCGTATTCATAATTGCTGTTTTGCACCATCCAGAAATCAGTTATTTAGCTACATTTTTTACAGTAATGCTGGTTATTGTAAGTCATGTGATTTGGCCTATTTGGTTTCCCTATGCAATACAACAGATGGAGCTTACATGGAGCATTCGCTATTTGTTGCGGTTTTTTTCTTTTTTGGGCGTTTTTGTCGCACTAATTGCCACTTGGGATATTGTTTTTTGCGATGTTGAAGTGCAAGGTAAGGGTGTAAATATCTTCTTAGTGCAGTCTGTAAAAGGTTATTTTCAAAGATTTGGTATTTATTTTTGGTTGATTACTACCCTGCTTCCTGCGTTTATTTCGTATACCCCTCGGGTTTGGGTATTGGGATTTGTCATGGTAATTACGTATTGTTTTATTTTAAATCAAGCCCAGCATACTATTCTATTCTTTCCTCCTTTGTTTGCTATTGCAATTGCATTGACCATGTTTTGGATACTATTAAAAGTAAGAGAAGATCAGTGTTAGGGGTGTAAGTGGTATAAAATCCGATTTCTTTGGTGAATAGACCGCTCAATGTTGAAAATAGAGCGGACTATTTTATTTGAGTCGATATGAATTATGTTGTAAATTGTGATTGTAGGAAATAATTGTTGACAAAACGGCAGCGTTGATGTTCTGTTAAGCGTCCGGTAGTGATTACATCCATGTCTTTCAGGGTGTTTTTTTTATTTTCTTGCCATAAATTCGAAAGTTCATTTTTAGCTTGTGTTGGCCCAAAGAGTAGAACTTTATCATACCCTTCCATGCAATGGGATAGTTTTTTAAAAAAGGCTTTCCGGTTTTCTTCACCTACTTGATTTTGATGATTTAAGTGAGGGTTTTGATCGTAAGTGTTTTGGTTTTTGTGAATTTCGATGATATCAATTTCACGCGCTTTATCCGTGAATTCGATAATGTGAGCTTTGGAATAATCCATCCAAATAGCCATTTTTCGTAAAGGTTTCATAGGTATTGTTTTAAATTAATTAGATTGTTTTTTTTTAAAATAAC
This sequence comes from uncultured Flavobacterium sp., assembly GCA_964395965.1. Taxonomy (GTDB): domain Bacteria; phylum Bacteroidota; class Bacteroidia; order Flavobacteriales; family Flavobacteriaceae; genus Flavobacterium. The sequence goes on from CAYNDK010000013.1 coordinate 12,683, forward strand.
TTCGAAAAATAATTGAGGCTTTTGCCGCTTCTTCAAGATTCCGAAATTCTTGTACTCCTTGATCGATATGTCGTACAATACTATCGAGTTGTTGTGCCGTTTTTGGGTCATTTGTGATTTTATAAAGTACGGTGTTGGGTTGGTTCATTCGGTTGGAAAACACATGCAAAGCGGATGCTGTTTTGTCTAATTCATCTATAGTATGGTCTATTTTTATTCGCAATGAATCGTTAGTCATTACATGATACAATAGTCCATTTTGTTGGTTTAATGTCATGCTAAAAATATCCAATTGGTGACTGGTAGATTGTAAATGATTGAGTGTTTGGCGGACTTGATCACTCCAGGCCGCATTGTTCAGTAATTGATTTAGAGTGCCATGTTTATTGTTAAGTGCAGGTGTAAACAATGCCAATTCATGCGAACTTTGTTCCAGATTATTTACGGTGTTGTGTACTGAAGTAGCAAAAGCTTCACTTCGAATGAGTTGATAAATCAGTCCTTTATCCTGATTCAAATGCTGACTAAATGTCCGCCATTCACCCGTGATTACTTCTGCATTTTGTGTGCTTTTTAAAACACTTTTTAAAAGAGTTTCCCATTGAATGGGAGCAATTGATGCAATGGTGTCATTGTTTTTGATTTCTTGACTTTTACTATTGCCTGAAACGATTTCCAAAACTTTATCTCCAACTAAACCATCTGAACTAATTGCGGCTATTGCATCTGCTTTTAGATAGGGTTGAATGTCTTTATCAATAAATAATTTTACTAAAACCAGAGAATCGGAAACAAATTCAATGCGGGCTACCGTACCCACATTTATCCCTGATAAACGCACAGTGCTTCCTTGTTTAAGACCGCTAACATTGGAAAACCGAGCATACAATACAAAACTCGAACGAAAAAGATTTTGATTGAATCCGAGTATGTAAATTGTAAGAATGAATAACAAGAGCCCTATAAAACTAAAGAGCCCTACTTTCCAGTAGTAGGTATTGGTTGTGATCATGGTTAGAAACGATTAAAGAAAACTTGTACTTCAGGAAGGGAACTTTGGGAAATTTCTGCAAAAGTTCCCGAGAGAATAATTTTTCCATCACTGAGCACCAAAATACGATCGCCTGTTTGAGCAGCACATTGTAAATCATGGGTAATGATTATTGCTGCGGGGTGGTATTCGGATTTGATCCGTAGCATTAAGTCGATAATCTCTTGTGCAGTTCGCGTGTCTAGACCTGCCGTTGGTTCATCGTACAACATCACTTCAGGATTGATAATTATTGCGCGCGCAAGTCCGATACGTTTTCGCATACCTCCTGATAAGGCCGCAGGCATTACATGTAGGGCTGCTGTGAGACCTACATTTTCCAAGGTCGTTTTTATGCGTTGGGCCACGGTTTGATTACTCAAATTGGGGTCATGGTGGTGCAAGGTAAAGGCTAAATTCTCTTCAACGGACATGGAGTCATACAAGGCCGCATTTTGAAATAAGAAACCCATTCGTTTCCGTAAAGGAATAAGATTTTTTTCATCATAAAATGTAATGTTGTGCCCCATTAAGTGTACTGATCCAGCATCAACTTTTGTTAGACCTGCAATGCATTTTAAAGCTACAGATTTACCGGAGCCAGATCGTCCTAAAAGAACAACTTGCTCTCCGGGATTTACAACGAAGTCCAAACCTGCCAATACCGCATGTTTGCCATACGCTTTATATACTCCTTTCAACGCAATTACGGGTTGGTTTGCAATTTCAGTTTTCATAAAAGATCGGTTAGTTGAACTGCAATTAGATCGATAATAAAAATACTTAGCGATGCTGCTACTACGGCTTGGTTTGCTGCTTTGCCAACACTTTCGGTACCGCTACTCGCATGGAATCCTTTGAAACAACCGACCATTCCAATGAAAAAGCCGAAGAAAAATGTTTTAATAACGGCTGGGATAACATCACTAAAGGCTAAAGCATCAAATACTTGACGAAAATAATGTTGTAGGGTCATTTCATTGTGATGGTTAATGCCCAGATAGCCTCCTAGGAGTCCTATTCCATCGGCGTAAATGACTAAGATTGGGAGCATTAAAGTAGTAGCTAAAGTTCGGGTAACCACTAAATATTGATAGGGTTGTATGGCACCCACTTCCATCGCATCGATTTGTTCTGTGACACGCATAGAACCCAGTTCTGCTCCGATTCCAGAGGAAATGCGTCCCGCGCAAATCAGTGCTGTGATGACAGGGGCAATTTCCCGCACCAATGAGAGTCCGACCATATTGGGTATCCAAGATTCAGCGCCGAATTTGGCCATGGCGGGACGGGATTGAAGGGTGAGCACCCAACCCATGATAAAACCGGTCAACGAAACTAGGGGTAGGGAGCGGTAGCCCAATTCATAACATTGTTTAAGCAATTCTTTTCCCTCTATGTTTTTCCATTGCAATTCTTTAAAAAAGCGACCCGAGAAAACTGTGAATTTTCCCAAGTGAATTCCTTCTTCATATAGGGTTAGTCGTTTCATTCTTGTTTTTTTCGAACCACCAAAAGGGGAAGGTTGTTTTCCATCATTAAGGCTATGGTTTTGCCCGGAAAGAGCATCCGATTTACAATGGAACGATTTTGTTTACGGAACACAATAACTAGAGAGGGTTTGACTAGTTTTAGGGTTTGTTGGAGTAGCATTTTGAAAGAAGACTGCGGAATTAATTTGATGTAATGAAATTGGATTGCTGTATTTTCATAGGTATTTGCAGTTTGATGCAATGCCTTGTGATGTTCGTTCAAATTAATTTCATAATCAAAATAAAGTACTTTGAGGGGGATGTTTAATTGTTTTCGCCAGTTTTCTACCCATTTCATTTCATCGTCTATGTGTTGCATATCTGTGGTATAACAAATCGAATGTAGTGGGGTCATCGTGTAGCGTTTTGGAACAATACAAAGTGGAACGGGACAGTTATTTAGCAAAGCCTCGGGAAGACTACCCAATACCGTTTTGAAAAGTGAAGCCCCATTTTCGCTACAAAAAACCATATCGAATTGATGCGTTTTGGTATACGTGATAATGGTGTGTGCCAATGTTCGTTCCAGTTTATGACAAACAACTTCGTAGGGAACCTTGGGTATTCCTTTTGGGAAAACAGCATGGACATATTTTTTCAACTGATTTTTTTTGAGCTGAATGGCTTCATCCCACCGCAACTGAGGTGTAGCGGACTCAATATCAATGGCCAAGTTAGGGTCAAATAAATCCAATACGTGCAAAAGGGTAATTTCAGCATGGGTTTGCATTGCAAATTGAAAGGCAAAACGGATTGCTTTTCTCGAGTGGGCTGAAAAATCGGTTGTTACTAAGAGTTTTGTCATTATGATTGTGCTTTTTGTGATGTATCAATTACGGGTGCTGGATTTCAATATGATTAATGATGCGCCAAATTCCCGGGGCATTCCAAGTGATGCGTTCCGCTTCATCTTTTTGGAGATAGGAATCTACATGACCGGTCAACGTGACAACGTTGTCGTCTACTGCGACTTGTATGGTTTTGTTTCTTAATAGGCTACTTCGTTTAAGTGCATTTTGAATCGCATTTTGTTCGATAGCATCGATAGTTACCGAATGGATTAGTAAGGAGTTGACAACCCCCTTTACCCCAATTATTCGGCTTACCGCATGTTGTGCAGCCATTTTTTGGTAATTCCAATCGACCGCACCTACGAGATAAACCCACCCTTTAGCGACTACAATTTTTATATCGTTTTCTGGAATTGACGTATTGAGTTGGATAGCGGCTAAGGCTTTTATAGCTAAGTCTTCATCGGATTCAGGCGTAATTCCATGGTGTACTTCCAGATGTTCCACAAGTGCTTTTACCCCTCGAACTCGCTTTACCACTTTTTCAATTTCGATTTTTTTTTCATAACTGTCCACGGTTCCTGAAAGGGTAACAATACCGTTTTGAGCCGTTACACCGATGGTTGTATCTTCCAAATAAGGTTCCCAAAAAAGGGCGAATTGGACATTTTGTTGCAATTGATTATTCGCATTCATGGTCGTGTGATTTAAGTAATAAGGGGCCTATAATGAGGCTATTATCTACTGAAACAACCCCTTTGGCATTCCATGCCAATCGTTCGGCCTCTTCTTTTTCGTACAGGGTGTTTACACTGCCTTTGAGGGTCACTTTTCGGTTGTTAACATCAACTTCTATCTGTTTATCGTGAAGTAGGGCGCTGTGGTGAAGGGCTTTTTGTATGTGTTCTTTTTTAATGGTACTATCCCGACTGGTTTGTGTACGAATGAGGTTGCTAATGCCTCGAATTCCTTGAAGTGGCTGTAGTGCTTCTTCAGCCGCGTTTTTTTGGTAGTTCCAATGTACATTTCCTTTAAGTGTAACCCATCCGTTTTCCACGGTGATTTTTATTTTCTCTTCAGGGATGGTAAAACTGGAATGGTAGATGGCAATGATTTTTTGAGCAATTTCTTCGTCTGAAAGTTGGTGGTTGTCATGTAAAACCACTGCAATACGTTCAATAACCGCACGAACACCCGCGGTATTTTTCGTTGCTTTTTCAGCTTCGATTTTTTTAAAATAAGAATCCGTTATACCTGTAAGTGTTACGATTCCATTTTCAGCAATTACACCAAATTGTGAGCCTTGTAGTTGCGGTTCCCATCGCAGCGCCTCTTGCACTGTGAATTGAAGGGTTTGGTTGGATTGTTTGTAAGTCATACGTTTTATTTTTTTGTTAATTATTTTTTTGAATTGGCAAAGTGTTCCATCGTTTGTCGGGCAAGAAGGTGGCTTAACGTAGATTCAGCTCCTTGATTTAAATTCATGTGATTTTCTTCGAGACCGTCGTAACATCCACCTGTTTTAGGGTTATAGACAATTTCATTCCGGTTGTTTTCTCCTAAAAACCAATGGTAAGCTTGTGTCATTTTTTCAGCATAATCAGGATGACCTAACTCCTGATAAAAGGTATAAAGCGTCATGATGGTGTAGGCGACATCAATGGGTTGCTGGCCCCCTTTAGACATGGTATTGCGGTCTTGACCGGCATGAAGCCAACCGTTATTTGAGATGACTTGAATTTGGTTGTCCCTAAATATTTGGTCCAATAAAAAATCCATGGATTTAAGTGCTGTTGTTTTGTATTCGGGACGTAGTGTAACCCGCCAAGCTAAAAGCATTGCCTCAGGAAGAATGCTGTTTCCGTAAGTGAGATAAGGTTCAAACCAATTCCATTCTGGTGTTGCCGTTTCGTTAAAAAAGGTCAATAATTGATGGGCAAGTGCATCGATTTCTATACGGTAATCGGCTGTTTTGTTTTGATGGGCAAAATAAAGTCCCTTTAAAGTAAAAGCTATTGCTCGCGGTGACTCCAATTGTCCTCTTTGGATACGGGTAGATTCCAGAACATTTTCAGCCCAAATTAAAAAATGAGGAGGGAAATCTTTTGCAGCTGCTTTTAGAAATCCTACGGCCCATATCGCTCTACCGAAGCAATCCTCTAAGTTGGTCTCTTCATTTTGTTGGGTAAAGCATTGGTCTAAGTTTACATAATTTAGGAACTTTCCATCCGGTTGAAGACAGAATTCAATGAATTGGAGATACCGTTCAATGTAAATTAGTAAGTCGGCTTCAGAGGTAAGCGTAAATTGTTGGCAAATGGCGATTAGGGCACGTGCATTGTCGTCTAACGTATATCCCGAACTACTATCAGGGAGGTTGAGTTTTGAAAATTGCAACATTCCAAAATTTGTAGTCATTTTTTTTACATGGTTGGGATTCATTACGGGCCATTGATAGACTAATTGAACAGGTTGATCACTATGGGTTTGCAAATGATGGATATAACGAATTGCGGTGTTTTCCCACGCTGTGGGTTCCATATGATGCAATCCGTTTAGGCGCATTTCTGACTGTAAATTTGGATTGTCCAAAAGGTAAATGAGCTGTTGGGCTAGTTGATCGGATTGCTCAAAATCGAATAAGATTCCACTACCATTTTTAACTACTTCTAAGGCATGGGGAATTGGGGTTGCAACAATAGGGCAACCGCAGCTCATTGCATAAGCAAAAGTACCACTAACCGCTTGGTCTTGATTTTTAGAGGTGAATAAATAGATATCCGTAAGTTGTAAAATATCAAGAAGTTTTGGAAGTTCAATAAAGGCGTTGAGTTGTAGTGTATGGTTTTCCAAACCCAACGATTGAATTAATTGTTCCAACGATTCTCTATATTGTTCTCCTTCTACCTGGATAACCCCTGGATGCGTTTTACCCACAATGAGAAACAAGATGTCTGGAAACCGATGAATCACTTCGGGTAACGCACGAAGCGTAGTTTCAATGTTTTTACCCGAACTCAGTAAACCGAAGGTGGTCAGTATAGTTCGGTTTTCCCATTGAAATTGTGATTTTAATTCTATTTCATTTTTATGTTCGATTAAGTGAGTACCGTGGGGAATTACTTTAATCTTTGATGCACTTATTCCATAGCGTTCCACAAGAATTGATTTGGAATGTTGGGTCATCACAACGAAAGTATGGGTCAAAAAGGCTAGGTTTTTCATGAATACTTCTACATCGGGGGAAGGATTGGGTAAAACCGTGTGAAGGACAACTAGTATTTTTTTTTCAATAGCGTTCAGAAGTTCTAAAAAGTCGGTTTCATGATGGCGATATAGTCCGAATTCATGTTGAATGATTACCCATTCATTCGCCTCTAATTCTATTATTTTTTGAGCTAAAGTTTGAAATGCACCTTTTTTTTGGGTTTCCAAAACATGAAATAGCTTTTCTTTAGAAGCCAATTCAGGTGGATTTAGCGCACAAATATGAAGTTTAAAAGAATGGCTGTACTGCTTTTCAATGGCCTGAACCAAGTCAGCTGCAAAAGTAGCTAAACCACATTCTTTTGGTGGGTAAGTCGTAATCATTACCAGTGATTGTGCCGTCGCGCTTCTTTTTTGAGCGCGTATTTCCGATAGGGAACTGTTTGGGCGATTTCGTTGAAGCCCAGACATTGGGCGTATTGTTTTAAGCGTCATCATTGTGTGAGTGATTTTGTTCAAGTGCTTTCAAAAGTGGCTGTAATGGAACCGATGCCCAGGCGACCCGTTTATCAGCTGCACCATAATAAATGTGGAGTACATCATCAAGGACTACCGCACCACTAGGAAAACAAATGTTGTTGATAATTCCGTGAACTTCATAATCGTGTTCGGGGCCAAAAAGGGGATAGGGTAGGCGGGCAACTTCAATATTCGGGTTTTCTAAGTCCAATAGGGCAACACAGCAACTGTAAACATATCCATCAAGTGTGTCGTGGACTCCATGATATATTAGTATCCAACCCGCAACAGTTTCTATTGGAGGGCATCCCCCTCCTAGGTAGCTCACTTCGTGTTCAAAACGAGGAGAAAGCAAAATGTGGGAGCTAAAATGCAAAAGATAATCATCCCAAAATGCGGTATTTAAGTCGGTTAACTCGTTAAAAAAAACAATTTGAATATCGGGTTTTATCCGATGAAGCATACAAAGTTGTCCTTTGATTCTTCGGGGGAAGAAAATCACATTTTTATCCCATACTTTGTGAATTGAAAACGATTCATTCACATGTGTTGGATTATTATATCGGTGGTATTTTTCATTAAGGGGTAATATGGATTCAGCGCGATGTATAAAATCTGTGTAAGTAAGTTGCGGTACTATAATTCCTTTTTTCTCCCAATGGACCATGTCTATTGATAAGGCTAATGCGCCACGGGCGTTGATGCCATCAAATGCGGTATACGTGAGATAAAAAAGGGTGTCGATGCATACGATGCGTGGATCTTCTACACCTAAACATTCATAATCAAATTGAGGGTAAAGTGTAGGTACTTCATTTCTATGAATTACGCGTGATTGTTCGTCCAATAAAGCATAACCAATCGAAGAAAAGTGCTCTTTGTTAATCGCGCGATAGAATACATGAAGCATTCCGTTGAAGTGAATTACAGCCGGATTTAAAACTCCGAGATTTTCAAATCCGTGGGTTGTCTTTTCGAGGAGTAGTCCTTTTTTTTGTACTGTTGTGAGCATTTCATTTTGGGAAGGTCTTACAGGCATAGAATCCTAATGGGTCTAGCGAAACCGCTTCATCACAAAGGTGGTGTAGTTATTGAAAAGCAATCATGTTGCGCATCATAGAAAAGGATGACATTGCGCAGTTATTTGGATTGTGTAAAGGATTAAAAAAGAGAGGTGTTTAAGAAAAGCCGTTCAAATGGGCAAAAAAAAGACCCCTTTAGGAGTCTTGTCGTTAGCTGCGTTTGATTTGTTTTTGTATCAGGTAGATTTGCTCTTTCAACATGCCTTGTTTGTTGTACTTGTTCACTTTGTTGATCAAATTGGTTGCTTTCAATTTAACGCTATCCTTTTTTTAGATTAAAAACGTCGTAAAATGCTATATGCATGGGTTGTACATCTGCGCTGACATAGCAATTGCATTCCTAACTTCATGCTTTGATAAGAGTTTGAAACCAATAAACTAAAACCAATTGCAAATCACCGTTAATTGGTGCCGACTATCGTAGGGATAGGTACGCTTTATGCTGCGTCGTTGCCGCTTTTTACCAACAGAGGGTACGCCTTAAGCGTACTGGAGGTACGTAAAAAACGTACCCCAACCAGGGTCCCCCTCCCCCTCGGAGTACGCATAAGGCGTATTGACAGTACGTTTTATACGTACCCCTTCGTACCTTTTTAGGGGATGCAGTACGTAAAGAGCGTACTCAACCCTACCTTTTGGGTGGGGTAATGTGCCGAAAACACCCGTGTCCACACCTTTTTGTGAATCTTTCTAAGTGTAAACTAACTGTAGCCACGTATATTTTAAACTGTAGGTAGGTTTTCAGTGTGAGCCGTTGGGTAGAAGATGGTCTATGAATTGTTTTGGCTGAGTTGAGGTTAGTACACGGCCTGTTTTGTAGGAACAGGGACAATACGGTTTCTAATTAATTTTTAGATTGCAATGTTAGTAGAAAACCCCGATAGCGCACCTAGTATGTTTGTTGGGCTGAAAGTCACCAGCGTTTGCACACTAACGATTAGGAGCAATGAGCAAGAAATATGTAGCACTACGTTCCTTTATTCGTGAAATCCGTCTTTCCTCTTTCCTCTAAAAAACACTTTACTCTAGTACCCTCATTTCTAATTTCTAATTTATAATCTAAAATAGAACATAAAAAAAGACCCCTTTCGGAGTCTTTCTATTTAGATACGTTTCATTTGTTCTTTCATCATGGTGATTTGCTCTTTCAACATGCCTTGTTTGTCGAGCTTTTTCACTTCGTTGATCAAGTTGGTGGCTTCTAATTTACGACGGCGGGATAAAGCAATTCCGGCTAAATTCAATTTGGCAACCGCTAAGTCCATATCCATGTTCAATCCCAATTCGATCGCTTTTTTGAAAAACTTCTCGGCTTGGTTCAAGTTGGTTTGTGAAACCATTAAGCCTTGTAGGTAATTGTAGTAGCCTTGTTGTTTTTTGATTAACGCCGTTTCTGGGTTTTTGATTTTGGCTAACCATTTTTGTGCACCGGGGAAATTTTGTTTACGCATTTGTAAAAAAGCCAACAAAATAAACTCGTTACGGAAATATAAAGCTAAAGGTAGTAGAGAAATGATGATTAAGAAAATTCCATTTCCTACGTTATTTTCGGTAAATTGCCATACCGCTGCAGCGAAAATCAGAACGGTTAAAACGATTTTGATATTTCTGTGAAACATGATTGTAAAATTTAGGTTGCAAATGTACTAAAAGGAATTTAAAATATTTTTAAAAAAGCGCTTGCAAGAAATAAAAACCTTTGTATATTTGCACTCGGTTTTGAAAAGCCGTAATCATAGAATAATTATCAGGATTTAAAGATATCGAACAATGAGTAAAAGAACATTTCAACCATCGAAAAGAAAAAGAAGAAATAAACACGGGTTTATGGAAAGAATGGCTACTGCAAATGGTAGAAAAGTCCTTGCTCGTCGTCGTGCAAAAGGAAGACATAAATTGACTGTATCTTCTGAACCAAGACACAAAAAATAATGGTATTTACTATCATATATAAAGGCGTTACTTTTATTAGTAGCGCCTTTTTTTTATACTGTTTATAACTATTGATAAGTTGGCAACCCCGATTTTTTCAAAAGTTTTATAAACCGACTAATTTTGACACACACAACAATAAACAACTAAACCACAACACCACATGCCAAAAGATTCCTCTATCAAATCCGTTTTGATTATTGGTTCAGGTCCGATCATCATTGGTCAAGCCTGTGAATTTGATTACTCGGGGTCGCAATCCGCCCGTTCACTTCGCGAAGAAGGGATTGAAGTCATTCTTATCAATTCCAATCCTGCTACTATCATGACCGACCCAGCCATGGCGGATCATGTCTATTTAAAGCCCTTAACTACCAAATCGATTATCGAAATCCTAAAAGCGCATCCCAATATTGATGCTGTACTCCCTACAATGGGCGGGCAAACGGCGTTGAACTTGTGTTTGGAAGCGGAAGAAAAAGGGATTTGGAAGGATTTTAATGTGCGTTTGATTGGGGTAGATATCAATGCGATTAATGTCACTGAAGACCGTGACCAATTCAAAACCTTATTAAGTGAAATCGGTATACCTTATGCGCCGGCTAAAACGGCCAATTCTTTTTTGAAAGGGAAAGAAATTGCGCAAGAGTTTGGGTTTCCTTTAGTAATTCGTCCTTCGTTTACGTTGGGTGGAACTGGAGCTGCTTTTGTACACCGCAAAGAGGATTTTGATGAATTGTTAACCCGCGGTTTGGAAGCATCACCGATTCATGAGGTGTTGATTGACAAGGCGCTTTTGGGTTGGAAAGAATATGAATTGGAACTGTTGCGCGATCAAAATGATAACGTCGTGATTATTTGTTCCATCGAAAATATGGATCCGATGGGGATTCACACCGGGGATTCTATTACGGTAGCGCCTGCCATGACGTTGTCGGATACGACGTTTCAAAAGATGCGCGATATGGCCATTCACATGATGCGCTCTATCGGGAATTTTGCTGGAGGGTGTAATGTGCAGTTTGCCGTTTCTCCCGATGAAAAAGAAGATATCGTTGCTATCGAAATCAACCCACGGGTATCGCGTTCGTCGGCCTTGGCGTCTAAAGCGACTGGATATCCGATTGCAAAAATTGCCAGCAAATTGGCTTTGGGGTACACCCTTGACGAATTACAAAATCAAATTACGAAATCCACTTCGGCCTTGTTTGAACCGACTTTGGATTATGTTATCGTGAAAATACCGCGTTGGAACTTTGATAAATTTGAAGGTGCAGATCGTACCCTCGGACTCCAAATGAAGTCGGTAGGTGAGGTGATGGGCATCGGACGCTCGTTCCAAGAAGCGTTACACAAAGCCACGCAATCCTTAGAAATCAAACGCAACGGTTTGGGTGCTGATGGAAAAGGGTATAAAAACTACGAACAAATTATAGAAAAACTCACCTATGCGAGTTGGGATCGCGTGTTTGTGATTTACGATGCGATTCAAATGGGAATTCCGTTGAGCCGTATTCACGAGATTACCAAAATCGATATGTGGTTCTTGAAACAATACGAGGAATTGTATTTCTTGGAAAAAGAAATTTCGAATTACCGCATTGATACATTGCCCAAAGAATTGTTATTAGAAGCCAAACAAAAAGGCTACGGCGACCGTCAAATTGCGCACATGTTGGGCTGTTTGGAGAGTCAGGTGCACCGCTTGCGCGAAGACATGAATATCCGTCGCGTTTATAAGTTGGTAGATACTTGTGCGGCGGAGTTCAAGGCACAAACCCCGTATTACTATTCTACTTTTGAAGCGGAGATTGAAACCGCTACGGGTGAACGCTATGTTTCCAATGAAAGTGTTGTCACGGATCGCAAGAAAGTTGTGGTGTTAGGTTCGGGACCTAACCGTATTGGCCAAGGAATTGAGTTTGATTATTCCTGTGTGCATGGGGTTTTGGCAGCCAAAGAATGTGGTTACGAGACCATCATGATTAACTGTAACCCAGAGACGGTGTCGACCGACTTTGATACGGCGGATAAATTGTATTTCGAACCTGTATTTTGGGAACATATTTACGATATCATCCAACATGAAAAGCCAGAAGGCGTGATTGTTCAGTTGGGTGGACAAACGGCTTTGAAGTTGGCCGAAAAATTAAACCGCTACGGTATTAAAATCTTCGGAACCAGTTATGATGCCTTGGATTTAGCCGAAGACCGCGGTCGTTTCTCGGGCTTATTGAAAGAATTGAATATTCCGTATCCTAAATTTGGTGTAGCCGAAAATGCGGAACAAGCGTTGCAATTGGCAGATCAATTGGAATTCCCGTTATTGGTTCGTCCTTCGTATGTGTTGGGTGGCCAAGGGATGAAGATTGTGATCAACAAGCAAGAGTTGGAAGAGCATGTGATTGAGATTTTAAAACATATTCCGAATAACAAATTGCTGTTGGATTACTATTTGGATGGTGCCATTGAAGCGGAAGCCGATGCTATTTGTGATGGTGAAAATGTGTACATCATCGGAATCATGGAGCATATCGAACCTTGTGGAATTCACTCGGGCGATAGTAATGCGACATTGCCTCCGTTTAATTTGGGCGAATTTGTAATGCAGCAAATTAAAGATCATACGAAAAATATTGCCTTAGCCTTACAAACGGTTGGGTTGATCAATATTCAGTTTGCCATCAAAGACGATATTGTTTATATTATTGAAGCCAATCCAAGAGCTTCTCGTACGGTACCTTTTATTGCGAAAGCGTATGGCGAACCGTATGTGAATTATGCGACCAAAGTGATGTTGGGTGAGAAAAAAGTCACCGATTTCACCTTTAATCCGAAGTTGAACGGATTTGCAATCAAGCAACCCGTTTTCTCTTTTAATAAGTTCCCGAATGTGAATAAGGCACTCGGTCCCGAAATGAAATCAACGGGAGAAAGTATTTTGTTCATTGAAGATTTAAAAGACGATCAATTTTACGATTTGTATTCCCGACGAAAAATGTATTTGTCCAAATAAGAAAAGGCTGCTTTCGAGCAGCTTTTTTTATGCGTGAAATTGTGTAGTTTTACCAAAAAAAAGCATGGCCTTTCGCACTCCTTTTAATTCCAAAGCCCGCACCGATGCCAATACCGGTTTAGGTACCAATGCCGCTAGTTATGGCGGACGATTTTTTACCAAATCGGGTAATGCCAATATTCGAAAGTCGGGTGTCCCTTTTTTGGATAGTATCAGCTGGTACCATACGATGTTGACCTTACCGCGATGGAAGTTTTTTGTGATTATCTGCGGGTTTTACTTTTTGGTGAATTCTGTTTTTGCATCGTTGTATTATGCTTTAGGAGTCGAACATTTGAATGGAGTTAATGCCAGTTCGAGTTGGGACGCCTACGGTCAAGCGTTCTTTTTTAGTGTGCAAACCTTTACAACGGTAGGGTACGGACATGTGAGTCCGAGTGGTTTCTTGACGAGTTTTGTAGCAGCCGTTGAAGCCTTATTTGGTTTGTTGAGTTTTGCCATTGCGACTGGGTTGTTTTATGGACGATTCAGTCAGCCCAAAGCCCATATCTTATTTTCCCACAATGCCATCATTGCGCCGTATAAAGGCGGTACAGCTTTAATGTTACGCATGTGTCCCTCCAAAAATGCTAATTTAAGTGATGCGGAAGCGCGGGTAACGTTGGGGATGCATGTTGAGGAAAACGGACAGATGGTCAATAAATTTTTTACTTTGGATTTGGAGTTGTCCACGATTAATGCGTTGAATTTAAACTGGACCTTAGTGCATCCGATTACGGAGAATAGTCCGTTGTACCAATTTACAGCAACCGATTTCCAAAATACAGTGGGCGAACTTATTGTTTTTTTAAAATTGTTTGATGATATGTATAGTAACACGGTCATGAAGCGCACTTCCTATACTTTTGATGAGATTGTTTATGGGGCTCGTTTTCTTCCGATGTTTACGCGAGATGCCAACCAACAGAAAACAATTTTACAAATTGACAAATTGAATGCAATTGAGAACGTACAATTATAAAAAAAGCCCTGATTGAAGTCAGGGCTTTTTGAATTAAAATGTATTGCGTTTAGTTTTTCACAATTTTTTGGTTGGCTGTATTTCCATTAACATCGGTAACTTTTAAAAGGTAAGTACCTTCATTTAAGGATTGGATGTTGATGGTTTCGTTTTCAATTTTTGAAGACAATACCAGACGACCGTTCATGTCATATACTTCTGCATTTACAGCGGTATATCCCTCTTTTGTTTTGATGGTGATTGTGTTTTTTGCAGGGATTGGGAACACACTCATTGCGTTTGCATCAAATGTTGTAGTAGCTAAAGTTGACCCTTCAGTTACATCCAAACGTTGATTGATTGTAGGATTGTTGATGGTATCTACTGTACCCGATGGCCAACGGATGATTACTTGTGAAATGGCTGTATTGGTACCAATACCAAAATGAGCATTTAAAGAACTCATGTATTTGAATCCTTCACCACTACGGATATCGCGAATTTGTTTTCCGAAATCACCATAGATTTCAACACGAGCACCGATACCGTTGCTATTACTTTGTACGCCGTTTAAACGAATTTTAATCCAGTTGTTTCCGTTTGGAACAGCATAGCGAATAGTAGTTCCGGTTTGAATATCTAGGAAACCGTCATTGTTTAAATCACCTACAGCACCTACAGCGATACCTGTATATGAAACAGGAGCAAAGGTGTTATTTCCTTGGTTGAACATGATTTTGTTTCCACCGCCTAATACGTCAACTTTTCCATCGTTATCAAAATCATACGCGATGTTGTCAATGTTTGTTGAAGGATTCGTATCCCATCCAGAGCCTGTTGTAATGTTGGTGAAAGCGGTCAATGAACCCGTAGTTTCAAAATTGTTTCTGAAGAATTTGTGTAATCCGGCACTAGCCGTGATGATTACGTCCATATCGCCATCATTGTCAAAATCGGCAATACCAGACGACCATGTTTGAATAGGTGTTACATTAACTCCCGCAGCAGCAGAAATGTTGGTATAGGTTGTACCGCCATCGTAACGAATTAACTGACATGGAGGTCCGGAACATTTAGAAATAAATACATCCGAATCACCATCGTTATCAAAATCGGTGAAAAGGGTAGCATAGTTACCCCCGCCACTACTTAAGTTCATTGCTCCTGGGGTGATATTGGATTGGTAATAGGTAAGGTTACCTGCACCATCATTAAGGTAATACACATTTTCATTGATATCATGACAAGAGAAGATATCAAGGTTACCATCTTTATTTAAATCGGCAAAGTTGGTACGTTGACAGAAAATATATTGTCCTGGGGTATATCCAGTGTAAGAAGTTCCGTTGTTGGTTGATGTAAGGATAGACAAACCACTTCCATTTCCAAGAACGATATCATTATAACCGTCTTTGTTGTAATCTCCAGCCGCCATACTCCAGTTGGGATAAAAGGAAACATTGGTAAAGGGATAATTCACAATGTTGAAAGAACCAGGAGTCGCAGTTTGGTAATGTACTTTCATAGTACCTGTGCTAATTCCCACGATGTCATCTAAGCCATCGTTATTCATGTCTACAACACAAATGTTATAACCACTATTGATTGTAGAAACGGTTTGTGAGTTGTAACTAACTGGGGTAGCTGGAGGAGTAACAATTGGGTTTTCAGTAAGTTGGAAGGTAAATCCATTACTTGACCATTTGTTGTCCCATGCGATGTAATACGTAGTTCCTGCAACTACATTAAAAGTAGCTACACTAGAGTAGTTGTATCCACTATCATCGTCGCCAGCATAACAAGTAAGGGCACCACATGTACCGGTATAAATGTGTACACGGGTATCTACTCTAGGTGTGTTGGCAGCAATGTCGCTAGTTAGAATTACCGTGTAATTTTGTGTTGGGGTATAGCTGTACCATTCTGCTGCGCCATTGGTGTCTAGTGCCCCGTTGGCCGCGCAAATTGTTGGAGGGAGCTCTGTCCCGTTTACGGCCGTTACCACTTGTGTTCCAGCGGTAATTGTAACAGCAGTTCCACAGGTATCTTGTGCCTGGGAAAGAACAGCTGTTAAGAAGGTTAGTAAAAATGTAATTTTTTTCATATTGGTTAAAGGTCAGGTTATATTGAAAGTTTAGTTACAAGGTTGTAAGGAATTGATCCATTGCTCAATTAATTGAACGCCTTCTGTATGAATAATGGAGCGTCCATGCAAAGGCATCATGTAGGATTCGTTTTCTGTATTAATACGGTAGTATAACATCGAACGATTAATATTTCCTGGCGCCACAATTCTGCTCAAGGCCGGAGGGAAATCCTGCATGTCAGCGGTAGGAACACAAACCCCCATATTGGTTGGGTTGTTATAGGTTTCTGTAAAGGCAAAACGCATTGGGCGGTAATAGCAATGACCCAATTCACTATGGCAATGCGCACAATTGATGTCGAAATAGGAGCGAACTCTTTTTTCAAGTGGTTGTGACGCATCGTTGTAATTGATTGTGGTATTATCAGCGGTTGGAAGCGTCACATTGTTTTCAAGAATCCCCAATTCTTTCCATTTGGTGATTTGATTTTTGGCTCCTGTACTGTAGGTGTAGTTGAAGTTTAAATTTTGTGGTTTGATACCGATTGGTGCATTGTAGTACAAGCCTGTATCATTATTTCTTAATTTGTGGCATGTAACACATTGCGCTTCATTGGGAAAACGATAATTGGCTGTTTTCACCGTATTGTTTTCCATAAAACTGATTTGCATATTACTTCCTGTCATGTTCAAGAAGGCTTCTGTTTGTTCATTATTCCAAATGTACTCTGCAAAAATCCAACCTTCAGCTTTGCGAATCATGATACGCGTTTCCATTACCCGGCGGGTGTTGCTGGGTTGTACTTCGTCGTAATAGAAAGTTTTGATAATCGCTGCTCCAACAGGAAGTTCTAAAACTTTACCGTCGCCATTGTAGGTTGCTTTGGTACCTTCGGGTAACCACACAAAACGTTTTTTATGCGCATAATCGGTGAAAAGTGCACTGGCTGGCTCGTAGGGAAAAACATTCAGTTCGGGAACCATGTCCACCATAGGCGCTTTAAAAAAATGATAATCGGAGAGTTTAGCGTAGGGTACTTGTGTAAGGTCGACAGTTACCGGACTCACTTCTACATATTCTGGGTCATCATTGGATGAGCAGGAGTAAATAAATAGGGAGAAAATGGCTGCAAGCAGGCCCGATAAGTAATATTTTTTCATAGTTTTTGTTTCTACTTCAAAAATAGAAAAAAAAATCTATTTACCTAATTCTATTAGACTTATCTGAGAATTTTTGGGGTATTAATTAGAATTTGAAAAAAGTATACTTAATTCATTTCGACTTTCACATTGTAGTTTTCGAGGTTTTTGAGCGCTTCTTCCGATTTATAATCAAATTCCATTTCGTGACGGTTTCTTGTTTTTCGCGCTTCAATTTGTTGAATGCAATTATAGAAACGGCGTACTTCATCATGGTTGGTTAACGTTAATCCGGGAACTTCCGTGTTTTGGCCCTTTTCGTCTTTGGCAACCATTGTAAAATAGCTGGAATTACAGTGTTTGGATTTCCCGGTTTGTATGTTTTCCGATTCAACGCGAATGCCAACAATCATCGAACTGCGTCCCACATAATTAACACTCGCTTTCATGATAACCAGTTCGCCCACTTCAATCGGATTTAAAAAATCGACCGTGTCTACCGAGGCGGTAACGCAGTAATTGCCTGAAAATTTTGACGCACACGCAAATGCAATTTGGTCCATTAACGATAAAATATAACCACCATGAATTTTTCCACTAAAATTGGAATGGGAGGGTAACATTAATTGTGAAATGGAAATTCTGGACGATTTAACCGATTTAAATTGTTTCTTCATGGGAATGATTTTCTAAGGATTCATTTTCAGTACTTCCAGCTCTTGAAAGCAATGCTTCGGGAAGTGCTTTTTTTGCTTTAGCGCCCATTTTTTTCAAACGTTCAACACTGCTCACTAGGTTTCCTTTGCCTTCGATTAGTTTATTCATAGCGCCTTGGTACTCGGATTTTGCTTCATCCATTTTCTTACCAATCTTGATTAAATCGCCTACAAATCCTTCAAATTTATCATACAATGCACCCGCTTGGCGTGCAATTTCAAGTGCATTTTCTTGTTGTTTTTGATTGGTCCACATACTGTTGATGGTTTTTAATGTGGCCAAAAGCGTGGTAGGTGTGACAATGACAATATTCTTTTCAAATGCTTTGTTGTATAAGGTTGTGTCTTCATTTAATGCTACCGCAAAAGCTGCTTCGATGGGAATGAATAACAGCACAAAATCAGGACTTTCCATTTGATATAAATCATGATAATTTTTGGATCCCAATTGTTCGACATGGCGGTTGATCGCAATAATATGATCCCGTAAGTGATTCTTTTTGAATTCGTCATTTTCTTCATTGGTGAACCGTTCATAAGCCGTCAAGGTTACTTTAGAATCCACAATCATTTTTTTACCGTCGGGTAAGGCAATGACCACGTCGGGTTGCAGACGTTGACCATCTTCGGTGGTAAAGCTTTGTTGTACAAAATATTCGCGGTCCTTTTCCAATCCCGATTTTTCTAACACACGTTCCAACACCAATTCGCCCCAATTTCCTTGCATTTTACTGTCGCCTTTCAAGGCTTTGGTCAAAT
>CAYNDK010000014.1:0-30384 GCA_964395965.1 uncultured Flavobacterium sp.
TAAATCAAAAAAGCCCTCACATTGCTGTGAAGGCTTTCTGTTGCTTGCTCCCCCTCTTGGGCTCGAACCAAGGACCCTCTGATTAACAGTCAGATGCTCTAACCAACTGAGCTAAGGAGGAAGATGTTATATCTTTTAAGCGGTTGCAAAGATAAGACTGAATTTCATTTATGCAAACATTTTTCGAAAAAATTTTAAAAAAAATTACTTTCCAAAAATAGCTTTGTAAATATCGTTACCATTAGCAAATACTAGCAATCCAATAAGAATCACAAAACCAACCATTTGGGCTTTTTCAAGGAATTTATCACTTGGTTTGCGACCGGAAATCATTTCATACAACAAAAAGATAACATGTCCACCATCCAAGGCTGGAATCGGTAACAAATTCATAACTCCCAACATAATTGATAAAAACGCTGTGATGCCCCAAAATGCTTGCCAGCTCCACGTAGAGGGAAATACTTTGAAAATCGCTCCAAAGCCTCCTACGCCTTTGTAGGCGCCTGTACTCGGGTTGAAAATAGCTTTTAATTGACGGCCATAACTCGTTAGTTGATTTACTCCGGTTTCAATACCGATTGGAATGGATTCGAAAAAGCTGAACTTTTCATGTTGGATGGTATAAAGCCCCATTTTTTCCATATCCTCTGCCGGCAACATCGAAGCGTAGGCAATCCCCATTTTCCCTTCTTTGTTGATGTTCACATTGAGTGGTGTAGTAACATTATTTCTCTTTACAACCACAGGAACTGTTTTGCCTTTGTTTTCTTTTAAAAGCGGCAATACTTCGTCTACATAAGTTATTTTTTGCCCGTTAAATTCGGTGACAATATCTTTTTCTTTAAAAATTGATTTGTTGGGCGAATTGGCTGAAACTTCAGAAATAATAAAAGGAATACGAAGGTTAACTAAAACACCCTTTTCTGTTTTCATCAATTGGTCGATCAAGTTCACAGGCATTGTAAGTACGGTATCTTTTCCTTGACGGTTGATTCCGATTTCTTTCGCCAAAACCAATTGACCCGAGATTTCATTGTATCGGTTGATTGGCATTTTGTCAATGCTCACAATCTTATCGCCATTTTGGAGTCCGGCTTTTTCTAAAACGGGATTAGTTATCCATAAACCATCCTTGATGTCGGTATTGGCGATATATTCTTGGCCGTAATAAAACGTCATACCAATGTAGATCACAAAAGCCAAGATGAAGTTCACGATTACACCTCCAAGCATGATAATTAAACGCTGCCATGCAGGTTTAGAACGAAATTCCCAGGCTTGTGGTTCGCCTTGCATTTGTTCTGTATCCATCGATTCGTCGATCATACCCGCAATTTTCACATACCCCCCAAGCGGAAGCCATCCGATTCCGTATTCTGTTTCGCCAATTTTCTTTTTCAGTAATGAAAATTTGACGTCAAAAAACAAGTAGAATTTTTCTACACGCGTTTTGAAAAGTTTAGCAGGTATAAAATGCCCTAATTCATGTAAGACGATAAGTATCGATAAACTCAATAAAAATTGAGTGAGTTTAATTGCAAATTCCATGTATCCTATTCCTAAATTCAATGAGGCGCAAAAATAGTGTTTTTTACGGGCTACTTTTTATGCCTGTGGCGAAATCTAATTTTTTATCAATTTTTTATGAAACACCCCTTCAGAAGTGTTTATTTTCACTTGGTAACTTCCCATTGCTAAATGGCTGATATCCATATCGGCAGTGGTGTATGACCCAACCATTTGTCCAACAGCATTGTAAATTGTTACGGTTTCCAGTTGAAATTGATTAGGCATTTGAACATGAACCATTTGTTTACTTGGGTTAGGGTACAAGCCAATTGTTGCCGCATCGGTAAAAATAGCCGTGCCTAACTGCGTTGTATTATTGCGCGAAATCAAATGTTTGTTCGGGTCAAATTGTACTCCAGTTACCGTAAAAGGAACAGGAATGATAAATTCTTCACCACTGAAGGTGTTGTCCAAAACGACATCATAACTTTGACCTCCCGCCCCAGTTAATCGAACGGGTACAGGCATTTCAAAGAAGGTAACGCTCGAGTGCGATTGGGATTGATTTAAAGTAATTTTTGCTTGGCCGCCACCCCAATTTTGAGCAATAACACTGTAGCTTGGATAACCCTGATTGTATACCCAATCGTTAAAGAATTCGGTAAGGTCTACTCCAGATGCCGTTTCTAAGTGCGCTTTTAATTGTGCTGTAACTGCATAATTGTAGGCCAAAGCTGGGTCGGCCAAGTAATTGCGTAATGCTTGAAAGAAAACAGTATCACCCAGTTTGAATCGCAACATGTGTAAGACCATCGCTCCTTTGTTGTAGGATAGTCGACTGCTGAAAATACGGTTGGCATTCAACGCATCAGTATCTGTTAAATAAACCGCTCCACCCGGTTGTGAAGTGATGTTGTTAATCATGCTCGTCTTGTCTGCAATAAAAGCAGCATCTCCATCCAAGTATTCGATAATCATTGAGGCTAGATAAGTAGCAAAACCTTCATTTAACCAGATGTCTTTCCAGCTGCCACAGGTCACTTTATCGCCAAACCAATGGTGGGCCAATTCGTGAGCGATGAGTTGACGACTGAAATTATTCATGAAAGAAACGGTAGTGTGCTCCATTCCGCCGCCCCAACCAAATTGTGCATGTCCGTACTTTTCAGTGTGAAAAGGATAGGTTTCAAATGTTGTTTCAAAAAAGTCCATAATGCCAATGGTCTCATCCATTTGAGATTGGGTATTGGCATTGAAATTTTCAGGATAAACGTAGTTTACAATAGGAAAGGTGTTTGGCGGTGTTCCTGCCGTTTGGGTGTACACGGTATAATTGGTCACTGCAAAACAAATTAAATAAGCAGGAATCGGATACCCATGGTGAAAATGAGTGGTTTTTAAATTACCGTTTACGGTTTGTGACTGCTCTAAACCATTGGCAACTGCCACATATTGAGAGGGTGCAGTGATGAAAATATCCACCGAATTGATTTTGTCATTCAAATCTTGTTTACAAGGCCACCAATCGCGAGCACCAAAGGGTTCAGATAAGGTCCACATGACAGGTGTCCCCGAATGGGTAGACGCTTCAAAAGAATCAAATCCACTGGGAGGAGGTGTGCCGTTGTAGGTGATTTCTACGGTTGCAGAAGTCCCTGCTGTCACGGTTGAAGGTAATGTGATCACCAATTCTTCGGAAGCATTTTGGACAAAGGTTAAATTGGTCGAATTCTGTTTTACAGCAGTTACGGTTAATTCATTCATCAAATCAAATGTTACCGTACTCATATTTTGTAATGCCGTAAAGGTTGTGGTCACTTTGCCGCTCACAGTTGGAGAAGCCGGGTTGACAGTAAGTTCTATTTTATGGTAGGTAACATCGTAATTAGAAGTGTTCGGATTAATGGCCACACTCATTGTTGCCGCCGCCGCTTTTCGCTCTGCGTTCACCATTTCGTTAAATTCATCAGAATTGGTTTGCGCAATTCCTAAAACACTACTTAACAATAGAGGTAAAAAGTAGATTTTTCTCATGGGTTTATTCAAAAATTTTTGCGAATGTATGAAAAATAACAGCATACTATTGATAATCAATTGCTAAAATGCGGTATTAAATTGACAAATTTTAAATCTGTGGGAATCAAAAAATGCCCGTATTTACATAAACAATTATCGGAAGCAATTCCCTAACTTTGCCCACTGAAATTTAACACCCATTAATCACATGTTACAGATTGCTGTTATTCGAGAAAATCCTGAGAAGGTAATTGCGGCGCTGAATCGCAAGCACATGGATGCCAAAGGTATCGTAGAGGAGATTTTACAATTGGATGAAAAACGACGCAGTTCGCAAGCTTCGTTAGATAACGTATTGGCCGAATCCAACAAGCTGTCCAAAGACATTGGGATGTTGATGAAAAATGGTGAAAAAGCCAAAGCGGAAATCTTAAAACAAAAAACCACCAATCTTCGTGAAGAAAGTAAAGTTTTATCCGAGCAATTGGATGCATATGCTACTCAATTAACGGAGAAATTATATTTACTTCCCAACCTTCCTGCAGATATTGTTCCCGAAGGAAAAACACCTGAAGAAAACTTGAATGTGTTCCAAGAAGGTGACATTCCCGTGTTGCATGAAGGCGCATTACCGCACTGGGAATTGGTGAAAAAATACGACATCATCGATTTTGAATTGGGCGTAAAAATTACCGGTGCAGGTTTTCCTGTTTACAAAGGTAAAGGCGCGCGTTTGCAACGGGCTTTGATTTCGTATTTCTTAGATAAAAATACCGAAGCGGGTTACCAAGAATACCAAGTACCGCATTTGGTGAATGAAGCTTCTGGTTATGGAACGGGTCAGTTACCCGATAAAGAAGGTCAGATGTACCATGTCGGTTTGGATGATTTGTATTTGATTCCGACTGCTGAAGTTCCTGTAACCAACTTATTCCGTGATGAGTTGTTGAGTGAAGCCGATTTACCGATTTTGTGTACAGGATATACACCTTGTTTCCGTCGTGAAGCGGGTTCGTATGGCGCGCACGTTCGTGGGTTGAATCGTTTGCACCAATTTGATAAAGTAGAAATTGTGCGTATCGAACATCCTGATAATTCCTATGCGGCCTTAGACGGAATGGTAGACCACGTGAAAAATATCATGCGTGAATTGAAGTTGCCTTACCGTATTTTACGTTTGTGTGGCGGAGATATGAGTTTTGCTTCGGCGTTAACCTATGATTTTGAGGTGTTTTCAACGGCGCAAGATCGTTGGTTGGAAATTTCTTCCGTATCAAATTTTGAAACTTTCCAAGCGAATCGTTTGAAATTGCGTTTCAAAGGCAAGGATGGTAAAACACAATTGGCGCATACGTTGAACGGAAGTTCGTTGGCTTTACCTCGCGTAATGGCAGGAATCATCGAAAACTACCAAACTCCTGAAGGAATTGTAATTCCGGAAGTGTTGCGTCCCTATACCGGATTTGACATTATCAATTAATATTCGTTAAGAAACCTTAAAAACATGTACTAAGCTGACACTTTTGTGTTATTTTAGTACATTGTTTTTTTATCCTATGAAGCGATTACTGTTTTTTTTACTTAGCGTTTTCTCTTTGTTTGCCAGTGCACAAAATGAGCAATTGGCTCAAAATTATTTTGACCGAGGGGAATTTGAAAAAGCGTTAGTAAATTTTGAAGCGCTTCTGCAATCCCAACCCCATAATTTCAACTATTTTCAACGTACAGTTGAGTGTTACCAGCAATTACAGCAATTTGATAAAGCTGAAAAATTAATTTTGGAGCGCTTGGAGATGTACAAGCAAGGGAGTTTTTTGGTCGAATTGGGTTATAATTTTCAATTGCAAAAAAATACAGATAAAGCCAAAAAATATTACGAACAAGCCATAGAAAAAATACGTAAAAATCATAACGAAGTCTTTCAAATTGCCTATGCATTTGACAAAAAAGGATTAACGGATTATGCGCTCCAGTCGTATGAATTGGCATTGTCGATCGAACCCAAATACAACTTCAATTATCAAATGGCTTTGTTGTATGGTCAAAAAGGGGATATCGACAACATGATTGAAAAGTTTTTAACCGAGTCCTATGCCAATCCTCAGAGTTTGGTGATGATCCAAAATCAGTTGACGCGTTTTATGAACGAAGATGCCAGTACTTCTTTCAATGATTTACTGCGAAAAGCATTGTTGGGAAGGATTCAGAAAACACAAGACTTGTTTTGGAATGATTTTCTAAGTTGGCTGTATGTCCAACAAAAAGAATACAGCAAAGCTTTTATTCAACAAAAAGCCATTTACAAACGCAGTCCGGAATCGTTTTCCAATATTGTGAATTTAGCGCAATTGGCGATGAATGAAGGTGATCAAGAGGCAGCTCAAGAAATACTGACCTTTGTTTTGGATAATACCAAAGATTTGGATTTGCAAATCAAAGCGCACACCTATTTGATTGAGTTGCGTATCAAAAAGGCACAACCTGCCGACTATCCTGCGATTGCTCAGGAATTGGATGTCCGCATCAAGCAATTTGGCGTAAGTCCGTATTCCCTTTCGCTTTTACAATTGAAAGCTAAATTTGCCGCTTTTCAGCAAAAAGATACCGAAACCGCCAAGTTCATTTTGAAAAATGCTTTGGAAATGCCTTTGAAACGCGAGGAAATTGCTGAGGTGAAAATGGATTTAGCGGATATTTTACTGTTGGAAGAAAAGTTCAATCAAGCCCTAATTTATTTCGCGCAAGTTGAAAATGAAGGTGGTAATAGTCCGACAGGTCAAGAAGCGAGTTTGCGTGTAGCTAAAACCAGTTATTACAAAGCCGATTTCAAATGGGCCGAGCACCAATTGAATGTGTTGAAGTCAGCGTCTACCCAGCTAATCGCCAATGACGCCATGGATTTGTATTTGTTGATCAGTGACAATACAGTAGCCGATTCGACCCAAACCGCTTTGAAGAAATTTGCCCGTGCCGATTATTTGCTGTACCAAAATAAAAAAGCAGAAGCATTGCAGGCGTTTCAATCGATTTTGAAAGAACACAAAGGGCAGGAAATCGAACCCATTACGCTTCTTCGCATTGGAAAATTAGAGGAAGAACAAAACAATATTCCGCAAGCTATTGCAAGTTACCGTCAAATTATTGACCAACATAAAGAATGCATTTATGTTGATGAAGCGACATATTTTGCTGCAGAATTATACAACAAAACAGGGGATGCTGAAAAAGCCAAACCGCTTTATGAAGACCTTATTTTGAACCATGAAGACAGCATTTACTATGTGGATGCTCAGAAGAAATTCAGACGTCTTCGCGGAGACAAAGAACTCTAAGGAATTATTATACATTTTGAATTATAAATTAGAAATGTAAATTGGGATGAAAACGCCCTTTGCATTAAAGAATTTAAAAAACATACATGATACTATACAATGTAACCATTAACATTCACGAAAGCGTTCACGACCAATGGATGCGCTGGATGCAAACCAAACACATCAACGACGTATTGGCGACAGGTAAATTTTCTTCGGCGCGTATGGTCAAAGTATTGGTGGAAGAAGAAATGGGCGGCGTCACTTACGCCATTCAATACACTACCGATAGCATTGAAACGTTGCAACGGTATTACGACGAAGATGCCGCGCGTTTGCGTGATGAAGGTCAAAAATTGTTTGGTGATAAAATGTTGGCCTTTCGCACGGAATTGCAACTGATTTCGGAGCATTTTCAAAATAATTAAATCATACCCATGAATCAAGTTAGAGCCAAAAAACATTTAGGTCAGCACTTCCTGACCGACGAGACCATTGCCCGTCGCATTGGTGATACCTTGACTTTGGAAGGGTATGATACGGTATTGGAAATCGGACCCGGAATGGGTGTTTTGACCAAGTATTTGTTGGAAAAAGAAGTAGATACTTATGTGGTGGAAATCGATACCGAATCGGTTGACTATTTGGAACAACATTATCCCAAATTACACGGAAAAATTTTGTCTAAAGATTTCTTGAAACACGATTTTTATAAAGAATTTGATGGAAAACCTTTTGCCATTACGGGCAATTTCCCCTACAATATTTCGACGCAAATTGTATTTAAAATGTTGGAAATGCGCGACCGTGTTCCCGAGTTTTCAGGGATGTTTCAAAAAGAAGTAGCAGAACGCATTTGTGAAAAAAAAGGGACGAAGGCCTATGGTATTTTGTCCGTTTTAGTGCAAGCCTTTTACGATGCCGAATACCTGTTTACGGTTTCTGAAGACGTCTTCAATCCACCTCCAAAAGTGAAGTCGGGTGTGCTTCGTTTGATCCGAAAATCCAATTACCATTTGGACTGCAGTGAAAAAATGTTGTTCAATGTAGTAAAAACCGCCTTTAATCAGCGGAGAAAAACGCTTAGAAACAGTTTAAAATCCTTAAATTTGCCCGATTCTTTGCGGGAAGATTCTATATTTGACCTTCGACCGGAACAATTGTCCACCGAAGATTTTATCGAATTGACCCGAAAAATTGAGGCCTATGCAGTTTAAAATCAGTAAAGAATTACTGGATCAGATCGACAATTTGATTCTGCACAATAAGGAGCGTGAATTGCACGACCTCCTTAGCGAACTGCATTATGCCGATATCGCCGAGATCATGGAAGAACTCGATGATAATCAGGCTTCTTACATCTTTAGCATCCTCGATTCTGAAAAAACAGCCGATGTCCTCATGGAAATCGACGAGGAACTCCGCGTAAAAATTCTTAAACGGATGTCGGCCAAAGAGATTGCCGAAGAAATCGACGAACTCGATACCGACGACGCTGCCGATATTATTGCTGAACTCCCTCAGAGCAAAAAAGAAGAAGTAATCTCCGAGCTCGAAGACGTTGAACACGCCAAAGACATTGTGGATTTGTTGCGCTACGATGAAGATACTGCCGGTGGTTTGATGGGAAAAGAGTTGGTTAAAGTCAATGAAAACTGGAATGTGCTAACCTGCGTCAAAGAAATGCGCTTGCAGGCAGAACATGTAACCCGTGTTCATTCGATTTATGTGGTCGACGATGACAACCGACTAAAAGGACGTTTGTCGTTAAAAGATTTATTAACTACTTCGACCAAAACGCCCATTAGTGACGTCTATATCAAAAAAGTGGATTACGTTCGGGTCAATACGTCCAATACCGAAGTCGCACGTATCATGCAGAAATACGACTTGGAAGCTATTCCTGTAGTGGATGAAATGGGCCGACTCGTAGGACGCATTACCATTGACGATATCGTAGACGTGATTAAAGAAGAAGCCGACAAAGATTACCAGTTGGCGGCAGGTATCTCGCAAGACGTTGAAGCGGATGACAGCATCTTGGACTTGACACGAGCGCGTTTGCCATGGTTGGTACTAGCTTTGTTTGGCGGATTCATTTCCGTACATACACTCGGATTATTTGAACCTGCGATGAAAGAACACGGACAGTTGTTCTTTTTTACCCCATTAATTGCTGCGATGGCTGGAAATGTGGGTGTACAATCCTCTGCGATTATCGTGCAAGGTTTAGCCAATAACTCCATTAGCGGTTCGTTGTGGAACCGATTACTTAAAGAAATTTCCCTTTCGTTGTTAAACGGAGTCATTTTGGCAACTATTCTGTTTTTAGGAAGTCACTTTTTATTGGGCTATGAAACCAAAATTGGTGAAATCATTGCCGTAGCCTTGATTTCAGTAATTGTCATCGCTTCCTTAATTGGAACGTTTATTCCGTTATTATTGGATAAAATGGGTATTGACCCGGCATTGGCCACAGGACCTTTTATCACCACGAGTAATGACATTTGCGGGATTTTGATTTACTTCTCCATCGCACGCTTGATTTTAGGATTCTAGGTCCGATTTCCAGTTCCCCTTTCTTATCTTTGTTTGGAATCAAAAGCACACGTTTTGAAACCATCCGCTATTCGTATTTTACATTTGGATTCCAATCATCCCTTGCTTTGGGAACAATTGGAAGTTGCCGGTTTTTTGAATGAAGCCGATTATACTTCAGACAAAGCCACTGTGGAAGCCAAAATTGCCAATTACCACGGCATCGTCATTCGCAGTCGCTTTACAATTGACAAAACCTTTCTCGATGCAGCCACCCAATTGCAGTTTATTGCTCGGGTTGGCGCCGGTTTAGAAAGCATTGATATCGAATATGCCCAACAAAAAGGCGTTCATTTAATTGCTGCTCCTGAAGGGAATCGCAATGCGGTGGGCGAACAAGCCTTGGGGATGTTGTTGTCCTTAATGAATCAATTGAATCGTGCTGATCGTATGGTACGTCAAGGCCAATGGGTGCGCGAAGGAAACCGCGGGTATGAGTTGGAAGGCAAAACCGTTGGGATTATAGGGTATGGGAATATGGGGAAATCGTTGGCCAAAAAACTGCAAGGTTTTGAGGTTAAAGTACTCTGTTATGATATTCAAGAAAATGTAGGCGATGCATTTGCCCAACAAGTCGATTTGGCCACCTTACAAGCCGAAGCCGATGTGTTGAGTTTGCACATTCCCTGGACGCCCGAAACAGATAAAATGGTGAACGCTGCTTTTATACAGCAATTTGCCAAACCCTTTTGGTTGATCAATACTTCGCGTGGGAAAAATGTAGTGACTGCCGATTTAGTCTCGGCTTTGGAATCGGGGAAAATATTGGGAGCAGGTTTGGATGTATTGGAATATGAAAAACTCTCGTTTGAAAGTTTGTTTACCGATGACAACCGCCCCGAAGCATTAGCCTATCTTTTACAATCAGAAAAGGTTTTGTTGACACCGCATATAGCGGGATGGACTTTTGAAAGTCATCAAAAATTAGCCCAAACCATTGTAGATAAAATTAAAATGCACTACGGATTGGCCGAGCAAATAGTACCCGAACAACCCCGAGTAACAGGCTTGGGAGGGTTTTTCTTTAGATCCAACGATCCAAAAGCATTGCGCGAATGGTATGGAACACATTTAGGAATTCCGGTGGATGATTACGGTTGGTCGTTTTGGTGGAAAGACGCTCAAGGACAAGATGCTATGACGCAATGGTCGCCGTTTGAAGCGGGATCGGACTATTTTCAACCCAGTGAAAAATCGTTTATGCTGAATTATCGAGTAAGCGATTTGGAAGGATTGTTGGAAAAATTAGCTGCCCAAGGTGTAACAATAGTGGGTGAACCGCAGTCTTATGATTATGGAAAGTTTGGTTGGATTATGGATCCTGAAGGAAACAAAATCGAACTTTGGGAACCAATAGATAGTGTTTTCAAATAATTTTCTTACTTTAGAACCGACAAGCTGAAAAATTATATCAACCTAAAAACAAAAATTATGGATTCACAAAAAGTAGACATGTTCATGATGGCTAATTCAAAATTCTTCGAAGCACATCATTTACCTGCTATTCGCGAGCGTTTATTAAGTTTGGACGAGTCAAAATGGGCTATGGTTCAAACTACTCAATTCAAAGACCCAACCACAAGTTTAATTATTTCTTTATTAGCAGGTGGTTTAGGAATTGACCGTTTCTACATTGGAGATACGGGATTGGGTATTGCGAAGTTATTAACCTGTGGTGGATTAGGAATTTGGAACATTGTGGACTGGTTCTTAATCATGGGTGTAACACGTGAGAAAAACATGGAAAAATTCCAAAACGCTTTATACTAAAAGCTAAAAAAATATGACCCGAAATCGGTTGTACACTATCGTCATGATTGTCTCCATTTCGGGTTTGTTTTATTTAATTTACAGTTATTTTAGAGATCCAGATACCGGTGTTGGTTTATGCCTTTTCAAAAATGCAACCGGTTATCCTTGTCCGTCTTGTGGTACTACCCGTTCAATAAAACATTTGTACCAAGGCGAATTTTACAAAGCCATGATGACCAATCCATTGGGTTATGTAATGGCAATTGTTATGCTTGTCGTACCGTTTTGGGTAGGCTATGATTATGTTACCCGTAAATCGGGATTCTTTTATTTTTATCAAAAGTCAGAGGCTTTCCTTCGTAAACGCCCTGTTGCAATTGTATTAATTGGCTTGGTTCTTGCCAATTGGATTTGGAATATTTATAAACAGCTATGATTCAAAACCTCAATTTTCCCTATAAACCCTCTGAGCACGAAGCCGAAAAAGCATCGAATAGTTATTTGATGTCTTTAGTCGCTTTGGTCGCGGGGTTGCCGTTGCCTATTATCAATTTAATAGCCACGTTTTTCTTTTTTATTGCCAACCGAAAAGGCACCTATTTTGTGCGTTGGCATTGTACCCAAGCCTTGTTTTCCCAAGCGGGCTTGTTGTGCATGAATAGCTTTGGTTTCTGGTGGACCATTGACATTATTTTTTACAATTATCCGATTTCAGGATCGTATTTCGCTTATCTGTTTACGGTAATTCTATTCAATATCACCGAATTTATATCGACCATTTATTTAGCCGTGACTACCCGAAAAGGGAAACACGTCGAATTGTGGTTTTTTGGTCCTTTAACAAATTTAATCTGTAAGCCCGATGCAACAGCTCAATAAAGTTATCATTCAAGGAATTGTCCTTTTGGCCTTATTTTTCGGTTTGTTTTTTGGGTTATCCCAAATCGATTTTATCAAAGTATTCCATATCAAGCAAACGAAATTGAATACCGCAAGTAAATTGGGCGATGTGCTTTGGAAACAAGTAGAAGAAAGTGAAATCATTATCCATAATGATACCTTACAAAAAACCTTGGATTCTTTGATTTCTCCAATTCTAGAAGCCAATGATATCCCAAAAGATTCCATTCATTTGCACCTTGTCGAAAACAGTCAGGTGAACGCCTTTGCCATGCCAAATAATCACTTGGTGGTGTATACCGGTTTGATCAAAGATTGTAAAAAACAAGAAGCGCTACAAGCGGTTTTGGGTCACGAAATTGCGCACATTCGCAAGAATCACGTGATGCAAAAGTTATCCAAAGAAATCGGGTTGTCGGTATTGCTATCTGCCTCAGGCGGGAATGGCGCATTAATTCGTGAAATACTCAAAACACTTTCTTCATCGGCGTATGATCGCGCGTTGGAAAAAGAAGCGGACTTAACCGCGGTTGATTATTTGATGAAAGCCAACATTAACCCGAAACCCATGGCTGATTTCATGTACCAATTGGCCCAAAAAGACGTCATGCCCGACGGTTTTGGTTGGATCTCAACCCATCCCGAATCCGAAGATCGCGCCCAATATATCCTCAGTTATTTAAAAGGTAAAAAAATAGGCAACAAGCAAATGCTCACCTCAAAAGGCTGGGAAACGTTTAAAGAACGTATTGCGGAGGAAGATTAATTTTAAAAGAAGATCCTTTATTTTTTTATAATCTTATATCCCTTACTCTCTTTATTGTTATAAACTACTTTCAAAAAGTAAATGCCAGAAGCTTCTGGAAGAGTCAATCGGAAGTTTCCAGTTACTTCCGATTGCTCATCTATTTTTTGTCCCAAGGGAGAATACAAATAAAATTGTACAGTTTCCCCATTGGGGTGCCATTGAATGGTTACATCACTTGTGGTTGGGTTGGGAAAAACAGTCATATCGTATTCTGAATGTTCCAAATTGCCTAGAGTTTCCGTTAGACGTAGCGTCCAATAGTCAATTTGACCAATAGGCCCTTCAGTTAATGTGCCTGAAAGTGGAGAAGTAGCTCCTCCTGAGAAAGATAAATCGCCATTAGGGAGTTCTACTATACTGTTAAATCCTTCTTCCCATATCCCACCATACACTTGCTGCCAAATAATACTTCCCGTTTGATCAATTTTAAGCAACCAAGCATTCCTACTGTCTTGTCCAATAGTTGGCAACGATTTCTCTCCAGAAACGGGAGAGTTTGAACTACCGCTCAACAATACATTTCCATCCTGTGTTTTAATCATTTCATATAGGCTTTCTGTTAAACTTCCACCAAGGGTAAATTGTTGGGTTAAATTACCTTGGGCATCGAGTACTGTAATCCAATAATCATCAAAGCCTCTTGTGTTTTCATTTTTTTCTCCAGAAATAGAAGAGTTGGAATTGCCTCCTATCCAATAAGAATTCGGACTGTATTCAAATGAACAATATGCAATATCGAAATTTGATCCACCAATTGTCTTTTGCCAAAGGATGTTACCGCTTCCATCTATTTTTAGAATCCAATAATCGTGATTTCCTCTTGAATTTTCGGTTTTATCACCTGAAATTGGAGAATTGGAGAACCCAGATAATAAATAATTCCCATCGGACAATGGACAAATCGAAGATATTATATCGTTGCCAATGCCACCATAGGTTTTATCCCATACCACATTACCCACACCATCAATTTTAACCACCCAATAATCTTGGAAACCTCTATTGCTTTCCGTTTTATCGCCTGAAATAGCTGATTCAGAATATCCACCTATTAAATATCCACCATCATTTGTAGTGCAACAATCTATAGGTTCTTCATTGGAGGCGCCCCCTATTTTATTTTGCCATAATATAGTGCCAGCATCGGTAATTTTCAACACCCAAAAGTCCAAACTGTTGTTGAGGCTTGCTTCGGTACAATCACCAGAAACAATGGAGTTTGAATATCCTATAAGTAAATAATTCCCATCGTTTGTTGGAATGATTTTAGTAGCTACATCAATCGTTTGGCCACCTAATGTTTTATCCCATACTACTTGACCTTGATCATTAACTTTTAGTACCCAATAATCAAATTCTCCTTTTGCATTTTCTGTTTTATCAGCAGAGGCATTTGAATTGGAGTATCCGCAAATGACGATCCCACCGTCATTTGCGGATGTAGAGGCTCTGCAAATATTGATTGAAGAACCTCCCAATCGATTCTGCCAAACTACCGTTTGGGAATAAGTTCCCCAATAGAAAAAAAATAATATTTTGAATAAAAACTTCATTTATTGTTTGTAAATGGTAACTTGATAAACAGCCCCTTTTTCGGTTTTTTTTCATGTCAACTACATGAACTATTTGTGTATTTTATGAAAGGGAAATTTGTAAAAGAAGTTGAATAGATGATTAAGTTTTAAATGGTTTGGATTAAATATTATTGTAAAAATAAAAAAAAACCTGACACTTACGTCAGGTTCTTTGTTTTTTAAGGTGCAGGGTTGGGATGCAATTCCTGTATTTTTTGAATGCCGGCTAACACGTCATCAGAGAGTTCGACAGTAAACGCATCGAGGTTTTCTTTTAATTGTGCCAAACTCGTAGCGCCTACAATCGTTGAGGTCACAAACGACTGACGGTGCACAAAGGCTTCCGCCAATTGTACCAAAGTTAGTCCGTGTGCTTCGGCCAATTCTTTATACAAACGCGTCGCGGTAAAACAGTTTTCGTTGGTGTAGCGCGTGAAATTGGGGAACAACTTCATTCGCGAATTTTCGGGATAGCCGTTTAAATATTTTCCCGATAAAAATCCGAAAGCCAAGGGAGAATACGCCAATAAGCCCACACCTTCGCGGTAGCACAATTCGCTCAATCCCACTTCAAACAAGCGATTCAACAACGAATACGGATTTTGAATCGTCGCGATGCGCGGTAATCCATGACGCTCACTTTCTTGTAAGAAACGCATCACGCCAAACGGATTTTCATTGGAAACGCCAATATGTTTGATTTTCCCTTCTTTGATTAAACCGTCAAAAACCTGCAATACTTCCAAAATATTGTCTTGCCATTGGGTGTCAAATTCGGTTAACCCGCGTTTCCCAAACATATTCATTACGCGTTCAGGCCAATGCATTTGGTACAAATCAATATAATCGGTTTGGAGGTTTTTCAAACTCAAATCTACCGCTTCGTGCAAACTCTTTTTGGAAAAATCCAACGGCTGACGAATGTATTCCATGCCGCGGTTGGGTCCGGCAATTTTCGTCGCCAACACCAATTTCTCGCGTTCACTCGCCCCAATTTTCTTAATCCAAGTCCCAATAAATCGTTCGGTACTTCCAAAGATTTGTGCATTCCCGCCGATGGGGTACATTTCGGCCGTATCGATAAAATTAATCCCGCGCTCGATGGCGTAATCCAACTGGTCATGGGCCTCAGCTTCGGTGTTTTGGTTACCAAAGGTCATCGTGCCGAGGCAAATTGTACTCACTTTCACATCGGTACGGGGAAGAGTCGTGTATTTCATGGTTTGGGTGATTGAGGCACAAAAGTACACATTTCTAAAAAAGGCGGTTAACGAACTTTTGTTAAACAAACCTGAAAAATACATGGAAGCGATACTTGAAATATGTAATTTTACTTTTTATAAATCCGCAAGTCATGAAAGCCCTTTTAATGGAAGATGATTTGGTGTTGTCCAAAGAAGTGGTTCACTTTTTACACCAAATGCAGTTTGAATGTGATGCCGTTTTTGATGGAGAAACCTTTTTTCGCCAACAGAAATCAGGGGGCTACGACATTTATTTATTAGACATCAATGTGCCTAAAATTAACGGACTGGATGTGTGTAAAAAAATCAGGGAGACGGATGCGACGACACCCATTTTGATGTTGACCGCTTACCGCGATATTCAAGACAAACTGGATGCGTTCAATATGGGCGCCGACGATTACTTGGTCAAACCGTTTCATTTTGACGAATTGTTTGTGCGCATTCAAGCCTTGTTGCGTCGCAGCAGTCAGCCCCAAGAAGCCAAAGAATTGATCGTTATCGGCGATTTAGAAATAGATGTTCGGGAACAAACGGCCAAACGAGCCGGTCAGAAAATCGAGTTGACACCGAAAGAATACCAACTGTTATTGGTATTGGCCAAAGCCAATGGTCGCACCTTGTCCAAACATTCGATTTCGGAACAAATGTGGGACAATCATTTTGATAGTAATCTCAACACGATTGAGGTGTACATTAATTTTTTACGCAAAAAATTGGATAAAAATTTTGAAACCAAACTCATCCATACCCGCCCAGGATTTGGGTATTATTTAGCGGAACAAGCATGACCTTAAAACGAAAAATTGCCATCAATGTATCCATCGCTTTTTCGATTCTGTTCGGACTGGCGGCCACTTACATTTACATCAGTTTTTCCAATTTTAGGAAAGAAGAATTTAAAGATCGCTTGACCGAAAAAGCGTTGACTACCGCCAAGTTGTTGTTGGAAGTGAAAGAAATTGACAATTCCATTCTCAAGTTAATCGATCAAAACACCATCAACAAACTCTACAACGAAAAAACCTTGGTGTTTGATGGTCAGTATAAATTGGTGTACCAAAGTTTGGACGATTCCAAAATCAAGTATACCAAGGACGATTTGGTAAGGTTGAACAATGAAAAATCATTTTATAAAGTCAATGGCGACCAAGAGCTTTTAGGAATTTATTTGCCTTTTGAAAACACCGATTACTATGTGTTGATTTCAGCGCAAGACAAATACGGATATTCCAAGATGCAGTACTTGTTGTATTCCTTGATTATTACGTACATCATCAGTATTACGCTGGTTTGGTTGCTGACCTATTTTTTCATCAAAAAATTATTGCAACCCTTGGATGAATTCCAAAAAACAATCACGACCATTTCTGCCAATGCTTTAAATATTCATTTGGTCGAAAATCAAAGTCACGACGAAATCAATTTGTTGACCAAAGCCTTTAATCAAATGTTGAATCGTTTGGAGTTTTCCTTCAATACCCAAAAAGAATTTACGTCCAACGCATCTCATGAGTTGTATACGCCGCTTACGCGAATTTCATTGCAGTTGGAAAACTTAATGAACGCGGGCAACCATCCCCCAGAAACTGAGCAGTATTTGAAAAACATCAATAACGATGTGCACCAAATGGCGGATTTGATTAATTCCTTACTCTTGTTGGCCAAATT
Source organism: uncultured Flavobacterium sp. (assembly GCA_964395965.1). Lineage (GTDB taxonomy): Bacteria > Bacteroidota > Bacteroidia > Flavobacteriales > Flavobacteriaceae > Flavobacterium. The sequence goes on from CAYNDK010000014.1 coordinate 17,390, forward strand.
AAATCAGGATGAAATTGGCAAGAAATTGGAAACGTTACGCGTGGACGATTTGGTTTTTGATGCTTATAGTCAGATGCAACGCAACTTCCCCGATTTCACCATGCATTTTGAGTTGGAAGATAACGAAGCGGTTGACAATGCTTTCGAAATTCATGGGTTTAAATCCTTGCTGCAAATCGTCATCGTGAATCTTTTAAAGAATGCTTATTTATATTCTGAAGATAAAAAAGCCACCGTATTGATTCAGCAACCCGATGCTTCAACCACGCTTGTTACGGTTACAAATTCAGGGAAAACACTAACTGCAGAGGAGCAACATAAATTGTTCCAACCTTTTGCGCGGGGAGAAAATTCGGCCAACATTCATGGCTCCGGATTGGGATTGCGAATTGTAAAGCGAATTTTGGATTTTCATGGGGCCGAAATTCAATACACTGCAGACGGAAAATCGAATCAATTTCAAATTGTATTTTCAGCCTAAATTTTCATTTAAGGTAAAATTAAGTCGGTTGTAAGGTCACTTTAAGGTGGATGCCGAAATTTTGTATCGTAAAACCTACGATATGAAAACCTTTACGTATTTATCGTTTCTCTTGTGTACCATCGGGATGATGGGACAACAAAAGTTGACGCTTCAAGATTGCGAGCGTCAATTCTTAGACAAAAATTTAATCCTTCTCGCTAGTCACTACAACATTGACCAAGCGCAAGCCGCAGTACTGCAATCCAAAATTTGGGATTTACCACAAATTGGCGGTGAAGTCAATGCTTGGGCGCCCAACAATGATCAAAAGTTTTTTAATGCGGGAAAAGAAGGTCAGAAAGCCGCCTACATTCAACAGGTGATTAAAATTGGGGGCCAGCGCAAAAACCAAATTGAATTGGCTAAATCCAATGCCGCCATTACTCAATTGGAGTTTGACCAGCTACTTCGGGATTTGAAATTTCAATTGCGTACCGCTTTTTTTGCCATTTACTTCGACACCCAATCCATTGCCGAAATTGACAAACAACGGGACAATTTAAAAACATTGATTGATGCCTATTCGGTACAAACTCAAAAAGGCAATGTGTCGCTAAAAGACTTGGTGCGCTTACAGAATTTGTATTTGAGTTTAAAAAGCGACCGCAATGCATTGATGACGGAAATTTTGGACAACAAAAACGTACTCATCACGCTTTTGAATTCCAATGATCTTACGCTTACACCAGCGCCGTCCCCACAAGAATTGGAAGTCTATCAAGCCGGATTGCTTTACCAACCGGAACAGTTGCAACAAATGGCTTTGACCAACCGCCCCGATGTTTTGCGCAGTCAAAAAGTATTGGAAGCCGACAATTGGAACATCAAATTACAAAAGTCGCTTGCCTTGCCATCGATTACTTTGGGCGCAGCTTATGACCAACGCGGTGGGGCTTTTAATAACCAAACCAATTTGACGTTGGGTATTCCGTTACCGCTTTGGAACCAAAATAAAGGCAACATCAAAATTGCCAAATTTCAATTGGATCAAGACAAGGCCGGAAACCAACAAAAGAATTTGGAAGTTCAAAACGAAGTGACCACAGCCTATCAAAAGTACGTCGAATTAAAAGACAGCTTTGTGTCGTCACGCAGTCCGATAGCTCAAGATTTGGAAACCGTTTACCAAGGAATTTACACCAATTTCAAAAAAAGCAACATCAGCATTTTGGAGTTTACCGATTTCATGGAGAGTTATAATCAAAGTGTAATCACCTTAAACCAGTTTCATAAAAACCTAATCAATGCCTGTGAAACGCTCAATTACGCCACAGCCGCTAAACTTTTTTAAAAAACCAAATCGTATGAAAACAACCGTTTTAAAATATACCCTTATTGCCTCCTTAGTAATTTTGGTTTCTTGTTCAAAAAAAGAAGAAACTGAGAAAAAAGAAGTATTTCAAATCACCGATGTGATGCTGAAAACGACTCAATTTGCCAAAGTAGAATCCCAACAATTAAAAAATGAGTTGCGCTTTTTTGGAAAGATTAGTGCCGACAAAAACAAAATGATTGAGGTCTATCCTGTAGTGGGAGGTAATGTAGAAAAAGTCTATGTCGAATTGGGTGATTACGTAAAAAAAGGACAAATTATGGCCACCATCCGCAGTACCGAAGCGGCCGGTTATGAAAAGGATTTGCAGGATGCCCGCAGTCAGGTTCTGGTGGCCAAAAATGCCCTGAAAGTCGCCCAAGAAATGTTTGAAGGGAAGTTAGTGACCGAGAAAGAAGTGTTGCAAGCCAAAAGTGATTTGTCTGTGGCCCAATCACAGCTCAATCGCATGCAACAAACCTATAAAATCTACAACCTCAAACCGGGCTCGATTTACCAAGTCGTTGCGCCGATTAGCGGGTATGTGATTCAAAAAAACATCAATCAGGATATGCAATTGCGCAGTGATCGCACCGACAATATTTTTGACGTAGCCGATACCAATGATGTTTGGGCGATTGCCAATGTGAACGAAAGCGATATTAATCAGGTGGGCTTGGGCATGGATGCTTCGGTTTCTACGTTATCCAATCCCGATAAAAAGTTTTCGGGTAAAGTGGATAAAATTTTTAAAGTGATCGATCCCGAAACCAACGCCATGAATATTCGTGTGGTGTTGAATAATTCCGCGTCACTTTTGGTACCCGAGAGTAAAGCCACAATAAACGTGTCTTATAAAGAAAACAAAAGTATGTTGGCGATTCCTGCTTCGGCTTTAATTTTTGACAACAACAAAAATTATGTGATGGTGTATAAATCCAAAACCAATTTGGAAACCCGTCCTGTGGAAGTTTTTCGCCAAGTGGGCGATATCGCTTATATCGCTTCAGGATTGAACGAAGGAGAAACGGTGATTACACACAATCAGTTGTACTTCTACGATGCTTTAAATGATTAATCCAAACCCAACTACACTATGAATCGTTTTATTCGAAATATCATTGCTTTTTCCCTAAAAAATAGAGCGTTTACGTTCTTTTGGGTCGGCATCATGGCCATCAGTGGGTTTTTGGCTTTTAAAAATATGCCTATTGAAGCGTTTCCCGACGTGACCAATACACAAATCATCATTATCACCCAATGGAATGGGAAAAGTGCCGAAGAGGTAGAGCGTTTTGTTACGACACCTATCGAGTTGTCAATGACTTCCTTACAGAAAAAAACCAGCGTGCGCAGTACATCCATGTTTGGGTTATCGGTGATCAAAATCATTTTTGACGATGGCGTGGATGATGCCTTTGCCCGTAATCAGGTCAATAACCAATTGCGCAATGTGAATTTGCCCGATGATGTCGAACCCGAAGTGCAACCACCTTACGGGCCAACAGGAGAAATTTTCCGGTATACGTTGGAAAGTAAAACCCAAGATTCACGGTATTTGTTGACCATTCAAAATTGGGTGGTGGACCGTGCATTGCGTTCTGTTCCTGGGGTAGCCGACATCAATGCCTTTGGGGGACAAACCAAAATTTTTGAAATCAGTGTGGATCCCCGCAAATTGGAAAAATACAAATTAACACCACTTCAAGTGTACGATGCGGTAAGCAAAAGCAACTTGAATGTGGGCGGTGATGTGATTGAAAAAAATGGACAAGCCTATGTAGTTCGCGGTATCGGCTTGTTGCAATCCATTCCCGATATAGAAAATATTATTGTTACTCAAGACAATGGAAATCCTGTTTTGGTGAAAAACCTAGCTGCAGTCAATGAAGGTTCGATGCCACGAGTAGGTCAGGCCGGACTTAACGATAACGAAGATGTGGTCGAAGGAATCGTGGTGATGCGCAAAGGTGAAAATACGCCTCAAGTTTTGGAACGCGTAAAAGATAAAGTGCACGAACTTCAAACGAAAGTATTACCCAAAGATGTAGAATTGAAAGTTTTCTACGATCGGGATAATTTAATGGAATTCTGTACGCATACGGTAATGCACAATTTGGTTGAAGGAATTCTTTTAGTAACCTTGATGGTCTTGCTATTCATGGCCGATTGGCGAACAACTGTGGTGGTTTCGATTATCATTCCACTAGCGTTGTTGTTCTCGTTCTTCTGTCTGAATTTGATGGGTATGAGTGCCAATTTATTGTCGCTGGGTGCAGTCGACTTCGGAATCATCATCGATGGCGCCGTCGTCATGGTCGAAGGGCTCTTTGTCATGCTCGATCACAAGGCGGCACAACTCGGCATGGAGAAATTCAATAAACTCGCTAAAGGCGGATGGATTAAAAAAACAGGAACCGAAATGGGGAAAGCGATTTTCTTCTCCAAAATGATCATCATTACGGCCTTGTTACCCATTTTCTCTTTCCAAAAAGTAGAAGGGAAAATGTTCTCGCCATTAGCCTATACACTTGGTTTTGCCTTGTTAGGCGCCTTATTGTTCACCTTGACCTTGGTACCTGTATTGTCGCACATGTTGTTGAATAAAAATGTGAAAGAAAAACACAACAAGTTTGTGGATTTCTGGAATCGAATTGTAGAAAAAGGGTTCCGATTCACGTTTCACCACAAACGATTAACCTTGACAGTTGCCATCGGGATTTTAGTGGTCACTTTGGGTTCGGCTAAGTTTTTAGGAACCGAATTCTTGCCACCACTTAACGAAGGGGCTTTGTGGGTGGAAGCTAAATTACCGATGAGTTCGAGCCTAGATGAAACCGTGAAAATGGTAAAAGTCTTGAAAAAAGAAATCCGCAGTTTTCCTGAAGTAAATGGAGTGTTGTCGCAAACCGGTCGTAGTAACGACGGTACCGACCCAAGCGGCTTCTATTATGTGCAAATGCAGGTGAATTTGAAACCCAAAGACGAATGGAAACGCAAAATTTCGGTGGACGAATTGGTGGATGAAATTGATCACAAATTAAAAAAATACCAAGGCATTGGCTACAATTATTCCCAGCCGATTATTGATAACGTAGCCGAAGCGGTGGCAGGGATCAATGCCTCGAATGCGGTAAAAATCTACGGAGATGATTTGGATGAATTAAATAAAATTTCGAACCAAGTCATTAAACAAATCGAGCATGTTGATGGGATCAAAGATGTTGGGATTTTACGCAACATCGGTCAGCCGGAGTTGAGTGTGACGTTAGATAAAGAAAAAATGGCCGCGTATGGCGTATCAATTGCCGATGCGCAAGCTGTATTGGAAATGGCTTTTGGCGGAAAAACAGCGACACAGAAGTATGAAGGCGAACGCAAATTTGATGTCCGTATTCGCTACGATAAAGATTACCGAAAAAATTCCGACGACATGGCCAATTTGATGGTGCCTACGTTACGCAACACCAAAGTGCCACTTAAAGAAATTGCCGAAATCAAAGCGGCTACGGGTCCGGCCTTTATTTACCGTGACAATATGAAACGATTTATTGGGGTGAAATTCTCGGTTCGTGATCGCGACTTGGGAAGTACCATTGCAGAGGCACAAGCCAATGTCAACAAAAACGTGAAATTACCCGATGGCTATACCATTGGTTGGACAGGGGAGTTTGAAAATCAAGTGCGCGCCACCACACGTCTCGGACAAGTGGTTCCAGTGAGTTTGATCTTGATTTTTGTGTTGTTGTTCATCATGTTCGGAAAAATCAAAGATGCAGCATTGGTCTTGGCAAATGTTCCTTTCGCCTTGATTGGTGGGATTTTAGCGTTGCATTTAACCGGAATTAATTTCGGGATTTCTGCTGGAGTTGGATTTATTGCCTTGTTCGGAATATGTATCCAAAATGGGGTGATATTGATCTCGGAGTTCCATAAGAATTTGAAAGCGAATATGGATATGGAAAACTCCATTTTACAAGCCGTAAAAGTACGTACGCGTCCCGTAGTTATGACGGCTTTGATGGCTGCGATTGGTTTGATGCCTGCAGCGCTCTCCACCGGAATTGGATCAGAATCCCAAAAACCATTGGCGGTTGTGATTATCGGTGGTTTGATTTCAGCAACGATATTAACATTATTGGTGTTCCCCATCATTTTCTGGGTATTCAATCGCGTAAAAAATGAAGAAATAATCTAGAGTTGATTTTAATCGGAGTAGTGTTCCTCCAAGCATTGCTCCGATTTTTTAAAAAAAACAAACATGAGAAAATCATTGATTGCAATATTCACTTTGGGATTTATGGGGTTATATGCGCAAACTAAGGATATTACAGCGGTTTCACCGTTTAGCTTTCACGGGCAGACAACGGTGATTAACCAAACCAAGTCCGGATTTAAAGTGCCGTATTCAGGACCCAACAGTGTATCACCCGATCACGAGTCGGCAACCTCCATGACGGCCACTTTTTATGCCGGTGTTCGTTTGTGGAAAGGCGCTTCCTTTTATGTGAATCCTGAGATTGCTGGGGGATCCGGAATTAGTTCGGTGCTCGGTATTGGCGATGCAACCAACGGCGAAACCTTTCGTGTGGGTTCGACAGCCCCCAAGTTATATTTAGCGCGTTTGTATTTTAAACAGCATTTCAACTTGAATCAAGATTTTACCCAAGAACTTGATGACGTGAATCAAGTTGTGGAAAAAACAGCTTCGCGCCGCATCGATATTACAGTAGGGAAATTGAGTATGGCTGATTTTTTTGATCAAAATAGTTACAGTCACGATCCGCGAACACAGTTTATGAATTGGGCGTTGATGGATGCTGGCGCTTGGGATTATGCGGCCAATACACGGGGTTATACGCCTGGTGTTGTAGCAGAATATTTTACACCCAAAAATGAATGGCGTTATGGGTATGCTTTACTACCCCAAATCGCCAATGGAAATGCTATGAACTGGAATGTGAGCAAACAGTTTGCACAAACCTTGGAGTACACCCATCATTTCAATAGTTGGAATCGTCCAGGCGCTTTGCGGTTGCTCGGTTTTTACAATACAGCCCGTATGGGAAATTATCGCGAAAGCATTGCTTTACATCCGATGGCGCCTGATATTACGGCAGTACGTCGCTATGGAAATACAAAATATGGTTTTGCCATCAATGCCGAACAGCAATTGAGTACGAATTTAGGCGCCTTTACGCGTGTGAGTTGGAACGATGGAAAAAACGAAACCTGGGCATTTACCCAAATTGACAATTCGATGACCCTAGGATTCCATGCGGATGGGCAAGCGTGGCATCGTACTGACGATGATGCGGGTGTAGCCTTGGTATCTTCGGGATTGTCAAAACCGCACCAAAGTTATTTGAAATCGGGGGGTCAGGACTTTATGTTGGGTGATGGAACATTGCATTATGGACGTGAGCAAGTAATGGAATGTTTTTACTCGGCCGATCTTAGTCATCACCAAATATACCTGACTGCCGATTATCAATTGTTATTTAATCCGGGGTATAATACGGATCGCAAAGGGCCGCTGAACGTGTTTTCTGTGCGGTTGCATTATGCGATTTAGCGAAATAATTCAAGTAGTTAATGGTGTTGAATTAAGTGATTATATCAGAGAAGAAAGTAAACAATGCCGTAATAGATGCAATCAAAAAACATAGGACTTTTGCTCCTGCTACAATAAATGGTTAAGGTTGAGAGTTGATTTTTTGCCAAGGCAAGGATCAAAAAAAAGGGGTCGAAATTCGGCCCCTTTTGGTGTTTTTATAATTCGTCCAACATTTTGGAAATCTCATCCAATTTGGGTGTCAAGATGATTTCGATGCGTCGGTTTTTGGCTTTGCCTTCGGGTGTGGTGTTGGGCATTAAGGGAGCATATTCTCCACGACCGGCTGCGGTCAAACTTTGACGGTTGATGTCTTTGTTTTCAGAAAGAATGTTGACGATGGCTGTGGCGCGTTTGGTGGATAAATCCCAGTTGCTTTCAATTCCGCCGCCAATGTTTCCTAAGATTTTATCGTCATCGGTGTGGCCTTCGATCAATACCGAAATGTCGGGGTTTTGTGCGAGCACTTTTCCTAATTCTACTACCGCTTTTTTCCCTTCAACACCCACGGCCCAGCTACCAGTTTGGAACAACAATTTGTTTTCCATGGAAACGTAAACTTTGCCGTTTTTCTGTTCGATCGTCAATCCTTTTCCTTCAAAAGCATTCAAGGCTTTCGAAAGATTGTCTTTCAATTTTTTCATATTGGCATCTTTTGCCGCGATGTAAGCTTCAAGTTCATTTAAACGTTTCGAACTCGCTTCCAATTCGGCACGCAATTTATTCAATCGCTCTTGTTCGGCCGCTATGGTTTTTTCTTTAGCTTCTAGTTGTGCTAGGAGTTCGCGGTTCTTACTAATGTTGCTGCTCAATGCGTCATTGCTGTCTTTTTCAAGTGCAGAATAAGCCGCTTGTAAGTTCTTCATGTTTTTTTCAGAAGCCACAAGTTCGGTTTGCAATTTATCGCGGTCTGCTTTGAGTTTGTCATAATCTGCTTTCAGTTTGGCTCCATCCAGTTCGAGCTGTCCTTTTGCTTTTTGCAAATTTTCATTTTCATCAGCCAATTGACGGTTTTCTTTTTTCAAATCGGCGTATTTGTTTTCCAATTCGTTGTAAATCTTTTTGGATACGCAGGAGGTTGACAAGGTGATCAGTGCCAGACCTAAGGTTACTTTTTTAATCATGTTATTCTATTTTATTACGATTTGGGAAAGGTTATACAGTTCAGTTAATTTCGACAACAATCGGACAATGGTCGGAGTGTTTGGCTTCGGGTAGGATTACAGCACGGTGCAAACGATCGCGCAGGGGTTCGCTCACCAAGTTGTAATCGATGCGCCACCCTTTGTTGTTGTTACGAGCATTGGCACGGTAACTCCACCAGCTGTAGTGGTGCGGTTCTTTATTAAAATGACGGAAACTATCGATGAATCCCGATTTCATGAAGGCATCCAACCACGCGCGTTCTTCGGGTAAGAAGCCCGAAACGGTGGCGTTGCGAATGGGGTCGTGAATATCGATGGCTTCGTGACAAATGTTGTAGTCACCGCAAATGATGAGGTTGGGCACACTTTTTTTCAAATCGTTAATGTACGCTTGAAAGTCGTCCATGTATTTGAATTTATGGTCCAATCGGTCGATGTTGGTTCCCGAAGGCAAATACAAACTCATTACGGAAACATCACCAAAATCGGCACGCAAGTTACGCCCTTCAAAGTCCATGTGTTCGATGCCTGTTCCAAATTCGACATGTTTCGGTTCGATTTTGGATAAAATGGCCACACCACTATACCCTTTTTTTTGTGCCGAAAAATAGTATTGGTAAGGATAGCCGGCAGCGGTAATGGCTTCGGTCGGAATTTGGTCTTCGGTGGCTTTAATTTCCTGAAGGCAAATAACATCGGGATTGGCTTGTTGGAGCCAGTCAAGAAATCCTTTGGTAATGGCAGCTCGAATTCCGTTGACGTTGTAAGAAATAATTTTCATGAATGATTTAAAATTCTGGAAGCAACAAGCCTCTTTTCACATTTGTTCAAAAATACAGATTTCGACGGAACTGCGGGAATGTTATGGAAAAATTATAATAAATGTTTAACCTTTTTTTGGGTAAAAAGGCTAAAAATTAAAATCCCTATTGCTAAGAATTGTTATCTTTGTTTTTTTACAATAGAAAGACAAGATAACAAGTAAATGGGTTTAGTCACAGCGAAAGAAGTAGCCAAGGCAATTAAAGCAGACAAGTACGGAGTATTTGGTACTTTTGCAGGTTGGTTACTGATGAAAACACTTAAAATTTCGACGCTGAATAAGATCTATGATCGCAATAAACATTTGAGTGAATTGGAATTTTTGAATGCGATTTTGGACGAATTCCAAATCAAATTTGAAATCCCTGAAGAAGATTTAAAACGTTTACCTAAAGACGGTGCTTACATAACTATTTCCAACCATCCATTAGGTGGAATTGACGGCATTTTATTGTTGAAATTAATGTTGGAGCGTGAGCCCAATTTTAAAATTATTGCTAATTTCCTATTGCACCGTATCGAACCGATGAAGCCGTATATCATGCCGGTGAATCCGTTTGAAAATCATAAAGATGCCAAGTCGAGTGTTGTTGGAATTAAAGAAACGTTGCGTCATTTGAGTGATGGCAAACCCTTGGGGATGTTTCCGGCGGGGGAAGTTTCGACCTATAAAGACGGGAAATTAGTTGTCGATAAAGAATGGGAAGAAGGTGCCATCAAGGTGATTCGCAAAGCCCAAGTTCCTGTCGTTCCCATCTATTTTCACGCGCAAAACAGCAAGTTGTTTTATTTGTTGTCTAAAATAAATGACACCTTACGTACGGCTAAACTTCCATCGGAGTTGTTGACACAAAAAGACCGTACGATTAAAGTGCGTATTGGAAAACCGATTTCGGTTAACGAGCAAAATGAACATGAGAATTTAGAAGATTATTGCGAGTTTTTACGCCGTAAGACGTATATGTTGGCCAATTCTTTTGACGACGAAAGTAAGTTTCAAGCGTTAAATGGGTTAAAGCCAGCCAAAAATGTCAAGCAAATTGCCCATCCCGCCAATCATGATAAGATATTGGCAGAAATTGATGAGGTACGCAAAGGGGATTTCCGTTTATTGCAAAGTAAGAACTATGAGGTTTTCTTAGTCTCAGCGGATAAAATTCCTAATATTTTACACGAAATAGGGCGCTTACGCGAAATAACTTTCCGGGAAGTTGGTGAAGGAACGAATGAATCCTTGGACTTGGATAAGTTTGATAAATACTACCAACACATGTTCTTGTGGGATGAAGAAACACAACAAATCGCAGGAGCATATCGCATGGGGTTTGGAAATGAGATTTTTCCACAATACGGTATTGATGGATTTTATTTGAATGATTTGTTCCGATTTGAGCCCGAACTCAATTCAATGATGGCACAATCCATAGAAATGGGTAGAGCCTTCATTATTAAAGAATACCAACAGAAACCGATGCCTCTGTTTTTGTTGTGGAAAGGAATTGTACACATTACCTTGCGTCATCCTGAACATAAATACTTAATTGGCGGGGTGAGTATTAGTAATCAGTTTACTGAATTCTCCAAGTCGTTGATGATTGAGTTTATGAAGTCACATTATTATGATCCGTATGTGGCGCAATATGTCCATCCAAAAATGGAATATAAAGTAAAGTTGAAAGATGCCGATAAGGATTTTGTCTTCAACGAAGCGGAAGCCGATTTGAATAAATTCGATAAAATTATTGATGAAATCGAACCCGGGAATTTGCGCTTACCCGTTTTGATAAAGAAATATATCAAACAAAATGCACGTGTAATTGCATTTAATGTGGATCCTTTGTTTAACAATGCAGTGGATGGTTTAATGTATATTCGCATCGCCGATTTACCTGAAAGTACGGTAAAACCTGTCATGGAAGAGTTTCAAGCCGAATTGGAACGCAAAATGGGAGAAAAATAAACTACTATAAATAGAAAGCCCTTCAGATTCTGAAGGGCTTTTTTAATTATTCAAACAGTATTTTTTCTGTGTAAGTGGCGCCATTTTGGTTAATGTGTAAAAAATACATTCCGGGCGCAACCCCTTCAAAGTTTAATGTAATTGCAGAAGTGGTTTCAGGCTTGTGTTCGGCAATTCTTTTTCCCGTAAGATCAGTAAGCTGAATGTGATCGAGTACGACAAGGTTTGGGTTTTGTAATTGCAATATACTCTTCGTTGGGTTGGGCGCAACAGTGATTCCAAGTGATGAAAATTGAGAATTTGCTAGAGAAGTGTCCGTAATTTTAAAAAGAGTACTTCCACCCGTAACATACAATTCGCCATTGACATCTTCACCAAAAGTGGTGAAATTGTTATTTCCGTTAAAATAAGGTGTGTACGTTATACTTCCCGAGGCGATGTCTAAAATACCCATGCGGTTTTGGCAATAATCGGCGAAGTAATATTTATTCAACATATTCGGATATAAACTTCCTGTATACACATAGCCGCCCGTAATGGAACAGCCTCCTGTAGCGGCATGGGTATATTCAGCAACGGGTGCTATCATGCCTGTTGTATTGGAACATGAAGCATACACCACCGTTCCTTCAAAACATTTCCAGCCAAAATTGAGTCCGGTATTTGGAAGTTGCGTTTGTATGCGGTTGATTTCTTCCACGGCATTTTGACCCACATCAGCGATCCATAAGTCGCCATTCAAACGATTAAAGGAGAATTTCCAAGGATTGCGCAATCCCAAAGCCCAAATCTCTTGTTTGCCACTTTCATTGACAAAGGGATTGGTGGGCGGATAGCCATAATTCAAAGCGCCAGCGGTAGAATTAACATCCAAACGTAGCATTTTACCTAAGTAAATTCGGGATGGCGTCGTCGCATTAACCGTAAGGTTTTGCGCAAAATTTTGGGGATCTCCGCCGCTGCCGCCATCTCCCATGCCGATGTATAAGTAGCCATCGGGACCAAATTTTAACGTTCCTCCGTTGTGGTTGTTGTAGGGTTGATCGATGGTCATTAAAATCGTTCCTGTAGGATTGGCCACATTGGGGTTGGAACTACTTACCGTGTAACGCGCAATCACGGTGTCGCCTGCGAGATCGGTATAATTTACAAAAAACTGACCGTTTGTGGCATAATTGGGATGAAAGGCTAAGCCCAAAAACCCTTGTTCGCCACTATTTACGGTCAATGAGGAAATATCCAAAAAAGGAGTGGTGACCAATACATTGTTTTGGATAATTCGAATCTGTCCGCCTTTTTGTACCACAAACAATCGGGCATCGCCACAGTGGGTAATTTCAACGGCACCCGATAAACCAGTGACATACGTTTGTAAGGTAATGGTTTGCGCCATAGCAAGGCAACTCCAGCCTAGGAGTAGGAGTGAGTAAATCTTTTTCATGTGTGTTTTTGTTTTTACTAAGGTACAAAAAGTTAAAGACCTGACAATCAAATAAAAAATCCCGAGTTTCCCCGGGATTTAAGGCGTGAAAAAAATGTGTGTTTTTGTTAGGCTTATAAATTATCGATGATTTTGTCTTTGGGATAGCGCACTTTATAACTGATCCGTATTTTTTTGG
>CAYNDK010000015.1:0-30374 GCA_964395965.1 uncultured Flavobacterium sp.
GATAATTTAGATGCTAAACTAACTTCCTTTGACGAAAAGGAATAACGGCAACAGATTAATTTCAAACTTAAGTGAACGAAAATCGGATTAACGTTTAGAGAATTGGAATCTCTTACGTGCTTTTTTCTGACCGAATTTCTTACGTTCTACCATTCTTGGATCACGAGTTAGTAATCCTTCTGGTTTTAGGATAGCTCTGTTCTCAGCTTCAACTTCGCACATAGCACGAGCAATCGCCATACGTACAGCCTCTGCTTGACCTGTTGAACCTCCACCGTACACGTTAATTTTAACGTCAAAGTTAGAAGCGTTATCAGTCATTGCTAAAGGTTGTAATACTTTGTATTGCAACGTAGCCGTTGGGAAGTAGTTTTCGAACTCTCTTTTGTTTACCGTGATTTTACCTGTTCCTTCAGAAACGTAAACACGGGCCACAGCGGTCTTTCTACGACCAATTTTGTGAATTGTTCCCATTACTTCAAATCGTTTAAGTTAACGGTTTTTGGTGTTTGAGCAGCATGTTTGTGCTCAGCGCCAACGTATACATTCAAATTGCGGAATAATTGCGCACCTAATTTGTTTTTAGGTAACATTCCTTTGATAGCTTTCTCCACCATGATCGCAGGGTTTTTGCGGTACATTTCTTTGGCAGATAAGCTTCTTTGACCACCTGGATAACCGGTATGGCGGATATAGGTTTTATCCTCCATCTTGTTACCAGTCAGGTTGATTTTTTCAGCGTTGATAACAATAACGTTATCACCACAATCAACGTGCGGGGTATAACTAGGTTTGTATTTACCTCTCAAAAGCATCGCTACTTTTGAAGCTAAACGACCTAAGTTATGACCTTCAGCGTCTACAACAATCCACTGCTTGTCTGCAGTAGCTTTGTTGGCTGAAACTGTCTTGTAGCTTAATGTGTTCACAGTAATTAATTTTAATTAAACATTCCATTCCCAATTAAGGGAGTGCAAAAGTACAATTTATTCTCATATATCCAAACCCTAACTTTTATTTATTTTTTTGATTCTTAAAAAATTGGCTGTTAGCGTGCTAAATCCTTTTGTGAAGTCGCGTGTTTACTTTTTGTCAACCCAATTTTTAACCTTAAAATAACAGTCCAACGAAAATTCCGTGATTATTTTCGTAATTTTACCTCCAATAAGCACAATTCCATGAAATCAAAAGCAACTTTAAAACAAATCGCCAAAGAATTAGGTGTTTCCGTTTCTACGGTTTCTAAAGCCTTGAACGACAGTCCAGAAATCAGCGAGCCCACCAAGCAACGGGTGCAAGAGTATGCCAAACTGAAAAATTATAAGCCCAATGCAATTGGATTGAATTTAAAAAACCGTTCAACCAAAACCATTGGGGTAATTATTCCAAATATTTTGAATTCTTTTTTCGCGAAAGTTTTTACTGGAATTGAAAAAGTAGCCGATGCAAAAGGATACAAAGTGATGACCTATATATCGAATGAGTCGTTGGATAAAGAAGTGACGGCTTTGGAGATGCTAAGCAATGGAGCGATTGATGGATTTATTTTGTCGGTTTCAGAAGAAGCGCAAAAGTTGCACCAGTTTGATCATTTTAAAACAATCATCAATGAAGGTACGCCTATAGTGATGTTTGACCGAATTGCTGAAGAGGTGAATTGTGATAAAGTAATTGTAGATGATTTTGATTCGGCGGTTAATGCTACACGTCATTTAGTGAAAACGGGATGCAAACGCATTGCTTTGTTTTCGGCAATAGCCAATTTAAGTGTGGCCAAATTACGTGCCGACGGTTTCCGTAAAGCTATGGCAGATGCTGGATTGGCGGTAGATGAAGATATTGTGATTTTATCTGATTCGAATGAGGATTTTGATAAAAAGGTTGCTGGATTCTTTGATGCTAAAAAAGTAGATGCCGTATTTGCATTGGACGAACATGCTTCCGTAACTACCATGAAATTGGGAATCACCAAAGGATTACGAATTCCTGATGAACTTTCAGTCATTGGTTTTGCAGATGGTGTGTGGTCTCGAAGAATGACTCCTAGTTTGTCAACAGTGAGTCAGCACGGTCCTGAAATTGGGGAAGTGGCCACACGCTTATTAATCGATCGATTAGAGAAAAAAGAAGAACATTATAAAGCCAAGACCGTAGTCGTGGCCACCGAATTGCGTCAGCGTGACTCGGTAAAAAAACTTTAGTATAGATGAAAGGACTGATTTTCGCTTTAGGATGCTCTGTTTCAATTTGGGCCCAAAGCACACCCGATGTTTTTGATATTGCACGTAAAGGAACCGAAATTCAGGCTAAAGAAGCCTTGCTTCAAAACAAAAACTGTTTTAATCTCGTAAATAGTGAGGGGTTTTCTCCATTGATTTTGGCTTGTTATAAAGGGAACACTCCCGTAGCAAAGTGTATCATCGAATCGGGAGCCGCCATCAATTACAATTCTCCTATGGGTTCGGCCTTAATGGCAGCTACTGTTAAAGGGAATTTGGAATTGGTAACCTTATTATTGACCCATCAAGCCGATCCCAATTTGGCTGATGACCAAGGAAATACAGCCTTGATATATGCTGCGATGTTTCGAAATGTGGAAATAGTCAAACTATTACTTTCCCATGGAGCCCATCGCGATGCCAAAGACGTCAAAGGACAGACGGCTTTTGAATATGCTGTAAAAACAGGAAATGAAGAATTAATTCAATTACTAAAACACTAAAAAAAACAAAAATGAAAAAGACTACGCTACTCTTACTTGCCTTGCCTCTGTTGGGTTGGGCACAATCAAAAGGGACTAATCCTATTAGTGTGCAAAATTTAAATGCCGGTATGGTATTGAATAATGACACACAAACGGTAACCTTGACTATGGTAGGTCCTTCAGACCGCTGGTTGGCAGTTCAATATGGACAATTTACGGGCGGAATGCAAAATGGATCCGATATGGCCTATTTTAATGGGACAACATTAATTGATGGTCGTATGAATGGATCGGGTCAAACGCCTTCTGCAGATGCACAAAATAATTGGACAGTTACTCAAAATACAGTGAATAGTGGTATACGTACGCTTGTTGCAACTCGTCCTTTTGATTCTCCCGATGCAACCGATTATGATTTTAATTATGCCGATCAAACGATAGCTTTTGGATTGGCGCGGGGAAATGGTGCATCATTTACACTTTCCAATCATGGATCTTCTAACCGAATCATGAATACTACATTAGGCTTTACAAATTTGGGGACCCATGTGATTGTGAAAGAAACAACGCGTGTTTATCCCAATCCATCGCAGGGTAATGTGATTATTAGTTCTGAATATGAATTGCAATCGGTTGCGGTTTATCAATTAAACGGTGCCCTTGTTCGCACCCTTCGTCCTGAAACAGCAAGTACTCAAATTGAACTTTCTGATTTGTCTACGGGGACTTATTTGCTCGAAATTGAAACTAAAGCGGAAAAAACGTGGAAAAAAATTGTAGTTGAATAATTACAGTTATCTCGTTTGACACAATGAAAAACGACTTTCTTAGGGAGGTCGTTTTTTTTATTTGTTGTTCGTTGAAATGTATTTTGTTTGTAATAAATTGTAAATTAGTAGCCTATATACCTAACTACAAAGAACAAATTATGAAAAAAACACTACTTTTCTTTTCTTCCATTACAGCAGTATTGATGGGTTTATTGCCCATGCATGCACAAAATTTACAAACCATGCCCATTCAGAGTGGATTTAATGCTGACGTTATTGCCAATGGAATTGGGAGTTCGTCCCTGTCTACATCAGCTGACGTGGATGGTGTAAACTACAATTTTGTATCACGTGATTTTCAACTAACTGCCTCGAGTGCGGCATTAACGTATGGTTTGCCATCAAACGGATTGATTACTAGCGCTGTTGCTGCACCAGCAGGATTAACATATCAATTAGCATCGTATGCAGCCAATAATTCACTTCGTTTACCCAATGCAAGTGATACAGGTACATTGGTATTCACAACACCACTTGCTGCCGTAAATTTATACATGTTGGCTACTTCTGGTAGTGGCGCTTCTTCCGTAAATGTGACGGTGAATTTTACCGATGCTACTTCAGAAACGTTTAATGGTGTGAGTTTATCGGATTGGTATGGAGGTGCTAATTTTGCGATAACAGGATTGGGGCGTATCAATCGTACCAATGATGCCTTAGAAACAGGGGGAGGAAATAATCCTCGTTTATATCAGGTGCCGTTAGCTATCTCGGCTTCCAATCAATCCAAATTGATTCAAAGTGTAACGGTAACCAAATTGGTTTCTACTGGAATTCCAAACATTATGGCTTTTTCTGCAGATGCCTATACTTCTTGTCAAGGTCCGACCAACATTTCTTATGTTTCTTCCAACGATGGTGGAACTTTGAGTTGGACCGCACCATCGAGTGCACCCTCTTCGGGATATGACTACTATTACAGTACATCCTCAACACCACCTAATGATACCACCATCCCTTCAGGAAGTGTGGCTGCAGGAGTGACTTCAGTGACTTTAACCGGGTTGCCTTTAGGAACAACCTACTATTTTTGGGTACGTTCCAATTGTGGAAGTACTCAAGGATTCTGGCAAATGAAAATGTTTACTACTGGGCAAATTGTAGTTACCTATACCAATGGAGACATCAATACAGAATATTCTACTGGACCAACAATTACTAGTACGACTGCTTGTCCAGGTACTCTTACTGTGAATGTTCCTACTGGCTATTATATCGCTTCTGCTGATGTTGCCTATACCATGACCACTGCAAGTAACGGATGGATGAGTGAACAACGCTCCTTATTGGTTTGTACCACAAACAATACCACTGAAGCGGCCATTACTTCGGGTGTAGGAGGAACTACAGGAACGTACACTTACAACCGTACAGGTTTAAGTTTGGCCAACAATTTGACAGGTGCAGTGAACTTTGAATTGCGCGCTTGGCGAACATACGGTGGTTCAGGTTGTGACGCGACCTACAATCGAGTTGATAATAATTCTTGGAAAATTACCGTAACCTTAACCCAAAACATGGGATTAAATGAGACTGCACCTACGAAAGTGAATGTTTATCCAGTACCTTTTGCTACCGTTTTACATTTGACCAATGCTACCGAAATTCAATCGGTTACGTTTGCGGATACAACAGGTAAAATCATTCGTACCGTTGATAAACCACAAGATTCGGTTAATCTAACCGATTTGCAATCAGGGTTGTATTTGGTTACCATGCAAATGATTGACGGTTCCGTTCAATACACTAAAGTGATTAAAGAATAATTCAAAATTTTAAGCATAAAAAAATGGGTCCCACAAGACCCATTTTTTTATGCTTTTTACTGAAAATTGATCAATTCCCACTGATCACTACACACTGATTACTGACCACTGCAATCTGCTAATGCGCCTCCAGCCAATCCCTGCCTTGTCCAATTTCAACTTCCAGCGGCACGGCCATTTGGAAAGCGTTTTCCATTTCGTGTTTAATCAGCGGTTGAATACGTTCTAATTCCGATTTGTGAACATCAAACACTAATTCGTCATGCACTTGCAATAACATTTTGGATTGCCAGTTGTCGGTTTTCAACTTTCGGTGGATGTTGATCATCGCAATTTTGATAATGTCAGCAGCCGAACCTTGAATGGGTGCATTCACGGCATTGCGTTCCGCGGCACCACGTACCACAGCATTGGCTGAATTGATGTCTTTTAAATAACGACGGCGACCCGAAATGGTTTCTACAAATCCGTTTTCACGGGCAAAATCAACTTGGTTTTGCATGTAGGATTTCAATTTCGGATAGGTTTGGTAATAGGCATCAATTAAGGCTGCACTTTCGCTCCGACTCAAATTTGTTTGGTTGGATAATCCAAAAGCAGAAACTCCATAAATGATACCGAAGTTGACCGTTTTGGCATTGCTTCGTTGTTCTTTGGTCACTTCTTCTAGAGCGACATTGAATACTTTTGCCGCTGTACTTCTGTGAATATCTTCGTTGTTTTGAAATGCTTTAATCATGTTTTCCTCACCGCTCAAAGCCGCGATAATACGCAACTCAATTTGCGAGTAGTCGGCAGAAAGTAGCACGTAATCTTCGTTTTTGGCTACAAATGCTTTCCGAATTTGGCGTCCGCGTTCGGTGCGGATGGGAATATTTTGCAAGTTGGGGTTGTTCGAACTCAAGCGGCCTGTAGTTGCTACCGTTTGCATATAGTCCGTATGAACACGTAGGGTTTTTGGGTCAACTTGATTCGGTAAGGCATCCACATAGGTGCTTTGTAATTTGACCAATTGGCGCCATTCTAAAATATCCCGCACGATTTGGTGTTCGTTGGCTAAATAACTCAACACTTCTTCACCTGTGGCATATTGGCCAGTCTTGGTTTTCTTTTGTTTGCTGCCGCCAATTTTCAGTTTGTCAAACAACACATCGCCCAATTGTTTTGGAGACGCAAGGTTGAAGGTTTCACCAGCCGCTTCGTATATTTTTTGTTCCAAGGATTTTACCTCTATAGCCATATCCGTTGACATGCTTTTGAGGTAATCGACATCTAGACGAATTCCCTCACGTTCCATATCGGCGAGAACTTGCACGAGGGGAATTTCGATTTCGTCAAAAAGTTTTTTGGTGCCCACACGTTCCAGAATGGGTTGGAAATGTTCTTTCAATTGAAAGGTAATGTCGGCATCTTCAGCTGCATATTCTTTGATGGCTTCAAGCGGCACATCGCGCATGGATAATTGATTTTTCCCTTTTTTTCCAATCAATGTTTCGATGGATTGGGGAGAATACTGAAGATACGTTTCACTCAACACGTCCATGTTATGACGCATGTCGGGGTTTATCAAGTAATGCGCAATCATGGTATCGAAAAGTTTTCCTTGAATTGCTACACCATAATTGGCTAATATTTTTAAATCGTATTTTATATTTTGACCAATTTTCTCAATGGTTTCATTTTCGAAAAAGGGACGAAATTTATCAACCAAAGTCTGCGCTTCATCGCGATTTTCAGGAACAGGAACATAAAAAGCCTTTCCTTTTTCCCAAGCAAAAGACATACCTACGAGTTCGGCCACATTGGCATCAATTCCCGTAGTTTCCGTATCAAAACAAACCGAAGATTGATTCAACATATTTTGCAACAATAATTTCACAGGTAAATCGCCTTGCACGATTTGGTAAAAATGGGAAGTTGTTGCTAAAGTTGCATAGTTGGAAAACGTTGGTGCATCTTCTTCATCGACAAAACCAAACAAGTCCATCTGATTTTCAGGCGCTTTTTTGGCAGGCGCTTTTTTGGCTACCGGCGTTGAACCTGTTGCCACTGATGTGGTGTCGATTTCGTCGTATTCTTTTCCGCTACCAAAGAGTTTGTCAAATTGCGTTTTCATCTGACGGAATTCCAATTCTTGAAACAGCGCATCAGTTTTTTCGATATCGGGTCGCGTGAGTTCGAAGGAATCTTCATCAAATTCAACCGGACAGTCGAGTAGGATAGTGGCGAGTTTTTTAGAAAGAATCCCTTGTTCCTTGTTGGCTTCAATTTTTTCTTTCAATGCTCCTTTTAATTTGTCGGTATTGGCCAAAAGATTTTCCATGGAACCGAATTCGGCCAACAGTTTTTTGGCGGTTTTTTCACCTACGCCTGGGAGTCCGGGAATATTATCCACCGCATCGCCCATCATTCCTAGGAAATCGATGACTTGTAGCGGGTCGGTGATTTCAAATTTTTGTTTGACTTCTTCCACGCCCCAGATTTCGATATCGTTCCCCATTCGAGCGGGACGGTACATGAAAATATTTTCAGAAACCAATTGTCCAAAGTCCTTATCGGGCGTGACCATGTAGACTTTGTAACCTTTTTGCTCTGCTTTTTTGGCTAATGTTCCAATCAAATCGTCGGCTTCAAATCCGGCTTTTTCAATAATGGGAATGTGCATCGCGTTTAGCAACGCTTGAATATAAGGCACGGCAATTTTGATGGCCTCAGGGGTTTCGTCACGATTGGCTTTATAGTCGGTAAACATTTCCAAACGGTAATCGCTGCCTCCTTTATCAAAAGCTACGGCCAAATGATCGGGTTTTTCGCGTTTGATCACATCCATCAAGGAGTTCATAAACCCCATAATGGCTGAGGTATCCATTCCTTTGGAGTTGATGCGCGGGTTTTTGATAAAGGCATAATACCCACGAAATATAAGCGCGTAGGCATCGAGCAGAAATAATCGTTTTTGTGACATGATTTATATTTACATTTTCATTGTAAAAATAGTCAAAGGGTTTAAATAATTGGAATTTTTATAACAACTTGAGTGCCGTTAATTTCGTTTTCATTGGATACCAAATCCTTGTAAACTATTAAGTTGTCTAATTGTAGTTTTTCATTAAGCAAATTTAAACGCTGTTCAATAGCTAGAGTAGAAAAAGAATTGTGATTTGCATGATTTTTCGCCTTGATTTCTGCTGATTTTTTTCGACCGATTCCATTGTCAATAATTGTACAAACAATGTGCGTTTCTAAATGATCAATATCAAAATGAATGGTTACGTTTTTATCTCCTTTTTTATGTAATAATCCGTGTTTTAAGCTGTTTTCTACAAGGGGTTGAATTAACATTGGAGGGATTTTATAAAATTCATCATCCACATTGCTAGATACAGATATTGAATAAGAAAAATCTTTTTTGAAACGTAATTGTTCCAACTCTAAATATTTAGTGAGAATTTCAATTTCATCTGAAATCGGAATGCTTTTTTTTCCAGATACCTCTAAAATTTGTCTAGTTAAATAAGTGAAGTTATTAAGTTGTTCATTAGCGATTAGTTTATCTCCAAACATAAATTGCATTTGAATACTATTCAGAGCATTGAAAATAAAGTGTGGATTCATCTGACTTTTTAGTGCTTTGAGTTCGCTTTCAGAAACCTTTTTTTCAGCAGCCAATAGTTTTTCTGTTTCGGCTAGTTGGTTTTGTAATAATTCGTTTTTCTTTTTCTCTTTGTATCGTGTAAATAGGATATATCCGGTGGTTGTCAATCCTATAAAAAATAGAGCAGCTAGATATAAAGTTGTCGTCTTTTTTTTCGATTCAAGTTCTGATATTCTATTTTTTTGGTGAAGTGCTTTGATTGATGCTTCTTTCTTTTCAGTTTCATATTTTGTATTTGTTTCTGTAATTATTTTTTGTTTTTCACTATTGTTAAGACTATCGTTAACTTTTATAAAACTTTGAGAAGTGAAAAAAGCCTCTTTATAATTGCCATTTATTGCATATACTTTTTGTAAAACTTTTAAAAGTGCCAATAGATTAATTTGGTCTTTTATTTTGTTGCAAAGTACAACGCCTTTTTCTAGATATTTAATGGATTGTTTAAGTTGGTTTTTATGTAAATAAACTAAACCAAGGTCTTTATAGGTTTGTCCAAGAAAACTAACAATTCCATTTTTTTCAGAGTTTTCCATAGAAGAGGTTAAAAAAGGAAGTGCTTTGTCATAAAGTTTTTGTTTTACATATTCATCGCCAATATTACTTTCGGCTAGGGCAATGCCAAAGTGTATGTTTTTTTTCTTGCAAAAAGCTAAAACTTTATAATGGTATTTTAATGATTCTTGGTGTTGTTTCAACTCAGAGTATGCCGCGCCAATGTTTGTGAGTAGGGCAGCCCTGTTTGGTGAATCTTCATTGCCAGATTTTACCATTAATTGATCACTTTCAAGGAATAATTTCAAAGCTTTTTTAGAATCTTTGATTTGTATATATACACTAGCCAAATTACTTTTTCCAATAATAATGTTGTCCACATCTTTGGTTTTTTCGGCAAGTCGAATGGCATCGGTGTAATAGTAAATAGCTTTATCTAAAATGCCTTGTTGGTAGTAATAGTTTCCTATGCAATTGAGCGATCGAATTTCACCTTTTCGATAGTTTATTTTTTTTGAAATGCGATTAGCTTCTTTTGCATACACTAACATTTTATCCGATACAGAAAATGTTGTGCTTACGCAATAATCGATTAATAATTCTACCCGAGTGGTATCCTTTTTTTGGTAGCGATTTATTTTTTTCTCTAGTTCGTTGTTTTGGGCTGAAATAAGATAGGGAATCGCTAAGATTAAAAATATAATGAAACGTTTCATTTAAAAGATACGGTTAAGGTGCATATAATCTTCAAATTCTTCCTTTTTTTCACGTGAAATGGGTAACATGTTTCGGTCGTCGAAAGTGATGGATAATCCATCTTTTTTACTGTATTTTTTTATTAGTGTAACGTTAATTAAGTAGGAGCGATGGATACGAAAAAAGCGATGGTCATTTGCTAATAAATCTTCAAAATACTTGACTTTTTTCACGGTTAAGTCTTTTCCTTTTTTATGATGAATAGTTGTATATGAACCTTCAGCTTCAAAGTATAGGATATCGTTTAAATCCATATAGACGATACCATCACCGATATGAACACCAATTTTTTTTATTTCTTTTTCAGATAAATTTTCTTTTAAAACTGTTATGTTGTTTGTGTTTGAGTTATTGGTTTCTAATCTTTTAGCTACTTTTTCAATGGCTTCTTTCATTTTTGCTAATCCAATTGGTTTCAATAGATAATCGGTGGCAGAAACCTCAAATGCTTTTAGGGCATATTCAGAATAAGCTGTACAGAATATGGTTTCAAAATTAGGTTTGTTGAAATAATCAAATAGCGCAAATCCGTTTTCGTTCGGCATTTCAATGTCGAGAAATACCAAGTCAACATGATTTTTGTTAATAATTTTCACTGCAGATTTTACATCTTCAGCTTCGTCAATTATTTCTACTAAAGGACAATATTCGGATACAAAATTTTTGATGATTAATCGAGCGTTTTCTTCGTCGTCAACTACAATAGCTTTAATTTTTTTCATGGGTGTAGAATAGCTAAACAAGGTAGTATTTTTTTTAAAGCGAAAAACCGCTCATTCAGAATTTGATTCTCTTGAGCGGTATTTTCTTTAAAAACTACTTACTTTATTTTTTACTTAAGGGTTGGTCGTTTTGCATTGTTTTAATCAATAATCAGTATTTTATTCATAATCATATGAGAATAATAGTATTCATGTTAGGTATACCATGTCTACTTTTTCAAATCATTATTGTTAGACTTTGTTCTTAGTTATAAAATATTGATTGTTGGATTTATTGAATTATTAGTTTTTGGGTGCTTACTTCACTATTAACCGATTCAATTCGAACTAAGTAGATTCCGCTTTGTAGGTTTGAAATACTCACATTTTTTTGTACAGCAGTCATAACTTTTTGCCCTTGAAAAGTGTAAATTTCAATGGATTTTACCTCATTTTCCATGTCAATTGTAAAAGCCTCTTTTGCTGGATTTGGATAAATAATTACACGTTGATTTTTTGTGATTTGATTAGTTGTTGCTAAGCTGTTGTTATTATATAGGCTAGTGGCTTCTGAATCAGTAACAGCAAAGTTGTAAATCTTTAGATCATCAAGTGAACCATCAAAATAGTTTTCACCAAAAAATCCACCTAGGGTAAAAGTGTTAGCAGTTACTATTGTATTCCATGTTTTTGGGGTAGAACCCGCTAGTGTTCCATTAATGTACACTTTAGAAATTGATCCGTCATAGACGAAGATAAAATGATTCCAGTTTTTAAAATCATAACCAGTAACTGATTGAAGGTGATTGTTTGAATATCCCAAATGACCAATGGAAGTAGTCGTTGCATTCCCATTGACAATATTTGATCCAAGTAAAGATCCACCGTTTCCTGTGCTATTGCCTGCTGTCCCATATCCGTACAAGTGATTGTAGCCGAAAATGCTGAAGTTGTTCAGTTTTGCCCAAATTGATATGGATCTTGGATTATTGCTTGCTGGAAGTCCAACAATCGAAGCGGAGGTGCTATTTTGATTAATATTGATTGCATTATTTGGGTTCCCTTGTCTATCATTTACAAAGCTAGTACCCGCATTTGCAGAAAAGGGTGTGTTTCCATTGCTATTGTTGTAGGTGTTATTAAAGTCGTATTCAGCTATCAATTGAGGTATAATTGGCGATGTAGTAGTGAATGTTCCTATTGTGCTGTTTGAAACGCCTAAACTGTTTGTTGCGGTTATTTGATAATAGTATTGAGTATTAGGGGTTAAGCCTGTTATGGAAGCAGTACCTCCAGTAGTGGTTGTGCCTGAGGCTGAAAAACCAGAAACTTGATTCGTTAAATTTGAATTTGTTAAACCATATTTTACGATTGAGGTTGTTGCACTTGTATTTGCATTTAGCGAATAGGAAATAGTGGCAGAGTTTGCAAATGGAGCACTGTTAATTCCTGAAATTGTTGGAATAGCAGCATTTGCTAATGTAGTAAATGATGTCATTATTGTGTTAGTAGTGCCATATATATTAGTAGCAGCCACTCTCCAGTAATAAAGTGTGTTTGGCTGTAACCCTGTAATTGTAGGGTTGTAGTTTGCAAATGAATTTGCAGTTACTGTTCCCAATGTAAAACTAGGACCGGTATTAATGTTTACAGGGTCCGTATTGTATTGAACCCAAACAGATGTTTGTGCTCCATTAGCTACAACCGAGAATGAAATTGCGGCAGAATTTGAAGTTATTGTACCATTTGCTAAACTGGAAACTAAAGGTGTTCCTGCAGCAAAGCTGGTATGCATAAAAAGTAAATAGGCTACTAAAAGTAATATTTTTTTCATTTTTGAGAAAATTTAAATCAATTCAAAAGTCAATAAATGATAATGATCAAAAGTTAAGTATTCATGAATTGGTGGTTTTTTTTCATGAAACGCATATATTTTTTTGTAAGTATTACACCGAGTGGGTCAATCTCGAGCGATATTGTTGACATTAAAATGGTAGGAAGGAAATTTAAGTCATAAACTCTATTACCCTAACTATTTAATAATTAGTTTTTGTGAATAAGCATTGTTATTTTCATCTTCAATTTGAACTAAATAAATGCCTTTGGAGAG
This sequence comes from uncultured Flavobacterium sp., assembly GCA_964395965.1. Lineage (GTDB taxonomy): Bacteria > Bacteroidota > Bacteroidia > Flavobacteriales > Flavobacteriaceae > Flavobacterium. The sequence continues at coordinate 13,015 of CAYNDK010000015.1, forward strand.
ACTTGAAATGTCAACCTTTTTACTCTTTGAGGAAAATACTTTTTGACCATGAAGATTATATAAATTGACAGTTTTAATTGCAGCATCCATTTCAATTGTGAAACTGTCTGTAGTTGGGTTTGGATACATTCTAACAGTAAGACTTTGTGCATTTAAACTTGGATTTGATAATAAAGCAGTTCCGTTTAAAAACAAGTTGTTGACTTGGGTCGGACTTAGTGTGGTATTATATATTTCAAAATCATCAAGGTGTCCATAGATGTTTGTTGGGAGGCCTCCATTTTTACTTCCTATTGTGATTATGTTTCCAATAGTGTTCCAGTTTGGTTGCGAACCGGTACTAATTAACATCCCATTTTTATAAATACAAACCGTTTTATTGTCGGAATAAGTTACTACATAGTGATCCCAATTGGTTGTTAATGCGGTAGCCGTTTGTGACGTTACATCCGCTTGCCATCCATAATTTGAAACAGTATTGTTTTCATAAATAGTTACTCCATATGCATTGGCCGTTGTTTGTGTGCCCCATTCAAAAATACTATGGTATTCAACAGGCGTTGTCCGAGCTCTTTTGAACCAAAAAGAAACACTTCTTTTGTTTCCACCTACTGGTAATGTTGGGATATTACCTGAAACAATTGCTTCATAATTTTTTAAGAAAACTGCACTATTTGGATTGCCCGAACGGTCAGCTACAAATCCGGGATAGAGTCCTGATGGTCCAGGACCTAAATAAAGGGTGCCATTTTGACTTATGAATGAATTATTAAAACGAAAAGCATCAACAACCGATTGAGAGAAAGAATAAATTGGAGAATATGTTGTTGTTGAACCGTAAGTAAAAACTAATTGATATAAATAATTCGTGGTTGGAATTAAACCATTTAAATCTGTAATAAAAGTTTGATTTGAAGTCCCTGAAATACTTCCCAATGCTACGGTATTTGTTAATGCAGTAGTATCACCCCAATTTAAATTTACTGTCATAGGAATGTTGTTAGCATTTAATACAGTAGTGATTTGAGCATTTGTGTTTTGAAATAAAGCATCTGTGCTTACAACTGCCGATTCAGTGGGTACTCCATCGACGTCGTTTTTTACTTGATTTATTTCAGCTGAAGTGAGCGCTCTATTATAGATGTAAAATTCGTCAATATATCCATTAAAGGCTTTACTGTTCATGAAATTCCCAGTGCCATCAGCTCCACCACCAATTGAAAGGATTTGGTTGTATTTGATCAAATTAGCAAAACCTACATTTGAATCTAAAGTTGAATCATAGACTCCATTCACCCATCTCGTGAAAGAACCATTACTAGCATAAGTAATTGCGATGTGTTGCCAAGTATTGTTGCTTAATGTTGTATCCATTTGTGGACCAACCCATGAACCATTTGAAATTGAAATTTGACTTCGAGACCATTGACCTGATGCATTTGGATTTCGATAAAATACCGATCCGAATAGTTCAAATCGTGTAGCGTAAATTTGGTTCTGTGGAGCATCGTTTTTTTGCCAAAAGCAAATCGTAAATGTATTTGTTATTTGTGATGAAATTGCTGTTGACTTTAATGCTGTATTGTTGAAATAGGCTGCATTTCCTGTTCCATTTCCACTATTTGTGTAATTAATTGCAGTTCCAGATGCGTGCAGATTTGTTAGGTTGTAAAGTCCATTATGACTGTTTGAATTATTCTCAAATCCATAATAAGCAACTAAACCATTGGTTGGAGATTGAGCCATACAATAGCTAATTGTGAGCAAAAATGAAATAAGTAGAAATCTTTTCATGTGATTTGGTTTTAAAATTTAAAACAAAAATCACTGCTTATTTTTTTTAGTGTATATAACTTACACGGAATAGAGGTTTTTTTTCACCAAATGATATTTTTCAATGCATTACAAATTAAATTTTGAATAGTAACAAGTTATAAATGAACCTTTATGAATCAAGATTTTATTTTTTGAAACGATTCAAATTGAAATGAATTAATGAATTGTTATAATCTAGTAAACCCTGATTTTCGTTCACTTCACAGCACTAAGAACTAATACATTTTGTAAAATGTTAAAATAAATAATAAAATGTATTGTTTCTTATTGTAGTCCAATATTTTTGCACTTTATTTTAATTATGAAAACTCGATTTTTAATCGTTCTCGCTATTCTGCTTGCCGTAGTTACTTTGGTAGAAGTGTACACGTTTCAAGTGGTGAAAACCTTATTTAAACCGCGCTGGATCCATTGGAGTTATCTATTGCTGTCGGTTTTGGTATACGGCATCTTTTTTTATAATCTTCTCACCTTCGATCGAAAAATTGGTCAAACGCAAGCCACATTAATGGCAACTGGACTGTTTTTGTTGTTTACGGTGCCCAAATTATTGATTGTCCCGGTGCTGTTTTTTGAAGATGTCATCCGTGTATTTATTTGGATTAAAGATTTAATTGGCAATTCGGATTCGAGTCCCGTGACTTTTACCGAGCGAAGAAAGTTTGTAAGTCAAATCGCCTTAGGAATTGCAGCGGTACCATTTTTGTCTTTTTTTTATGGAATGACAAAAGGGAAATACAATTTCAAAGTTCGAAAAGAAACCCTGCATTTTCCAGATTTACCAGAAGAGTTTGACGGATTTACACTCACACAAATCTCCGATATTCACAGTGGGAGTTTTGATGATGCCGAGAAAATTCAGCATGCCATCGATTTAATCAATACACAAGAATCCGATTTGTTATTGTTTACGGGTGACATTGTAAATAATCATGCCGATGAAATGGAACCGTGGATTGCAATGTTCAAATCCATTCGTCCGCATTCCTACGGAAAATTTTCAGTATTAGGGAATCACGATTATGGTGAATATTTAGAATGGGATTCTGCGAAAGAGAAAGAGGAAAATTTCGAAAACATAAAAGATTTACACCGTCAAATTGACTTTAAATTGTTGTTGAATGAGCATGTAAAATTGCAGAAAGGTGCGGCTTCTTTGGCGTTGGTTGGTGTTGAAAATTGGGGTGTAAAATTTAAAAAAGCAGGTGATTTGGCTAAAGCCGGTGCGGGATTAACGGCTGAAGATTTCAAGATATTAATGTCACATGACCCCAGTCATTGGGACGTTGAAGTCAAGAATCATCCCAATCATTATCAGCTTACTTTATCTGGGCATACTCATGGATTTCAATTTGGTATCGAAATTCCAGGTTGGTTAAAATGGAGTCCGGTGAAGTATGTCTATAACCAGTGGGCAGGATTGTATGAAAATGCAAATCGATACATCTATGTTAATCGTGGATTTGGTTTCCATGCTTATCCTGGTCGCGTAGGAATTATGCCTGAAATTACGCTAATTGAACTAAAAAAAGGCAAGAGTATCGCATAATTTGTTAAAAATACTACATTTGTATTCTAATTTTTCTTTACTTTGAGTAGAGAACCCTAAAAACCGATTGATTATATGTCGAAATTTGGAGAACTTATCAATGCGCAAGTGCCGGTTTTGATCGACTTTTACACCGAGTGGAATGAGTCATCAATAGCAATGCATCCCGTGATTCGCGATGTAGCTGCAGCGCTCGGCGATAAGGCAAAGGTGATCAAAATTGATGTCGATAAGAATCAAGAATTGGCCGAAGCGCTTCGTATAAAAGGCTTGCCAACCTTGATGATTTATAAAAACGGCCAGATGATTTGGAGACAATCCGGAGAGTTGGATGCGAATTCCTTAATCAATATTGTCAACGATCAACTTTAGATCAAGCGTTCACTACGGAATCCATTTTCGTGAAGATATTTTAAAGCCTTGGGCAATACCACTTTCAGGTTGCCAAAGGCTTTTTTGCTATCATGAAAAACGATAATACTGCCTGGAGTTACATTTTTAACAATTGTATCATAGCAAAATTCTGGCGACTTTGAGGCATCCCAATCATAAGTGATAATGTCCCACATGATAATTTTATATCCCTTTTTTCGTAATTGCCAAACTTGCGAAGGTTTGATTTTGCCATAGGGAGGACGAAATAATAAACTCTGTTTGTCAAGCTGTGTTTCAATTTCTTCAGCACAGCGACTAGTGTTTTCAATATACGCTTTTGTGGAATACCGCCATCCGTTCCAATGGTTGAACGTGTGATTGCCTATGGCATGTCCATTTTTGAGAACGAGTTGTGCAATTTCGGGATATTTACGGATGTTATCCCCAATTAAAAAAAAGGTAGCTTTAAAATCATAACGCTCTAAATGTTCAATCACCCATTCTGTGATTTCTGGAGTAGGACCGTCGTCAAAAGTCAAATAGATAACCTTTTCTTTTTTGGGTCCTTCCCAAATTAGATTGGAAAAAATGCGTTTGATCCAGCGTGGGGTTTTTACCCATTGTACATTCATACTTCAAAAATAAAAAAAGTGCCCCGATATGGAGCACTTTTTTTATTCAGATGGACGATTATACATTCCTTTGAAACGATTGTTGTAGCTGTTGAAAGGGCCTCTACATTCGTTATAGAAGTCGATATCGCCATTTTTCTTCACTACTTTGAGCACGTTTCGATACCGTTCAATCGCTGAAACAATGTCAGTGCCCATAAATGTTTTATCACCTGCGCTGAAAGTACTGTAATACAACAGTTCTTGTTGGTATTTGTTGGCTAATTGTTTTACCAATTGACGCGCTTTTTCTTTTTCTCCAACTTTATAATACCCATTTACAAATGGTTCAAGCGTTAAATAATAACCATAATATTCCAATGGCATCTTTTCAAGCGCAAGTTCGATAATTTTTTTAGCTTCATTAATTTTCCCTTCTTTAATTAATACATCCATGGTGCGTGACATATTACCGCGGTAGGAGATACAGTTTCGACGGGTTTCGGGATCATGATAAATTGTTTTTAATTCGCCATTACCCCATTGCCATTTCATAATTAACGGATACATTTTGTCGGTATCAATTTGTCCCATGTCTGGGTAGTTTTCTTCTACAACAGGAGTTTTAATTGGGACTAATTTATACACCATTCCATCCAATTGAAGGTAGTCTTTCATCCATAAATAATCGTCATCACCAAAACTTCCAGGGCTAAAATAGATAGGACGTTTCCAGTTGTTATTACGAAGAATATCCAACATGATTAAGCGATTTTTATATAAGGCACCACCTTTGATGTCTAAATCAATATAAGGTACAATTGAATCACTTTGTTTTGCATTGACAACTTTGTTCTTCAAGATTGTTGCTTTGTCAACAGGAATACGCACTTTATTTGTAGGGAAAAAGTGAAGACGGTGACCGTTTCGCATTTCTATAGTTGTAATGGTATCTTCACTCTTTGCAAATTCAACAAAATCATTTAGATTCCAACGATTTTCGGTTTGTTTATGGAATAAAATTACATCGCGATTATCTGCAACAATTTGGCTATGTGTAAACGAAATCGGTAAGCCGTCAGATTCATAAACTTTCTGTTTCATTTGATCAATGTACCAGTCAGTCATCAATAAGCTTGTGTTTACAATACGCACATCTGTTCGGTAGCCTTCAATTTCTTGGGCATACCATAACGGGAAGGTATCATTGTCACCGATTGTAAATAAAATTCCGTTTTTATCACATGAATCCAAATAGTTTTTCGCCATAGCAATAGCCGTGTAGCGGTTGGAACGGTCGTGATCATCCCAGTTTTGAGCAGCCATTAATACTGGAGACACTAAAAGTGACAGTGCTACAGCTACACTCGCAGCTGTTTTTGCTTTGATTTTCTCAGCTAAAAGTTCATACAATGCATAGACTCCAAAACCTACCCAAATTGCAAAGACATAAAACGATCCCACTAGTGCATAGTCGCGTTCACGTGGTTCAAAAGGTCTTTCGTTCAAATAAATTTTTAGAGCCAACCCTGTGAAAAGGAATAGGGTAAGCAATACATAAAATGATTTTAAATCTCTTTGAGCATGATATAAGAAACCTAAAAGGCCCAAAAAGAAAGGAAGGAAATAATAAAAATTTCGGCCTTTATTATTTTTGATATCATCGGGTAAATTGTCTTGAGAACCTAAATGCATTTCGTCAATAGCTTTGATACCGCTCATCCAATTTCCATCTAAATTGTCATAACGCCCTTGGTTATCATTTTGACGGCCTACAAAATTCCATAGTAAATAGCGACCATACATGTAGCCGAATTGGTATTCAACCATGAAGCTAATGTTGTCCCAAAAACCTGGTTTTTCTACTTCAAGGTATTCGCCGTAATATTTTATGAAATTGATATAGTCATCATTGTCTAATTGCTTTTGGTTGTAGGCTTGACGAAATCCTTCAACTTCTTTTAAAAGCTCTTCGTTTTCAGCATATTCAGGGCGAATAGTGAATTTTGGCACGCCCACAAAGTTTACATACCCTTTCACGTTATCAGTACTCCATAAACGAGGCAAAAATGCACGATGTTTGCTGTTGGAGTTCTGTTCGGCGTCTTTATAATTATTTACGATAACATATTTACCTGTTTTCTCGTCCCGTTCATAATTCGGACTTTTATCCAAATAGGGTTGTTCAGCATCGGCTTCTGCAAACATATCGGTGTATTGCGGTCCGTAAAACAATGGATTCACGCCATATTGTTCACGGTTGTAATAGGCAAGAACTTCTGCGGCATCTGAGGGGTTGTTTTCATTGATGGGTGTATTGGCATTGGCACGAATTGGCAACATGATCCAAGTCGAAAAACCAATCAATACAAATAGAACACACAATAAAGCAGTGTTTGCTACGGGTAGATTTTTTTGTTGCGTGTAACGCAAGCCAAAATAGAATAATCCTATAATTAGTAAAAAGGCAAAGATAGTTCCTGAATTAAATGGTAGTCCAAAAGAGTTCACCATGAAAATCTCTGTCTTTGCAAAGAATGCTAAAGTGTAAGGAAGTAAAAGTTTAAAGATAAAAAGTAAGATAGCGATGATTACCACATTGGCAATCACAAAATTCTTAATAGTTATCGTTTTATAATTTTTGAAATAATACAAAAAACCAATTGAAGGCAGGGTGAGTAATGCCATAAAGTGGACACCAAAGGTCAAACCTACCATTAAGCTAATTAAAATCAACCATTTATTGCCTTTAGGAGTGTGCATTTCTTCCTCCCAACGAAGGCCTAGCCACAACAATAATGCAATCATAAACATGGCCATTGCATATACTTCTGCTTCTACAGCATTGAACCAGAAACTGTCGGAAAAGGTGAATGTTAGCGCTCCAACTAGCGAGGCTCCAAGTATCACTTTGGAATTTGTATCCGTCAATTCACTGTAAGAACGTACCATTTTTCTCAAAATGATTGATGAAGACCAGAACAAGAAAAGGATCGTAAATGCACTTGAGAATACGGCTAACATGTTCACCATTAATGCAACGGTCTCTTTACTTGTAGCAAACATTGAGAAAAATGCGCCCAACATTTGAAATAAAGGTGCTCCTGGTGGATGTCCTACTTCAAGATTTGCGGCTGTTGCTATATATTCACCACAATCCCAGAAACTCATTGTAGGTTCAACGGTAAGGCTGTAGGTGAGTAAGGCAATTCCAAAGGCGATCCACCCTAGGATGTTGTTCCACTTTTTAAAGTCGAAAGGCGTCATAAATTGGCTTTAGTATTAATGTTGCAAAGAAACTATTTTTTTGTGTATTGGTCTACGGGTTAACAAAAAATTCTAAAAATCTGATTTACACAAGTTCAACTAACGGAACCCCAGTGTTTTTAGTGTAACTAGTAAAAAAAATGTCAAAATATTTTTTAAAATTCTTGCTTTAAATAAAAAATGTTCTAAATTTGCACCCGCAATAATGGTCTATGGTGTAACGGTAACACTACTGATTTTGGTTCAGTCATTCAAGGTTCGAATCCTTGTAGACCAACAAAAAGCCCAACAGAAATGTTGGGCTTTTTTGTTGGAGTCAATTAAAAAGCCTCTGTGAAGAGGCTTATGTTATTTAGATTTTAAAAGTAACTACGGGTCGAGTAGCGTGATTAACCAAATCTTCACTAATGCTGCCATTGAAGAAATGTGCTAAACCTTTTCTTCCATGAGTGCTCATTCCAATTAAGTCAGCATCAATGCTATTTGCAAAATTCAAAATCCCTTTTTCAACATTGGTCTCGTTGTAGATATGTGTTTCAAATTTGTTGATTTGGAAATTGCCTACAAAGTTGTCAAGCGTAGATTGAGAGGTTGCCGTAGATTTAAAGTTGTTGGGCGTGTTGATCATTACCAAGTGCAAGGTAGCGTCAAATTTATTGGCAAATTCAACCGCTTTGCTAAAAGGTTTTTTGGCCTCGTCGGCAAAGTCGGATGCAAAAACAAATGTATCTACATTAAATTCACCTTGGTCTTTTTTAATGATCAAAACGGGTACTTCAGAATTACGTACAACTTTTTCTGCATTGGATCCAATGAACATTTCTTTGTAACCGCTAGCGCCATGTGAGCCCATAACAATAAGGTCAACATTGTTTAAACGGCTAATGTTAAGAATACCTTCGAAAGCCATTTCAAATTGGATTACCTCTGAAACTTTAATTCCATCTAGGTAGTCAGCATCCATTAGTTCTTCTAGTTTATTGATAGCAGCGTTTTTAAAAAACATTAATTCGGGGATATCATGGCCTGTGCTAATTGCGTCGCTACCTTCGTGTGGAAGTTCCAACATGTGTAATAAGATGATTTCACCGTCGTTTTTGCGCGCAATTTGCGCAGCTACTTTGAGTGCGTATTCGGCGTGGTCTGAAAAATCCGTTGGTATAAGAATTTTTTTCATTGTAAGAATAATTATATAATGTTTATTTATTTCTACCCTAAAGGTACAAAAAATTAATCAACAGATTGTGTTTTTTTAAAATAAAAATGTACTATATTTGCACCGTTATTTAACAAATGATGAATAATGAGGGAAGCACTGCTTCCCTCTTTTTATACCAAACTATGACCTTTAAGGAAAAAGTAATTCAGCTTTTGGAAGCGGGTTTGGCTGAAAAGCCAGATTTATTTTTAATAGACGTTTCGATTTCAGATAGTTACAAAATAAGTGTAATTTTGGATGGTGATCAAGGAGTGACTTTGCAAGATTGCATGGATGTTAGTCGTTCTGTTGAACATAATCTGGATCGTGAAGAGCAAGACTTTTCGTTGGATGTAGCTTCTGCAGGAGTGGGGTCGCCACTTAAATTATCACGACAGTATGTGAAAAATATTGGAAGATCGTTACTTGTAAAAACGGTTGGAGGCGAGAAAATTGAAGCAGAATTAAAAGCTGCAGATCCTGAAAAGATTACGTTGACTTGGACTGCGCGTGAGCCCAAGGCGATTGGAAAAGGAAAAGAAACGGTGACCAAAATTTTGGAATTGCCGTATACAGAGATAAAAGAAGCAATTGTTACGATAAAATTTTAATAATCAATTATAATGGAAAATATTGCCTTAATCGAATCATTTTCTGAGTTTAAAGATGACAAGCTGATTGATCGCGTTACCCTTATGGCTATCCTTGAGGATGTGTTTCGTAATGCGTTGAAAAAGAAATATGGTTCTGATGACAATTTTGATATTATCATCAATCCTGATAAAGGAGATATGGAGATTTGGAGAAACCGTGTGGTTGTTGCAGACGGTGATGTTGAGGATCCCAATTCACAAATTGAGTTGTCAGAAGCGCGTAAAATTGAGCCTGACTTTGAAGTTGGCGAGGATGTTTCTGAAGAGGTGAAATTGATTGATTTAGGACGAAGAGCGATTTTGGCTTTACGTCAAAACTTGATTTCCAAAATCCACGAGCACGACAATACCAATTTGTATAAACAATTTAAAGATATCATTGGCGAAATTTATACCGCTGAAGTTCATCATGTTCGTCCAAAAGTTGTAATTTTAGTGGATGATGATGGTAATGAAATTGTGTTGCCAAAAGAAAAACAAATTCCTTCTGACTTTTTTAGAAAAGGAGACAATGTTAAAGGAATTATTGAAAATGTTGAGCTTAAAGGAAATAAGCCTCAAATTGTGATGTCACGTACATCTGAAAAATTCTTGGAAAAATTGTTCGAACAAGAGATTCCTGAAGTTTTCGATGGTTTGATTATGATTAAAAAAGTGGTGCGTATTCCTGGTGAAAAAGCGAAAGTTGCGGTGGATTCTTATGATGATCGTATTGATCCAGTTGGAGCTTGTGTGGGTATGAAAGGATCGCGTATCCATGGAATCGTTCGTGAGTTAGGAAATGAGAATATTGATGTGATTAATTTTACAACTAATCCTTCTTTGTTAATTTCTCGTGCTTTGAGTCCGGCAAAAGTATCTTCAATCAAGTTGGATGAAGAATCTAAAACGGCAGAAGTGTTCCTTAAATTAGAAGAAGTTTCCAAAGCGATTGGTCGCGGCGGTCAAAATATTAAATTGGCAAGTCAATTGACAGGTTTTGAGTTGGATGTAATCCGTGAAGGGAATGCAGCTGAAGACGATGATGTTGAATTGACTGAATTCTCAGACGAAATCGATGGTTGGATTATTGACGAGTTTGCCAAAATCGGTTTGGATACCGCAAAAAGCATCTTGAAACAAGATGTAGCAGATTTAGCGCGACGTACCGATTTAGAGGAAGAAACCATTATGGAAGTAATGCGTATCCTTAAAGAGGAGTTTGAAGACTAATAAACTGCTGAATAAAAGAACAGAACTTAATAACACTATATGTCTGACGAAAGAAATATTAGAATTAATAAAGTTTTACGAGAATTAAATATTTCTCTAGATCGTGCTGTGGATTTTTTGAAAGAAAAAGGAATTTCTATTGATTCCAATCCTAATGCGAAGATCTCTGAGAAAGAGTTTGATATTCTTCAAAATCAATTTGCTGGTGACCGCGGAAATAAAGAAGCGTCCAAAGGGGTTAGTGAAGAGATTCGTAAAGAAAAAGAGGCCCTGCGTTTGGAGCGTGAACGCGAGTTAGAAGAAAAAAAGAGACTAGAAGAAGAGCGTCAGAAGCAGGAAGTCATTAAGGCAAAAGCAGTGGTTAGTGGTCCTAAAGCAATTGGAAAAATTGACTTAGACCCTAAACCAACACCAGCAGTTGCTCCAGTTGCTCCAGAGCCTGAAGCACCAAAAGTGGTTGAGGAAGTGAAAGCTCCAGTAGTAGCTAAATCTGAACCAGTTGCTACACCTGCAGAGCCTGTTAAACCAGCTCCAGTTGAAAAACCAGTTGCTACACCAGTTGCAGCTCCAACACCAACACCAACAGCTGCACCAACTGCTGCTCCAGGTGAACAAAAAGAAGAGCAGTATAAAACCATTTATACCAAATTGACAGGTCCAGTAGTTGCTGGGGAAAAAATTGACTTGACGAAATTTGAAAAGCCTAAAAAGAAAAAAGAAGAAGGCGGAAACAATTCAAATAACGACAATCAAGCCAAAAATAAGCGCAAGCGTATTCAGGCAAAACCTGATGTGAAAGGTGGAGGAACTCCAGGCACTAATCAAGGTGGGAATAATAATAATCAGCAAAGAAATGCTGGAAACAATAGATTTGGAAATAAACCTGGCTTCCAAAAAGGCGGAAACCGTCAAGCTGTAGTTCAGAAAGTTGAGCCAACAGAAGAAGAGGTTAAAAACCAAATTAAAGAAACCTTGGAGCGTCTTCAAGGTAAAGGAAATAAATCCAAAGCGGCAAAATACCGCCGTGAAAAAAGAGATACACACCGTCAGCGTTCTGAAGAGGAAATGCAGGCAATGGAAGAAGGTAGCAAAGTATTAAAAGTTACCGAATTCGTTACCGTTGGTGAAATTGCAAGCATGATGGATGTGCCGATTACCAAAGTAATTGGAACATGTATGTCTTTGGGGATCATGGTAACCATGAACCAACGTTTAGACGCAGAAACACTTTCTATTGTTGCCGATGAGTTTGGTTATGAAGTAGATTTTGTAACCGCTGAAATTGAAGAGTCAATTAAGGTAGTTGAAGATTCGGAGGAAGATTTAATTCCACGTGCACCAATTGTAACCGTAATGGGTCACGTTGACCATGGTAAAACCTCTTTATTGGATAATATTCGTAAAACAAATGTTATTGCGGGTGAATCAGGAGGTATTACACAGCACATTGGGGCTTATGCAGTAACTTTAGAAAACGGCAAAAAAATCGCATTTTTAGATACTCCAGGTCACGAAGCGTTTACCGCTATGCGTGCTCGTGGAGCTCAAGTGACAGACGTGGCTGTAATTGTTTGTGCGGCGGATGATGATATCATGCCACAAACTAAAGAGGCAATTAGTCACGCTCAAGCTGCAGGTGTTCCCATGGTATTTGCAATTAATAAAGTAGATAAACCAGCCGCTAATCCTGAGCGTATTAAAGAGCAGTTGGCACAGATGAATTTACTTGTTGAAGATTGGGGTGGTAAGTACCAATCCCATGAGATTTCGGCTAAGTTTGGTCAAGGTGTCAATGAGCTTTTAGAAAAAGTATTGTTGGAAGCCGAAATTTTAGATTTAAAAGCAAATCCAAATAAACCCGCTGTCGGAACTGTTGTGGAAGCACAATTAGATAAAGGTAGAGGATATGTTTCAACAGTATTAGTTCAGGCAGGTACTTTACGTGTGGGTGATTACGTGTTAGCAGGTAAAAATCACGGTAAGGTAAAAGCGATGTATGACGAGCGTGGTCACAGTATTAAAGAAGCAGGTCCGTCAACTCCAATTTCAATTTTAGGGTTGGATGGAGCGCCAACAGCTGGTGATAAATTCAATGTATTTGAAGATGAGCGTGAAGCGAAACAAATTGCGGCAAAACGTACGCAGTTAATTCGTGAACAATCGGTTCGTACACAGAAACACATTACTCTGGCCGAAATTGGTCGTCGTATTGCATTAGGTCAATTTAAAGAATTGAATATTATTTTGAAAGGTGATGTGGATGGTTCTGTGGAAGCATTATCAGATTCCTTCTCAAAATTATCAACGGAAGAAATTCAAATCAATATCATTCTAAAAGGAGTTGGTGCAATTACCGAGTCAGACGTTATGTTAGCTTCTGCATCGGATGCGATTATCATCGGATTTAATGTACGTCCTGCAGGAAGTGCAAAACAATTAGCAGAGAAAGAAGAAATTGATATCCGTCACTATTCGATTATTTACGATGCAATTGATGATTTGAAAGATGCCATGGAAGGTATGTTGTCACCAGAATTAAAAGAAGAGATTACGGGAACAGCAGAAATTCGTGAAACATTCAAAATTTCTAAAGTTGGAACAATTGCTGGATGTATGATTACCGATGGTAAAGTGTTTAGAAATTCTAAAATCCGCTTAATTCGTGAAGGTGTTGTGATTTACACAGGTGAGTTAACAGCCTTAAAACGATTTAAAGACGATGTTAAAGAGGTTTCTAAAGGCTATGATTGTGGTATACAAATTAAAAATTACAATGACATTCAATTAAACGATGTGATTGAAGCTTACCACGAAGTAGAAGTCAAGAAAAAATTGAAATAAATACAATAAAAAACCCCGATTTCTATCGGGGTTTTTTTTATGTCGAATTTTAAGCTTTATTAGGTTTAATGACTAGAGCATTGGGGTATTTTTTCTTTAAATAGATAAGATTTCTTTCCGCTTCAATTCTGGATTTGAAATTCCCTACCCAAACCTTATAAATAGGTGTGCTAAACACAATGGTTGCGTCGTATAAGTTGTTCTCTTTTTTAAATTGAGAAAGTGTTTTTTTTGAATCTTCACTTGATCCGCTGAATATCTGAATTTTGTAGCGATTATTGATGGTTATGGCGGCATTGATCTTTCTTTTTTCAGCCATCAATTGTTCAATTTTAGGGTCCTGATTTACAGTCACATTTTGACCTTTCATTGTGTTAAAATTGAAAAAACACACACCTAAAAAAAGGTATTTTAAATTCGATTTTTCAAAGGGAATTCTCATAATCTTTTGATTTATATGCAAATGTAAGAGGTTGCTTTTGGAATTCAAGTTAAAAGTTATTTAGAATTAATATAAATTGTTATTTAAGATACTTTTAAGGTTTTGATAATACTGCATAAATCGTATTTTTGCTCAAGTTTTTAAAAAAGTGTATGGTTTGCTGAGAAAAAGCATGTAAAAAACTATGCCAAAACGTCGATAATCATTAATAATATGAAAAAAGTGGGTAACCATAATTCGATTTCAAAAATTTATTCCTTCGGATTAGCAGTAATGCTAACTTTTTCCCTTTCAACAAATGCGCAAGAAACTGCGGCTCCGGCTGCGGCTCCTGCAGCGGCAGCTCCGGCGGCTGATGCAGCAGCAGCTCCTGCAGGTGGTGGTGATGCTGCGAAAGGAAAGGAATTGTTTAACACCAACTGTGCGGCTTGTCATAATCTAGACAAAAAGATGACGGGACCAGCTTTACGTGGGGTGGCTAATAAGTATGACAAAGCATGGTTGTACAAATGGGTGAATAACAGTTCGGCTTTGATTGCTTCAGGTGATGCAAAAGCGAAAAAAGTATTCGAAGAAAACAACAAAACTGTAATGACAGCTTTTCCTCAGTTGTCAACTGCAGATATTGATAACATTTTAGCATATACTTCTGAGCCAAAACCAGAAGCGCCACCTGCTGTTGCAGGTGCTGCTGGAAAAGCAGGTGATGGGGCTGCTGAAGGAGGTTTGTCCAATGAAGTAATTCTTGGGGCACTTTCATTGGTGATGTTAATGTTGGTAGTGATGTTGTTCTTGGTGAACAATGTGCTTACTAAGATTGCAAAATCAAATGGTGTTGAAGTTCCTGTAGGTAAAAATCCATTGTCGATTTGGAAATCCTTTGCTCAAAACCAATTCTTAGTGTTGGTAACTTCAATATTCTTATTGTTGGCAAGTGGATATTTTGCATATGGATTCTTTATGCAGGTGGGGGTAGATCAAGACTATGCGCCTATTCAGCCAATTCATTATTCACACCGTATCCATGCGGGAAGTAATGGTATTGATTGTAAATACTGTCACTCAGCTGCACGTGTGAGTAAAAATGCAGGTATTCCTTCGTTGAATATTTGTATGAACTGTCATAAAAATATTTCTGAAGTATCAGATACTACAGCTACAGCTGAATATTCAAAAGCATTCTATGATGCTCAAATTCAAAAGTTATATGATGCAGTAGGTTGGGATAAATCAACGCAAAAATATACGGGTAAATCGCATCCGGTAAAATGGGTTCGTATTCACAATTTGCCTGATTTTGCTTACTTCAACCACTCTCAGCACGTAACTGTAGCGGGTATTGAGTGTCAGAAATGTCACGGACCTGTACAAACGTATGAAGTACAGAAACAATTCGCTCCGTTAACTATGGGATGGTGTATTAACTGTCACCGTGAAACTGAAGTGAAAATGGAGGGTAATGCTTACTATGAAAAGATCCATGCTGAATTATCCAAAAAGTATGGTAAAGACAAGTTGACCATCGCAGATATGGGTGGTTTAGAATGTGGTAAGTGTCACTATTAATCAATTATTAAGAAGCTAATATTTATATACGATGTCATCTAACAAAAAATACTGGAAAAGTGTTGAAGAACTAAACGAAAATAGTTCTATTGTTGAGACGCTTAGAAATAATGAATTTGTGGAAGAAATCCCTACGGATGAATTCCTAGCTGATGGTTCATTATCTTCTTCATCAACTACCCGTCGTGATTTCTTAAAATACGTAGGTTTCACTACTGCTGCTGCAACATTAGCAGCTTGTGAAGGTCCTGTTCACAAATCAATCCCTTATGTAGTTCAGCCCGATACTATTATACCTGGTGTTGCTGATTATTATGCTACAACTATGTTTGATGGGTTTGATTTTGCGAATTTGTTGATTAAAACACGTGAAGGTCGCCCAATTAAAGTAGAAAACAACCGTTTGGCTGGAGCTAAGTTTGCTGCAAATGCTCGTGTACATGCATCAGTGTTGTCTTTGTATGATAGTTTGCGACTTCAAAATCCAAAAATTGACGGGAAAAATGCTTCTTGGTCAGATGTAGATGCTCAAGTTAAAGCTTCTTTAGCTGAGGCAAAAGCTTCAGGAAAGCAAGTAGTTGTGTTAACATCAACTTTAGCAAGTCCATCGACAGAACGTTTAATTGCGGACTTTGTTTCAAAAAATCCTACAGCAAAACATATTATCTATGATGCAGTTTCAGAATCAGCAGCTTTAGATGCTTTTGAAGCTGTTTATGGTGAACGCGCTCTTGCTGATTATGATTTTTCAAAAGCGAATACAATTGTTTCTATCGGTGCAGATTTCTTAGGAGATTGGCAAGGTGGAGGCTATGATAGTTCTTATGCTAAAGGACGTGTGCCTCAAAATGGTCAAATGTCGAAACATTTCCAATTTGAAGCCAATATGACTTTGTCTGGTGCTGCTGCTGATAAGCGTGTAGCAATGACGGTTGCCGACCAAAAGCAAGCTTTAGTAAAAATCTATAATATTATTACAGGAGCTTCTGTTGGTACAAACAAAACTGCTGCTGATGCTGAAATCGCAAAAGCGGCAGAACAATTAAAACAAGCCGGTTCAAAAGGACTTTTGGTTTGTGGAATTCAAGATAAAAATGCGCAATTGTTGGTATTTGCAATCAATCAAGTATTGAAAAGTGAAGCCTTAGCTACTGCTGGTGTTCGTTATACTCGTAAAGGTAATGATGCACAAGTAGCACAATTGATAAAAGATATGACGGCTGGAAACGTTCACACTCTTATTATGAGTGGTGTTAATCCAGTATACACTTTAGCAAATGGAGAAGCTTTTGGAACAGCTCTTGGTAAAGTAAAATTGTCTGTTTCTTTCACACAACGTGAAGATGAAACGGCTGCTAAATCTAAAATTGCTGCGGCTGCTCCTCATTATTTGGAATCATGGAATGATCATGTGTTGACTAAAGGAACCTATTCTTTAGCGCAACCTACGATTCGTCCTTTGTTCAATACAAAACAATTCCAAGAGGCTTTAATGTCTTGGAATGGAGTAAGTGGTAATTACTATGATTATTTAAGAGCAGGTTCAGCTGGTTTCTTAGGAAATGCAAGTTGGAACCAAACTTTACATGATGGTGTTGCTGTTTATGGTGATGCTGGTTTAGCAGGAGGAACTGCTGATTACGCAGGTGCTGCAAATGCATTGGCTAGTTCAAAATCGAATGGTGTTGAATTGGTATTGTACACCAAAACAGGTATGGGTGATGGCCAACAAGCCAACAACCCATGGTTACAAGAATTCCCAGATCCAATTACACGAGTATCTTGGGATAACTATGTAACTATTTCACAA
>CAYNDK010000016.1:0-25822 GCA_964395965.1 uncultured Flavobacterium sp.
CCAGCTGTATTACCATATCCTGTAGCAGTTGAAGCTAAGTCACGCACTAAGTTTTGAGCTGTATACAAAGGATTTCCTCCATAAGCTGCAGCTAATACGTTTTGGTTACCTTGAACCCCAATAGAAGCTCTTAATTTCAACATACTGAAAATAGAGTTCTCCATAAATTTCTCTTTGTTGATATTCCAACGAGCACCTACTGACCAGAAAGTACCCCAACGGTTATCATCAATGAAACGGTAACTAGCATCACGACGAATTACAGCATCAACACCATACTTGTCTGAATAATCATACGTTGCATTGGCAAAATATGAGAACATACCCGCCATGTTTTTAGCAGCTGAAGTTGTTGGACGTAAAGAAGCATAAGTACCTCCTACGTTTGTCCATCCTGTACCAGCACCGAAAGCGTAGTTAAGTAAGTCCAAACCATTTTGTTGTGATTGTTCAACTTGACGGTATGCTTTCACATACTCAGTGTAAACTCCTGCATCAACTGAATGTTTACCAAATGATTTGTTGTATTTCAAACTTGTAATAGATGTAAAGTTGAAATCACGATCATTATTTCTCAATTCGAATCCTCCAAAAGGAACTGCGTTCGATTCACGAACAGCGATTGCTAAATACGACCAAGGCGCACGAGCATACATACGGTTTGAATAGTTGTAATCTACACCTAGTTTAGAGTCTAATGTAAAATCTTTAGATAACTTATACGCTAAATTAATGTTTCCTAACAATTTCAATTCTTTGTAACGGTTAGGTTGATTACCTGCAAACAATAAATCTTGTAATACTAAAGTAGTGTTACCACCATCAAAGTCAGTTCCAATCAAATCATACAAACCTTGACCAGATCCAGGATAAAAGTTCTCAGAATAGTAAGGCACACCTGTAATACCTCCCAACAATGGGTTTTGTACTACGTTGTTATCAACAGCTGAGTTGGTTTCTTGATTCAACTGATTTCTTTGTGAAAATGCAGCTGTGAAAGTTGTAGCATAAGTAAACTTACCATTCGAACTCTTACCGTTCAAGTTGTTACGCATCGTAAAACGTTGGAAATCTGTATTAGCTACGATACCATCTTGTTCTGTATAACTGAACGAAGTAAATTGATTTAAGTTTTCACCCCCTGAAGACAAGGAAATATTGTGATTCATTGTAGACGCTTGTCTAAAGAACACATCCAACCAATTTTGATTTGGCGCGCTTTGAATTTGAGCATCGGTCAATGGATCACCAAAAGTCCATCCCATTTGAGATGACAATACTGCATTTTGACCAGCACCTGCACTTACTCCACGATCTCTTTGCAATCTTAACAATTGCTGAGATGACATCAAATTATACTTGTGCTTTGGCAATTCTGACACACCATAAGAACCTGAATAACTCACTTTCAAAGCAGAGTTAAACTTACCTCCTTTGGTTTTGATTACAATTACCCCGTTAGCACCTCTGTTACCATACACTGAAGTAGCAGCAGCATCTTTCAAAATAGACATCGCTTCGATATCTTCTGGGTTGATGTTACGGAAAACAACCGAGTTGGTTGGCACACCATCGATTACATACAATGGCTCAGTTGAAGCGTTTACCGATCCAACCCCACGAATTACAAGGTCAAATTTCGCAGAACCTGGCGAACCTGACGATGAAAATACGTTCAAACCTGCAGCATTACCAGCCAATGACTGTAATACGGTAACGTTTGGACGATTTGCTAAAGCCTCCGCAGTTACAGTAACAGTAGATGCTGAAGACTTTGGTTTAGCAATTTTTCTGTCGTAACCCGCGATTACAACCTCACCCAAAACTGTAGCTTCCTCAGAAAGCACAACTTTGTAGGTAGTAGCCGAAGTAACTTTTACTTCTTTGGTTTCATAACCTGAAAACGAAACCACTAAAACATCACCTTGTTTGGCTTTGATTGTGAAGTTTCCATCCATGTCAGTTTGAATACCCGTTTTGGTATCTTTAATTTTCACATTGGCCATAGGCAACGTTGCCTTACCATCTGAAACAGTACCAGTAACAGTTTTCTCTTGTGCAAATGAAAACTGCAATGATAACGCCATTAGAAGCGTAAAAATCCATTTGAACTTAGATCTCATATTAAATTTATTTGAGTTAGTTATTCCGCAAACTTCTTAATTAATTATTAAATAAACAAATAATACTTCGGAATATTACCGTTTACGTTTGTTAAAGTTCAACGGTTAACACTTAACTTTGTGGTTGCAACACACTTGTAAGATGCGGACTTTTCAAAATGGTTGCGTTAAAATTTTAAGATTTTAAAAATGTTGGTTTTATGTTAAATTTTAAGTTTTCTAACTCTACATATGAATGCGGTACTGATGAAGCAGGAAGAGGGTGTCTTGCTGGACCCGTAACTGCTGCAGCTGTGATTTTAAAAGATGATTTTCAAATCGACCTATTAAACGACTCCAAGCAACTTTCAGAAAAAACCCGTTTCAAAATTCAGCCTTTAATTGAAAGTCAAGTACTGACTTTTGCGGTAGTGCATATCGAACCTGAAATTATTGACGAAATCAACATCTTGAATGCTTCAATAAAAGCCATGCAAGAGAGTATTGCTCAGCTTCAACCGCTTCCCGAGTTTATTATTGTGGATGGCAATCGATTTAAACCAATTCTTGACATACCCTATAAAACTATAGTAAAAGGAGATTCAAAATACATGAGCATTGCAGCAGCGTCAGTATTAGCTAAAAACCAAAGAGATTTATATATGGAGCGTATCCACGAAGAATACCCCATGTACAATTGGAAAAAAAATAAAGGATATCCTACAGAAGAACACCGAGAAGCGATACGTAAATATGGCATTACGCCCTATCATCGTAAAAGTTTTAGACTACTTCCCGATCAATTAGCGTTGGACTTTGACATTTAACCTCTTTACAGGGTTGCTTCAAACAATGTACAAAAATGAGCGCCTATTTTTTCACGCACTTCATCTTCATCAATTGTGTGTCCTAACTCAACATGGAGTGAAGTTACTCCTTTCCCCCTGATTCCGCAAGGGATGATATTATCAAAATAGCCTAAATCGGCATTTACATTTAAAGCAAAACCATGCATCGTGACCCAACGACTTGCTCGCACGCCCATCGCACAAATTTTTCTAGCAAATGGAGTTCCTACATCCAACCAAACACCAGTCTCTCCTTCACTTCGAACACCTTTTAATCCATAATCGGCTAAAACTAGAATTATTGTTTCCTCAAGAAGTCTCAAATATTTATGAATATCGGTAAAGAAATTTTCTAAATCTAAAATAGGATACCCCACAATTTGTCCGGGACCATGATAGGTTATATCTCCTCCCCTATTAATTTTATAAAAAGTAGCTCCTTTAGCTTCCAATTGTTTTTCACTTAATAACAAATTGGACAAATCACCACTCTTACCTAACGTGTAAACATGCGGATGTTCGACAAATAAAAAATAATTGGACGTCTCAATGGTCGGATCCAATCGCTTTTGCAACTTTTCCTCAACAATACTAGCAAACAATTGCTCCTGATAATCCCAAGTTGCTTTATAATCTTTACGTCCTAAATTTTGGAGAATAACGTGTTTGTTCATTTTAATTTCAAAGTATTGACTAAACTTTCCACAAAGATACAAAATCAAGCCTAGCCGTAAGGATAATCCTTTACCAACAAACCCATTTTAAATATTAATTCAACTGTTGATTCTTTTTTCTCAATCTGTTATCTTTGCACGCTAAAATCAAAATTATGCAACTATCCGAACAAGAGTTGATTCGTAGAGAAAAACTCACCCAACTTCGATCGCTGGGCATCGACCCGTATCCTGCTAATCTTTTTCCTGTTGACCACACATCTAAACAGGTTAAAGAATCGTTTGTTGAAGGTAAAAAGGTAGTTGTATCAGGTCGATTAATGAGTGTTCGCGATCAAGGAAAAGCCGCATTCGCAGAATTACAAGATAGCGAAGGCCGTATCCAACTTTATTTCAATCGCGACATCATTTGCCCTGAAGAAGACAAAACGCTCTACAATACTGTTTTTAGAAAATTGACCGACTTGGGCGATTTTATTGGTATTGAAGGCGAATTATTTCTTACTAAAGTTGGTGAAAAATCCATACGTGTAGATCATTTCACATTTCTAAGCAAAACTTTACGTCCTTTACCTATGCCCAAAATGGATGAAGAAGGAAATGTGTATGATAAATTTTCAGATCCTGAACTGCGCTATCGCATGCGTTATGTGGATTTGGTAGTGAATCCCGATGTAAAAGAAATTTTCATCAAACGCACCAAATTATTCAACGCCATGCGCACGTATTTTAACAATGCAGGTTACATGGAAGTAGAAACACCAGTTTTACAATCGATTCCTGGTGGAGCATCTGCACGTCCATTTATTACACATCACAATTCCTTGGACATCCCATTGTACATGCGTATTGCTAATGAATTGTATTTAAAACGTCTAATTGTTGGCGGATTTGATGGCGTTTACGAATTTTCTAAAAACTTCCGTAATGAAGGAATGGATCGCACCCACAATCCTGAATTTACAGCAATGGAAATTTATGTAGCCTACAAGGACTATAATTGGATGATGGAATTTACAGAAAATCTATTGGAATATTGTGCGCTACAAGTAAATGGTACTACCCAAGCTACTTTCGGTGACTATACAGTAGATTTTAAAGCGCCTTATGCTCGTGTAACCATGACGGATGCCATCAAAAATTTCACTGGATATGACATTTCTGGCAAAACAGAGGATGAATTGCGTGAAGCTGCACTTTCCATGGGAATTGAAGTTAACGAAACGATGGGTAAGGGAAAATTAATAGATGAAATTTTTGGAGCAAAATGCGAAGGCAATTTTATCCAACCTACTTTCATTACTGACTACCCAAAAGAGATGTCACCCTTATGCAAATCGCACCGTGACAATCCTGAGTTAACAGAACGTTTTGAATTGATGGTTTGCGGTAAGGAAATTGCCAATGCTTACTCAGAATTGAACGACCCAATCGATCAAAGGGAACGTTTTGAAGCACAATTGAAATTAGCTGAAAAAGGTGATGATGAAGCGATGTTTATTGATCAAGACTTTTTACGTGCTTTGGAATACGGTATGCCTCCTACTTCAGGCTTAGGAATTGGAATGGATCGTTTAATTATGTTCTTGACAAACAATGCCTCGATTCAAGAAGTACTTTTCTTCCCACAAATGCGTCCTGAGAAAAAACAGGTGGAATTGACTGAGGAAGAAAAATTAATTCTTGGACTTTTAAAAGTAGAAGACAACCAAGCACTCGGTATTCTCAAAGAGAAATCACAATTAAGTGGAAAAAAATGGGATGCAGCCATGAAAGGATTGGCCAAACATGGTTTAACAAAAGTAGTTGTTGATGGCGAAAACAAAACCGTTCAATTGAGTTAATTTTCACAATCGATTCATTTAAAAGAAATTATTTTTATATTAGCTCTCTAATATTTTTACTATGAAAAAAATAGCACTCCTACTTTTCACATTTTTGACAGTGCAAATTGTTGCCGCTCAAAAATCGACTAAAGAGACCAATCCTAAAATTGTTGCTCAAACTGAAATTGAAGAATTGTCAAAAGCAGTTCCAATGGATGACAATTTAAAATCAAGTTACGCCACCTTATTTGTACTACGCGCTCAAGAAGTTGCCAGCACATCTGATGAGGCGAAAAAGAAAGAAATATTTGAAATGTATGGCCAAAAAATATGGTGGGGTTTTACAGAAGAGCAACGAAGAATTTTTGAAGCAAACAAAGAACTTTACAATAAGATAATGGTTTATAAAAAATAAAAAAGAGGTCTAAGACCTCTTTTTTTATAAGGTATAATTCAAATGTAAACCCAATCGCAGTCGAGCTTCTACATTACCAGCCATTAAGTTTTGATGCAACGGAATCATCAAATTACATCCTAAAGACCATTGCTTATAACCCGACTCAAAACCAAGCTTTGCAAAAACAACATTTCCTGCTGTTTCCTTAAGTTTTTGTCCGTGTTGATAATTAAAAGTATACACCTCACCATTGACTCCCACTTGAGGAGCAATTGTTGTATTGCTGTGATTCCAAACATAAAAAAACGTTCCAGAGTAATTAAATTGATCACCAAAGCGATACCCTTTTGTGTTTTCTGTTTTAAACGTATAATTGGCCATACCGCTCAAACCATATTGCCCTTTTCGTAAAGTATACTCACTTAATGCAATATAATCCCAACTCCCAGTACCCAATTGATAACCCGGATTGATACTTCCATTATTTTTTTGATCAAAAGTTCCCGTTGGCAATTTCACACCTCCACCAACTTGCCAAGTATGCACAACCGTTGTACTGTCTTTTCTCAAATTTTGATAGAGTTTGTAATTGGCTAAGAGGGTAATATCACCCAATCCTTGTAATTTTTGAAGTCCTGAAACCGTTTCCCGTTGATGAAAATGATAAGGAACTAAGGCTGTAATTTGGATTTTCTTGGTAATTGGCAAACGCGACCACAATTGAACGGTATTATATCGTTCTGTAAACCAAGGAGAATTTGAATATAATCCGTCATTGGTTCGATAACTTTGGTACAAATAACGAATCCCTATGTAATTCGAATTCAACAATGAACCAAATCCCATGCTTCCTCCACTAGCCGAGCACCCACAAGAATCACAATCGTCATCCCAATAATTTAATGACGATTCTATTTTACCCTCTGATTTTAAAGTGGGGATAGTATCTTTTACAAAAGCTTGTGCTGAAACACTCAGACCTAAAATAAATACGACTAACTTCATAACTAAAATTCTGAAAAACGGACATCTTGGATGAATTGATAATCCGTTAACGTTTTTAAAAAAGCGATCAATTGACTTTTCTCACTAGTTGAAAGAGGAATTCCAAGTGAAGATCCATTTTGTAATAAAGGATCTAAGTTTGGAGTTTGCACTAAACCTGAACTATAATGATCTAAAACAGCTTCTAAGGTAAAAAAACGCCCGTCATGCATGTAAGGAGCAGTTAATTCAACATTCCGTAAACTTGGTACTTTAAATTTAAATCGATCTGTTTCTAATTCAGTTACACGATAACGACCTACATCATTAACTTGTGGATTAATCGGCAACCCATTATTTCGATAACTGTTATCGGTAAATATATCTGTGGCATGGCAACTGGCACATTTTTGATTAAAAAGAGCGTAGCCTTGAAGTTCATCACTTGTCAAATACCCCCCGGATTCATTACGCCGGTATTTATCAAAACGCGAATTGGATGACACCATCATGGCCATGAATTGCCCTAAAGCCTTCAACATATTTTCTGCATTTATTTTACCATCAGCAAATGCCCGTTGAAACATCGAGCGGTAACCTGCATCATTTTGCATCATGGCCAAAGCCGACTCAAAAGACCCATTCATTTCAATGGGACTTGTAAATGGAATTATGGGTTGTAAATCCAAATGTGTTGTTGCACCATCCCACATGAACGCTGATTGAAAAGCCAAATTTTGAATTGGAGGTGAATTTCGTGTCCCCTGAGCGTTGTTCACGCCATGACTCACAGTATGTCCATGGTGCGTAAACGCATCCGCTTGTATATGACAAAAACCACAAGAAACTAATCCATCTGAGGAAAGACGACCCTCATAAAATAATTTTCTACCTAATTCAAAACCAGCTTGTGTAGGTGGATTGTTAGTATAATCATAGGCCGCATCGGGAAAATTAGAGGGCTTTTGATAATTTAGAGGCACATCCACATAATCTTCTTGATGCGAACATGCGGTCAAGAAAATTAAAAAACAAAGTTGTACTAACTTTTTCATTGTATAAAAAAAAGGCGTCACTACAGAGCAACGCCTCCTTGTATTTAATCGTTATGAACGTGCTCAACTTCAAACATGTTTGCTAGGTTGGAAGTAATTAAAGCCAAATTTGACCCTCCCATAATCATAGCTCCCATACCCATTCCATTAGCCGCAGTCAATGAAATTTTATTTGTTCCGTCTATTAATTGTGATGCATCAGCCATAATATGTACCTGTGGTGTAATTGTAGTACGTACCAATGCTTTTGTTGGCAAATCCAAAGTCACTGAAGTATAATTATAATCTGTTCCTGTTTGCCCAGTATGTACCATGTACGAAGTTGGAGTTGTAACTGTTGAAGAGGTAAAAGTTCCTTCAAATGCAACAAACTTGTAACCCGCACTCCAAGACCACATCATTCCAGCGTTTTGAGCATCTGTCAAGAAATTACCTTGTCCTGCTGCACCCAAATTAAATTGATCTTGATCGACTCCGATACCAAAAGATACTTTTGTATAATTTCCAGCTGGCACGTTGGGTAAATTCAATATCAGCGAGTAAGCCGTTAATTCATCAACTATAAAATAGCTCTGACTTTTTGGATACGTAAAAACTGTTCCGTCCTCGTTAGTCAATTTGATATTACTAATAATGTATTTTAATTTGGATACTTTAACAACTTCACCATTTGAATTTGTATAGGCTGTATTCATGGCTAAATCAGCGGATCTGTATACATTATCAAATTCAAGTTTTAATGTTCCTTCTCCTGATATAGTCTCTGTTGTATCATCGTTAGAACAAGAAACAAGGGTTAGGGCCATAGCAAAAGCTATAACCAAAGATTGATTAAAAAATTTCATTTTTACAGTTTTAAGTTTAAAAAAATAATGATGGACTCCTGTTCAAAAAAAAAACACGAGTAATCGCACCGAAAGTTCGGTGGCAAAACAAATTATTTTATTAAAACTGTTGGTGGATGAAATTCGCCATTCAATGAAAGAAACGAATAACAATTTTTGTAAATGGAAAAAGAATGAGGGTTGAAAGGAATTAAAAGCTTAGAAAAAAGGGTAGTTTGACTAACTTCAAGAAAAGGAACCTCCCATTCAATTTTAGCGGTATTTTTTTTATCTTTTTGCTCTGACTTCTCTCCCTCTGAAGCTTTTGCTAATTGCTTCATCAAATGACACTTACCATTACACTTCAATTCTGGTTTTGTCTTGTTTTCACAGAGAACTTTAGCAATGTAATCATAATTCACAAGGTAGTCGACCAATGGCATAACAGGTCGAAATACAAATAAAAAGACAATTATGATTACACTTTTTTTCACTTTGCAAAAGTAGAAGATATTTTAAGTAATTTTAAACCCTGAAATCTATTTTTTGTCAAAATCATATAACTAAAAACTTATGAGAAATTTATTGGCATGCCTCGTGGCGTTGTTTTTTATAAACAGTAATGCACAAAACCCATCTAATCCAACACCAAAAAAATTTACTTTTGAAGAAAAAGTTGAAGTTTTGTTTAAACGATTAACTAATGGAATCAATCTAGAAGCTGCTCAAAAAGAAAAAATCAAACCACTTGTTGAAAATATTGTACGTAATCGAGAAGCTGCTATTCAAGAATTAAAAAATAAAAAAACAAGCAACCAACCTATGACTAAAGAGGAATTGGCCGCTCGAAGAACCAAAAAAGAAACTGAGGAAGCTGCATTTAAAGCAGAAATGAAAAAAATTCTAACCGCACAACAATATGCGCAATTCGAAGAACTTTTAACCCGAAAACGCGCTACTGTTGACCCTTCAAATTTTGAAAAAGCGGTAGATATCAAGCCTTAACATATTTTTTTTTGAAGTAAAACAAAAAAGTTTATCTTTGAATAAATAACAAAATCCTATTCCAATGAAAAAATATATTGCTGCATTTGCCTTTTTTATCACCGCAGTTATCGGTGTAAATGCTCAAACTCAAGAAGCAACAATTCAAGAATTAGCGAAAAAAGATATGGCTGAACTTTCACAAATTGTAGGTTTACCAGAAACTCAGAAAGAAGACTTCTTTCGTTTATTTGAAATGAAACATGAAGTTACTTCCAATAAAAACATGTCTTCAGAACGTAAAGCTGAGATGAGTCGAGTTATTGAAGCAAAAATTAGAGGAACACTTTCGGCTCAACAGATGGCTGCTTTAGAAGCAAAACCTGAAGTGCTGAATCGATTGATTGGCAAAACTGCTACAAAATAATTTTATTTTATTTATAAAAAAAAGCT
This sequence comes from uncultured Flavobacterium sp., assembly GCA_964395965.1. Classification (GTDB taxonomy): domain Bacteria; phylum Bacteroidota; class Bacteroidia; order Flavobacteriales; family Flavobacteriaceae; genus Flavobacterium. The sequence goes on from CAYNDK010000016.1 coordinate 10,148, forward strand.
CCTTCATATAGAGGAGCTTTTTTAATTTATAGAGTTGCAACTACTTTGTCAACAGCTTGAATTGTAAAATCTAAATCTTCATAAGTCAAAGCGTCTGTAATAAACCAAGTTTCATAGGCCGACGGAGCGATATACACACCTTCTCTTAACATGCCGTGAAAAAACTGCTTAAAACGTTCGTTATCGCCTTTTTTAGCCGTCTCAAAATCGATTACGGGACTTTCATCAAAATGAACAGAAATCATAGACCCAAGTCGATTGATTGTATAAGGTATACCATGTGCTTTTAATACTGCATCCATTCCTTCATGCAAATAAGCTGTTTTGGCATCTATACGCGTAAAAATTTCGGGATTTGAATGTAATTCAGAAAGCATCGCATAACCTGCCGCCATAGCTAATGGATTTCCGCTCAATGTACCAGCTTGATACACCGGACCTAAAGGCGCAAGATAATTCATGATTTCATGTCGTGCTGCAAAAGCACCTACGGGTAGACCTCCGCCTATTACTTTTCCAAAACATACAATATCGGCTGCAATACCCATACGTTCCTGTACGCCTCCCTTCGCTAGACGAAAACCAGTCATCACTTCGTCAAAAATCAATAACGCACCGTGTTTTGTACAAAGAGAACGCAATCCCTCTAAAAAGCCTTCTAAAGGTGGTACACATCCCATATTACCCGCTACGGGTTCAACTATTATTGCTGCAATTTCATTAGGATTTGCATCAAATAAAGCTTCAACTCCTTCAAGATTATTATACTGTGCTAAAAGCGTATCCTTAGCAGTACCCTGGGTCACTCCAGGACTGTTTGGCGTTCCAAAAGTACTTGCCCCACTCCCAGCTTGAATTAGAAAAGAATCTGAGTGCCCATGATAACATCCCGCAAACTTGATAATCTTATCGCGTTTGGTATATCCTCTTGCCAAACGAATGGCACTCATACAAGCTTCTGTTCCAGAGTTTACAAATCGGATTTTATCAACATTGGGAACCATTTCAACAGCAAGTGCCGCAATTTGTGTTTCAAGTTCGGTAGGCATCCCAAAAGACGTACCTAATTCTGCGCGTTCTTTGATCGCCTGGATGACGGGCTCATGCGCATGACCAAGTAACATTGGTCCCCATGAATTTATATAGTCAATCAATCGATTCCCATCGACATCATACAAATAAGCTCCTTTGGCTTTTGAGACAAAAATGGGCGTTCCTCCTACACCTTTAAAGGCGCGAACAGGTGAATTGACACCTCCAGGAATTACTTTTTCAGCTTCTGCGAAAAGCTGACTACTTCTTTGGTATACCATGTTATTTTACTATCAATGTTTGGCCAATAGCAATGGCGTTATCAGTTAAATTATTTTTACGTTTTAAATCGTCAACCGAAAGGTTATATTTTTTAGCAATTGAGAACAATGTATCCCCTTTTATTACAGTATGTTGTTCTGTATTATTTTTTGGACTATTTATCGAATTATTTCGTTGAGCAATAGTATCCATCGGTTGAATTTGAGGTATTGCTTTACCTAGTACTTCGGCATCAAATCGATACAATTGGTATTTTTCAATCAATGTTATTAATTTGGTAGGATACGCAGGATCTGTGGCATATCCAGCCGCTTTCAATCCTTTTGACCAACCCTTGTAATCATCTAACTCTAATCGAAATAATGACGCATACCGTTCTCGTGTGACAAGAAACAACGAGTGATCTTTGAATGATTCGTGGGGGTGACTGTATTTTCGAAAACATTCCCCAACACTATCATCATCATAACTCACTGAAGGCCCTGTCCATTCTTTGTGGCATTTTATCCCAAAATGATTATTGGCTTGAACACTTAACGGTCCACTTCCCGCCCCTGACTCCAGAATTCCTTGCCCTAAAGTAATACTTGCTGGAATTCCGTATTCAACCATATCTTTTTTTGCAATCTCCTTATACCGATCAATATAAGCCAACACCATGGCGGTAGTAACTTTAACTGCAGTAGTCGCCTCCAAAACTTCCATAGTTTGAACAGGCGTTCCTGATGAATTTGTTCCGCCTTCAACACGATTTTTTTCCACTTCAGTAGCGTTTCCTACTGGATTGGATTTGGGTATCGTTGTAGCTACTGAACGTACGGGAGTTGTTTTTTTATTTTTTCTAGGGTCTACTTTTGGCGTTTGTGAAACCGTCTTTGTTGTACGAACAACTGGCCGTGACGAACTACAACTAGCCACAAAAACGAAAAGAATAAACAGTCCTAAATACCTAAACATGTACATCAATTAATGGTTGATTTTTTTGAGACAATAAACGATTCATTGCAGTAATCCCTTGAAGTCCGCCCGTATGGATAAACAATACTTTTGTCCCTTTCGGAAAAAAATTCTGATGTATTTTATCTACTAACGCAAACATTGCTTTTCCCGTATACACTGGATCTAACGGCACATTGAATTTCTGATAGAATGTATTTATAAACGTTATAAGTTCGGGTGTTATTTTCCCATAACCACCAAATTCATAATCGTTGATGAGATCCCAATTTGAATTAGTGGCAAATTTACAAATATCTTCTCGTAAAAAGTCTCCTTTTAAGACAGGAACTCCAATAATTTTTGGCTGTTTTAAATTCGTATTTATTAATCCTGAAACTGTACCTCCTGTTCCAACAGCACAAAATACAAAATCAAATTGTTCATCGTGGGCAGATAGGATTTCACTGCAGCCTTTAACTGCCAACTGACTTGTTCCACCCTCGGGAATAATTTCTGCATCAGGGTACCGTTGTAACCAATAATCACTATCGTACTTTAGTGTTCTGTATGTTGTTCGAGAGACAAATTCCATTTGCATACCAAACCCGGCTGCTTGAGTAAGAGTGGGACTCCATTTTGAAGAGTCAATGAGTTCATCGCCTCTAATCACACCAACGGCTTTCAATCCATTAACTTGAGCTGCATAAGCCGCTGCAACAATATGATTGGAATGCGCACCCCCAAAGGTAACAACTGTAGTCTTTTGGTTTTGTAAAACCTTTTCAATCGTATATTTTAACTTACGAAATTTATTTCCTGAAACCACTGGATGAATTAAATCTTCCCTTCGTATAAATAGTTGCACACCAGCAAGTTCACCAATAAATTGAGTTAAGACTTCCATAGCTGCAAAATAACATAAAAAAAGGAGCCGAAGCCCCTTTCTATTATCGCATATTTTTAATTATAATTTTCTTACTTAGTGAGTAGCCTTCTGAAGTTTTTATTCGCACTACATAAACTCCTTCTGCCAAACCACTTGTTGGATACTCATAGGTTGTATTATTCCCAATATTCTTTTTAGAAAAAACTGTTTTACCTAAAATGTCATACAATCCAATTTCTGTTACTTCCATTTGAGAAGGATTATTTAATGTCAACATTTGAATGTTGTTATTTTGAATCAAATCAAATTTAGTTGGATCAACTACATCATTGGACAACGCTTGGTCTGTAAAGGTAATTTGAAAACGGTTGTTAACAGTTCCTACTGGGAGTGTAATCGCATACGGAACGTTTTTAATATCATGGTACAATCCTGTTTCATCATCATACAAAAAGATATTCTCTGCAAGATCGAAATTCACCAAATCTTTTACCATCACCGTGTAGGTAGTAGCTGTATTTGTTTTAAATCCAACATTAATTCTTTTACTAATATCAAAACTGGTAGTCGCATGCACAAAGGGTTCATTTTCTAGAACAAGATACATATCTGCTGGTAGATTTGAAGCCGAATCAGGAGATTTAGAATCGGCACGATCAATACCGTCTACAGCAGTAGGTAAGAAACACAAAGCAACTTGTCGAACAGCATTTCCACCAAGCGAAGCATTTACTGTAAAGTGTGGCGTTGGTGCCATCGAAAGTTGAGTATAATCGATTCCTGCTACGTTGGGTATTTCCCAAAAATTGGAAGTTCCAATTGTATTTACTTCGTTTGATGTTCGTTCAAATTGTGAAAAATTAGCAACTCCCTCTTTAACAAAAACACGATGAGAGTTTTTAATTTGAACCGAACCATTCGCTACCCCACGCACCATAAATCCTTGCCCAATGGGAGAAAATCTTCGTTGATAAGTATTGTTTGGCGAACTATAAACAGATCCTTGATTACCACCCAAATCATAGGTGTAAAAAGTTGCTGGTGTGTAAACACTCGTCAATCCATTATACACACCATACCCCCCGCGATAATCCGCAATGTTATGAGAATTTACCGTTTTATCGTGCTCCCAAAACAAAGCAGTTCCATCAATGGCAGTATTGGAAGGGTCGGTCAAAAATAAATTCAAATCAATAGCTGAAGGATACGGATTTCCTGTGAGCGTTGAAGCTCCATTCCCTACGTTTACTGTGATCAAACCATCATTGGGTTTACCTCTAAAATCATACCGTTGATTATTCCCTGGATTATTCACAACCGTTTCTCCGGGGTTTGTAGAGTCAGTTCCAGACACTCCCTTCATGGTAAAACCTTGGCCAGCACTTATGTTTGTGGTACTGCCCGATTGTACCCACTGTGAATAATTCGTAGAGGATAAAAAACGCCAAATCCAATAGGTAGCAATGGTTAATGTTCCTACTCCTGAAGAACCGTTGTAGGTGGATGCCGACAGTATGGCTGGTGCACTCGAAGTCAATGTTAAAGGAACATTAAGCATTGAAACGCCAAAATCTTCATTCCCTAAACTAGTTGAAGCATTTCCTACAGGTGAACTCCAATAGTTGTAAGCAAATGCATTTGATGTTCCCTCTTGAAATACAGACAATTTACCTTGTCCTCTATTTGTCGAAGTTCCTGTCGTTCCTTGCAGAAATTGTGCTCCATTTCGGAGATACAAATTACTATTTGGGCCATTAAGTTCTACATTTCCTCTGGCATACAATAAATTACCTCTATTATATACATAACTATTGTTACTAACATATAGCTGAGCAAATCCATTAAAAAAAACGGCTAATAAAAAAACGCTGCATAGTAGTACTCTTTTCATAATCAGAAAGTTTGGTTAGAGTAAAAGTAAGAATAATCTCAATACATCCGACGAAAAACACAAAAAAATCGATGAAATGCATCTTTTGGGTTAAAATCACTGTGATAAAGTACCCTTTAAGAGCATTTTGCTATCCAAAATTACATTAATTTTTTTATATAATTAGATATCAAGCTATTAATCTAACCCAATCACCAACAACAAAATTTACAGTTTAGAATTTATAGGTATAAAATAATCGAAATCTTTTTCCTACATTCAACTATAGGTGAACGTTATTTTTTTGTAAGTTTTTTCTAATTTTCAATACACTTTTATGCATTTTATCGATTTTTTATGCATTTCGTCGTTATTTTATAAAACCACCTATTGTATATTTGACGTACGTTATCAAACAAATCGTGAAATGAAATCCCTAATCAAGATGCATTTCAAACCCTAAATCAACAATTTCAAATCGTAAAGACATGAAAAAAGAATTACTTCACAAAGGGAATAGAATACTGCTTTTCTTTTTACTACTTCTTTTTCAAGATGCTGTAAGTCAAACTACTTGTGCTAGTGCAACCAGTATGACGATTAATGGCACCTGTGTTACTTCAACTGTTAGTATTTCTGATACTACTTTAGAAGGACCAACGTATACCTGTTCCGGTACTCCAAATCGTGAACGATGGTATACATTTACTGTAAGTGGTGGTCCCTTAAACGTAACCATTACTGCTACTACTGGTAACCGTAATTTAGCATTGCAATTAATTTCTGGAGTCTGTGGTTCACAAACGCAAGTTAGTTGTGTAAATGCAACGAATTCAAACGGTGCGCAAACTGAAACTTTGACACAGAATTTAGCCAATGGCACCTATTACTTACGTGTACTCAATGTTGGAAGTGGTGGTAATATGGATTTAAATAGTCTGTGTATTACAGCACCACCAGCAAATGCATCTTGTGCTTCAGCAACAAGCTTACCCTGTGGGACAGTAGCCATGGCTGGATCTACGGTAGGAACAAACAACTTAACCAATCATGGTACAGGGTGTTCTATGAGCAACAACGGTGTTTGGTATACATTTGTTGGAAATGGTCAAGAAACCACTATTAGTTCAACAGCAGCAGCTGGATTTGACCATGAAATGTCGGTTTCATCTGGAAGCTGCGGAAGTCTTACATCTCTTTCATGTACAGATGTCGCTGGAAGTGGCGGTACAGAATCCTATACCTTTAATACGATTTCAGGTACAACCTATTATGTATACATTGCTTACTTTAATACAGGATCCACTACAGGAGCTTTTACAATTTCACGCAGTTGTACAACCGTTTATAACCCATGTACTTCGATTACGCCAATTACCTGTGGAACTGCTGTTGCCGCTACTATCGCTTCAGGGACAGGTCAGTTTGGTACTTCAGGTTGTGGTAACACCATGATCGGGAAAGAATTAATCTATTCATTTACACCAAGTGCAACAGGCAGTTACAACATTACTCAAACATCCGCTTTTACAACGGTTAATTATAGTTACAAACTAGCAAGTGCTGGCTGTAACAGTACAGGAATGAACTGTGTGGGCGCACTAACAGGTGCTGCCTCTTCTGGCTATGTAAATTTAACAGCAGGTACAGCCTATTATTTTATTGTAGATGTAAATTCTACTACAGGAGGTTCAATCAATTTTAGAATAAATTGTACTCCTGCAGCTCCTGCCAATGATGAATGTGCTGGAGCAACTAATTTAACTGTAAATTCAACATGCAGCTTTACCTCCTACAATTTAGTTAGCGCCACCAATAGTGCAGTTGCTTCTCCAAGTTGTGGTAATTATTCTGGGGGTGATATTTGGTTTAAAGCCACTGTACCATCATCAGGTATTATCAGTATTGACACTCAAACTGGAACATTATCAAATATTGCAATGGCACTCTACACCGGTAGTTGTGGCTCATTAAATATTGTTGCTTGTGATGACGATTCTAGTTCAAATGGCGCAATGCCTTATATTTATGCAACAGGCTTAACAGTTGGTTCAACAGTTTTCATTCGGGTATGGGATGAAGGTAATAATGAAGCCGGATCATTTGGTATTTGTGTTTCAACACCACCTGCTCCAAGTAATGATAACTGTTCTGGAGCAACAACACTCAATGTTAACCCAACTATTAATTGTACATTTTCAACTGATGCAACAACCGCAGGGGCAACTCAATCTTTAACAGGATGTACAGGTACTGCTGATGACGATGTATGGTTTCGTTTTGTTGCTAAAGATGATAGTCATATAGTAACTGTAACACCATCAACATTAGGAAATGCTGTATTCCAGGTGTATAGTGGAACTTGTGCGGCCTTAACCAGTTTAGGATGTGTTAACAATACAACAGCATCGACACCCGAAACCACAACCCTAACAGGTTTAACTGTAGGCGCTACTTATTTCGTTCGTGTTTATAGTTTTAGTTCTGGATCGGCTCAAGGGACTTTCAACATCTGTATTACAACACCATGTATTGTTGGTACTGGAGTTGGAACCAATTCAAACGGATGTGTTTCAGCTGTGGTAGGCGCTCAAGGAGCAAACGGCGCTGACCCAACACCAGTAACGGGTTGTGGTGCTTCTACTTGTTCCACATTGGAAGCCAATTATACAGCTTTGGGAACTACTACCAATTATACCGTTCAAAACATTGCATACCAACCTCCCTATCAATTTGGATGTTTGGCCAATTCTGTGAGTGTTTATGTTGATGATGTGTGGTCAAATTCTATCTCACTTCCTTTCAACTTCTGTTATTATGGAAATAATTACAATCAAATAATAATTGGTTCAAATGGTACAGTATCATTTGATACGCTTAACAATACTCCAGGTGGATATAGTGAATGGAGTTTTAACACTAACTTACCCTCAGCCACCATGTTCTTAAATACTATCTTTGGTGTATATCACGACATTGATCCAAGTAAAGGAGGAGAAGTAGGTTGGGAATTAATCACTTTACCTTCAGGCTGTAGAGCTATGGTTATTGGCTGGAAAGATGTACCAATGTACTCAACAACGTGTAACAACTTACTTTATACAGGTATGATTGTTTTATATGAAAACTCTAACATCATCGATGTATATGTTAAAGAGAAAAACACATGTGCCAGTTGGAACTCAGGTAATGCTTTAATCGGAATTCAAAATGCCAACGGTACTGCTGCTGTAGTTGCACCAAACCGCAACTCAACTAGTCCCGATTGGAATACAACCAATGAGGCATGGAGATTTACTCCTTCTGGAGCATCTATTTCAAGTATTACTTGGTATGAAGGTGTTGGCACAAGTGGACCAGTTGTGGGAACTACAAATACAATCAACGTATGTCCAGTTCAAACGACTACTTATACCGCTAAGGTAACTTACTCCTTCTGTAATGGTGCAACGCTAGAAGTTACTGATGACACAACAGTTTCAGTAATCGACAGAAAAACATGGAACGGTTCCACAAGTGCTGATTGGTATAACCAAAACAATTGGTATCCTGACAATGCTATTCCTACTTTGGACGACTGTGTAATCATACCAGTTACCCCAAATAACCCTTTGATTTCGGACACAGAATCTTTTGCGGAAGCGAAAAACGTGTTAATCTACAACGGCGCATCGCTAACTGTGGATGTAAACAACAATATAACCGTAAAAGATTGGATTAATGTGAATTCAGGTGCTACTTTTAATGTAGAAAATGGTGGAAGTTTAGTTCAAATAAACAATGTTGCAAATACCGGAAATATCAATTACAAACGTAATGTTTCCATACGAGGCTATGACTATGTATATTGGTCTTCACCTGTTGCCAACTTCAACGTAAGTAATATCGGTGCTCCTTTAACATCAAGCTTTATTTGGAAATGGAATCCTACTATTGCTAATACCAATGGTGGTCAAGGAAACTGGGAATTTGCATTAGGAGAAACTATGACTACAGGACGTGGGTATATTGTTCGTGGTCCGAATGCTTTTGGAAATGCGATTCCATTATCATTAAGCAACACGTTTACAGGTGTACCCAACAATGGAGCTATTAGTTACACTATTTCTAGAGGCTCTGACATCAATACGGCTTACCACACAGGGTTAAATGGTGCAGAAATCACAAATTATAGCGACAACTGGAACTTGGTTGGAAATCCATATCCATCTGCTATTCGTGCTAGCCAATTCTTGTACAACAACCGTTCTAAAATCCTTGGTAATATTAAAGTTTGGACACACGGTAATTTACCATCTGCGATAGCTAGTCCTTTTTATAACACATACCAATACAACTATAATCCAAGTGATTACTTGACCTATAATTTCACAGGAACAAGTTGTTGCCCATCAATGTCGGATGACTATTTTATCGGAGCTGGCCAAGGTTTCTTTGTTCAAATGATTGATGGACCTGCTGCTACAAACACCCTTTTATTCGACAATACATTACGTAGTCACACCTATTCGAATACAACTTTTTACAGAGCTGCAGCGAATAATAATGGAGGGGCAAACAACCCAGTACAACTTCAACGTCATCGTTTTTGGTTGGATTTAGTTAACTCCAATATGGTTTCTGACCGAACTTTAGTGGGATACGTTCAAACTGCAACCAATGGATTTGATAGTTTCTTTGATAGCAATACCATGGTTTCAGGTAATATGGCCATTTTTACGATGATTGGTACTGAAAAATACCAAATCCAAGGTCGTTCATTACCCTTCAACTCTAATGATGAAGTTGCAGTAGGTGTACATATTCCTTCAGCTGGTTTTTACAATATTGCCTTAGCTGCTGTGGATGGAATCTTTAGTAATCAAGCAATTTATGTTCGAGATAAAGACCTCAACATCATTCATGATTTACGTGTTGGCCCTTATCGCTTCTATGCAACTAATGGAACGCGTTTAAATCGCTTCATCATCATCTACTCCACTCAGGCAAACCCAACCGCTAAAGTGACCAATGAAGACGAATTAATAGTAGCCGTTGATCAAGCTATTGCGATTCAAAACACCATTCAAACCATCGATAGCATAACCGTTTATGATACTGTTGGCCGAATTATTGGACAGTTTGAAGGAATCAAAGAAAATGAATTTACAATTCAATCTTTACCAAAAAACAACCAACCATTGATTATCCAAGTCAAATTATCAAACGGTGTAGTTAAATCTGAAAAAATTATCTACTAACACTTTACTTAAATAATTAATAATGAAGCCCCTGCAAATTGCAGGGGCTTTTTTTGTACTTGGTCTGAAATTATAACCGTTTATCGAGTTTCTATGACAATCCGTTTATTTTTCCTAAATTTTGTATCAGAAACTAGCATAGAAACAAACACTTATGAAACATTTTTACGCCCTTATAGGAATAGCTTTGCTATTTTTATGCCCTGCAGATTTAATAGCCCAGGATTCTAATTGTTCTAATGCAACTCCTATTATCATTAATGGTCCTTGCCTATCAAACACAATTAATGACAATACTGCTACAGCCCCCGCACTTGCTGGACCTTGTCCAACAGGAAATTTTAGAAGAGAACGCTGGTATAGTTTCTCGATTACAAGTGGTCCTCAGAACATTACGATTACCGCTGCAGCATCCAATTACAATTTAGCTTTGCAATTGATTTCAGAAACCAGTTCATGTACCGGTTTGACGCAAATAAACTGTGCAAACACAACAACAAATAACAATTCTTCACAAACTGAAACCATTACCACTACTTTGTCTAATGGAAACTATTATATTAAAGTACTTAATGTAGGTACTAGTGGAAATATGGCGCTCACTAGTTTGTGTATAACAAGCCCCCCAACCAATGATGAATGTTCAAGTGCAATTACACTACCCGTTGCTACTTCATGCACTTATTCTAATTACACGAATTTAGGAGCAAGTGCTAGCTCAGGAGCTCCAGCACCAGGTTGTGCTAACTATTCGGGTGGGGATGTATGGTTTAAAGTAACTGTACCTTCTACCGGCATAGTCACTATCGACACGCAAACTGGAGGTATTACCGATGGCGGTATGGCATTATACACTGGAAATTGTGGATCGCTCAATCTTTATACTTGTGATGACGATTCAAGCGCTAATGGTCTCATGCCTTCAATAACAGCTACCGGACTTACACCCGGCGCAACAGTATATATTCGCTTTTGGGAATATGGAAATGATAATAACGGTACGTTTGGTATTTGTGTAACCACGCCTCCACCTCCTTCCAATGACAATTGCTCAGGTGCAATCGCACTTAATGTCAATCCTACTGTTACATGTACATTAAGCGCTGATGGTACAACTTCTGGTGCAACTTCATCGTTGGCTGGTTGTGCAGGTACAGCAGATGACGATGTTTGGTACTCTTTTGAGGCCTATGATACCAATCACACCATCACTGTTACTCCAGGAACACTCACCAATGCCGTAATGCAAATTTACAGTGGAACTTGTGGCAGTCTTACCTCAATGAACTGTGTAAATGGTACCACAGGGGCTTTAAATGAACGAATCACGCTAACCGGACTTACCGTTGGGACTATATATTACATCCGTGTTTACAGTTTTTCTTCGGGTGCTGGACAAGGGACTTTTTCTATCTGTGTCACTACTCCATGCCTACCCGGAAGTGGAACCGGAAATAACTCAACAGGATGCCCAACCAATGTAGTGGGGGGTCTTGGTTTAAATGGATTAGACCCAACACCCATCACAGCTTGTGGCGCTTCCTCATGCACAACATTGGAGGCTACATATAAGGATTTAGGGACGACTTCCAATTATACCGTACAATCTATTCCTTATGCGCCACCCTATCAATACGGATGTTTAGCCAACTCGGTAAGTATTAATGTTGATGATGTTTGGTCGGGACTGATTTCAATTCCTTTTAATTTTTGTTTCTACGGTGCTACCTACAACCAAATGCTCATTGGATCTAATGGTGTGGTTTCATTCAACACAACCAATAATACACCCGGTGGCTACAACAATTGGTCGTTTAGTAATAACCTGCCTAGCACATCCCTTTTTCTAAATTCGATTTTTGGTGTGTATCATGACATTGATCCAAGTAAAGGTGGCGAAGTAGGTTGGGAACTCGTAACCATGCCATCCGGTTGTCGTGCCATGATTATTGGTTGGAACGAAGTACCCATGTTCTCCTCGTCATGTAATAATTTATTATATACTGGGATGATCGTTTTGTATGAAAACACCAACATCATCGATGTCTATGTGAAAGAAAAACGCGTTTGCGCTTCTTGGAATAGTGGTAATGCCGTAATCGGAATTCAAAACAATACCGCTACTCAAGCCGTTGTGGCACCCAACCGCAATTCATTAGATGCTGATTGGACGACTACCAATGAGGCTTGGCGTTTTATGCCTGCAGGCCCTTCTATCACCACTATCACTTGGTTTGAAGGTGCTGGAACATCGGGTCCAGTTGTGGGCACAACACCAACAATCAGTGTATGTCCCACCGCAACAACAACCTATACCGCTCGTATTCGCTATACTTTTTGTAATGGCTCAATAATGGATGTAACGGATGACACAACTGTAAATGTTGAACACCTTCGCTCTTGGACAGGTAGTGTAGATAACGACTGGAATAAATCAGCCAACTGGTCTCCCAACAGTTCAATCCCAGACTACGACGACTGTGTAATCATCCCTGTTACGCCAAACAACCCCGTTATTTCTGGCACTAACTACCAAGCCTATGCAGGTAATGTTATTGTTCGAAATGGAGCAACACTTACCGTAAATTCGAATAATTCCATTACCGTTACTGACTGGATTAATGTCGAACCTACAGCCAACTTTACTATTCAAAACAATGCTAGTTTGGTTCAAATTAATAATGTCGCCAATACTGGAAATATCAACTATATCCGTAATGCACTCATCCGTAAATTCGATTATGTGTATTGGTCGTCTCCTGTTGCCGGATTCAATACCAGTAATATCGGAGCACCTACAACCACTGGCTATATTTGGCGTTGGAATCCAACGATAGCCAATACCAACGGTGGTCAAGGCAACTGGGAAATGGCCGTTGGCAATACTATGACACCAGCGCGTGGTTATATCGCTCGCGGTCCCGATTCGTTTAACAATACAACAGCCTCATTATTGGTGAATACCTTTACTGGCGTACCCAACAATGGTACCATTACAGCAGCCATCTCTAGAGGTTCTGACACTAATACTGCATATCATGCCGGAACCAATGGCACTGAAATCAACAATTACAGCGACAACTGGAATTTGCTAGGCAACCCCTATCCTTCCTCCATTCGTGCTAGCCAATTTTTGTTCAACAACCGTACAAAAATTATGGGGAATATCAAGATTTGGACCCACGGAACGCTACCTTCTCAAATCGCGAGTCCGTTTTACAATACCTACCAATACAACTATTCACCAGGGGATTATTTGACCTACAACTTTACAGGTACAAGTTGTTGTCCCGCCGCATCTAGTGATTATTTCATTGGTGCTGGACAAGGTTTCTTTGTACAAATGATCGACGGACCTGCGGCAAGTGATGTAGTAACGTTCAACAATAGTTTACGCAGCAATACTTATGACAACAATAACTTTTACCGTTCATCAGACATAATTAATGAACCACCCGTAAATACAAACATTGAACGTCATCGTTTTTGGTTAGATATTGTAAATAGTAATCTCGTTTCTGACCGTACTTTAGTTGGTTATGTAGCTGGCGCAACCAATAATGAAGATAATTTCTTCGATAGCAACACTATGACTACAGGAAACATGAGCATTTTCACATTAATTGCCACTAATAAATACCAAATCCAAGGTCGTAAATTACCCTTCAATTCAATGGATGAAGTAGCTGTTGGGGTTACAACACCAACCAATGGTTTTTATACTATTGCACTTGCAGCTGTTGACGGTTTATTCCAAACCCAAAACATCTACTTGCGCGATAAAGATTTAAATGTCATCCACAATCTAAAAAATGGTCCTTATCGTTTTTATAGTACAACAGGAACACGAACCAACCGATTCATCGTTATTTATGATTATAATCCTCGCCTGGAAGAATCTGCTACACTAAACGAAGTAACCGTAACTCGTTCAGAAATCGTATCTGTTCAATCTACAATCCTGCCTATTGAATCAGTCAAAGTATTTGATGTCGTTGGAAGAGTTATTGGTGAATTTGATGGTAAAAATGAAAACAAGGTTGATCTCATTCATCTTCCTAAAAATAATGTACCGTTAATTGTTCAAACCAAGCTAAGTAACGGAGAATATAAAGCCGAAAAAATTATTTTCTAAGAAAACGAATAAAATTCCAAAAAGACCTTTGCTTTAAATAGTCAAGGTCTTTTTCATTTTCATACGCTTCTTGTTCAAAAGATATCGCCCGATAAGCGGCATATTTATTTCTTAATCGCATCCAATGTACCAAAAACTCTAAACCGTACCACACGAAAAAAAACACCCACAACAACTCCACCTGCTGCCGCAAATGAATCTTTTCATGGTTGATCAATACGCTGTCCTCTGCATCTTTAACATCGCGAAGAATCACAAACGGATAAATCGTAAGGGCACGAAATCCAACAGGCGTTAAATATTTGGAAACGATGACTTTCATTCCTGCAAAGTTGTTAATTTTGTAGTTATGAATGACCAATTGAATCCGAATAATCTTGTGGAAGGTGTCGATTATTACCTAAGTCCCGAAGGATATCGCGTATTTACAGAACATTACCACTTGAAACGCGGATACTGTTGCAAATCCGGTTGTCGCCATTGCCCCTACGGTTTTGACAAAAGCACCGGCACCATTCGTACCAAACAAACCAACAAACCCAACAACTAAAATGACTTTTCACGAACAAATACGCGAAGGAATTCCTGCAGTACTGCCTCAACCCAAAGCGTACGAACCACAAATTAATCATGCGCCCAAACGCAAGGAAATCCTAACCGAAGAAGAAAAAAAATTAGCGCTTAAAAATGCATTACGCTATTTTGAACCGCACCAACATGCCGAACTCATTCCGGAGTTCAAACAGGAGCTCGAAACCTACGGCCGCATTTACATGTACCGCCTTCGCCCCGATTACCGCATGTATGCCCGACCCATTTCGGAATACCCCGGAAAAAGCGAGCAAGCCAAAGCGATCATGCTCATGATTCAAAACAATTTGGATTATGCCGTGGCGCAACACCCACATGAATTAATTACGTATGGAGGAAACGGTGCCGTGTTCCAAAACTGGGCCCAATACCGCCTTACCATGAAATACTTATCCGAAATGACGGACGAACAAACGCTCGTCATGTATTCGGGTCACCCTATGGGACTCTTCCCCTCACACAAAGACGCACCACGCGTGGTCGTGACCAACGGAATGATGATCCCGAACTACTCCAAACCGGATGATTGGGAAAAATTTAATGCCCTTGGTGTTACCCAATACGGGCAAATGACCGCAGGGAGTTATATGTACATCGGTCCCCAAGGTATCGTGCATGGTACCACCATCACTGTACTCAACGGCTTCCGAAAAATCAAAAAGAGTCCGACAGGCAACCTTTTTGTCACCTCGGGTCTTGG
>CAYNDK010000017.1:0-12221 GCA_964395965.1 uncultured Flavobacterium sp.
TACCTTGGGCGAGAATTATTGGATTACGAAATTTAGTTATTCATGAATATTTTGGTATTGATGATTTCACGATATGGAATGTAGTCAAAATTAATTTACCCGAATTGAAAGTCAAGATACAAGCCATTTTGGATAAAGGTGATTTTTAATTTTTCAACCACACATCCTTGGCAAACTTAAATACGATGCTTCTGGATATTTAACGCTATAGCTCATGAAAAACATATTCAATTTACTTATGATAATTGCCTTTTTCAATGGAAATGCACAATGTCCTTCGCCTACAATTCTCTATGTGGTAGATAATATTAATATTTCAAATAGTGCTGAATTGTCTTGGACGGAAAACGGCAATGCTACAATCTGGGATTTGGCTGTAGTGCCAGATTTTAATATGGGTTCATCTCTTCCTTCAAATATTGGGGTTACAACAAATATTAATCCATTTGTTTTAGTTAATCTACCTCCAAGTAATGGATGTTATGTCTTTTTTGTACGATCAGTTTGTTCTCCCACTGTTGTGAGTCCTTGGGTAGCCATAGGAACTGGAGGGTGTTCAACAGAAATAAATAACTATCTAGCTACGTTATCAAATAACACCTTTTTATTTAATGACAGTAAAGTTATAGTGTTTCCAAATCCATCGAATTCCTTTATTCAAATAAAAAGCACTTCAACAATTGATAAATTAACGGTTTTTGATTCTTTAGGTAAAGTAGTTCCACTTCAAACGCAAAACAACAACGAAATCAACATCGAAAACTTATCCAACGGGATTTATTTTATAGAAATTCTTACTGATAATGAAACGATTTATAAAAAGTTTATCAAAAAATAAATTTTCCTTGAAAGCCAAAAACAATACCTTGTCCTTGAAAGTTATGGACATTAACGTGTTTGTGTCTATTATTCTGTGAACAGCAATCCATTAGAAGAAAATTGAAATCCATTGCTCCCCTTGAGCAAATAATCGGAAACCAAAAAATAGGAATAGTAAAAGTTGACGAATTTTCATGGCTTTAAAACTGATAATAAATGGATTACGAAAATATAAAATTCTTTTCTCTTGCTTCTTCTTTACTCTTTACAAATCTTCTCCACTTTCCAAACACCATTCTGTTCAAATCGGAGGAGGTAAATCCCTTTGGGTAAAGCGCTACACTCAATAGTCGATGTTGTTCCCGTAGCTGATTGCACCAACTGCCCTTGAACCGTGTACAATTCATAGGCAGTAGCCTGTTCGGCAGATGTATCGAGGTGTAATTGATCTTTTACAGGATTGGGAAACCACAATGATTGTGCGGGATTAAATCCAATAGTATTCAATGTAGGATTAAAGGAATACCTATACACATCTTCAGCGGTTACAGGTGATCCAGACTGACAGTGAATGATGTTGGTCGACATAATCACGGTTGATATGTTGGTGGGGATTGAATAACTTATGGTGTTGACACTACCTGCTCCTTGTGCTGGCCATAAACCGCATGTATTATAATATCCCCTAACAAAAAGCGTATTATTGTTTTCTGAAATTGAATAGCTAAATGGGGGAACATTTCCAGGTGATCCCATTTGAAAATACGTTTGAAATGTAAAGGATGACGTACTTGCTTGGAAACTCATAGAGTTAAATGCTACGCCATATTGCTCCCCTTGAGCAAATAATCGAAAACCAAAAAATAGGAATAGTAAAAGGTGACGAATTTTCATGGCGTTAAATTTGATAATGAATGGATTACGAAGTTACAAAATTCTTTTTTCTTTCTTCTTTTCTCTTTCTTCTTTTCTCTTTCTTCTTTTCTCTCATTGCGTTAAGGATTGAAGCGGCATCCTCCCGATCCTTCGGGAGATACAGCGGAAAGCCTGACCCCCGACAACCCAACGTGTATTGTAGCTATAATCTTCATCGGGGGGAACGCCATAAAAAAAGTCGTCTCAACGAAGAAACGACTTTAATAAATTATGAATTATGAATTATGAGTTTTGCGAAGATTCAATCTAAATTCTAAACTCTAAATTCTAAATTTTTTAGTATCTATAATACTCAGGCTTATATGGCCCTTCTACTTGAACTCCGATGTACTCGGCCTGACTTGGATTTAAAACTTCCAACTCCACACCTAATTTCGCTAAGTGTAATGCCGCTACTTTTTCATCCAAATGTTTCGGTAACATGTACACTTCGTTTTTGTAGTTCGCACTGTTGTTCCACAATTCGATTTGTGCCAACGTTTGGTTGGTAAACGAGTTACTCATTACAAAGCTAGGGTGACCTGTAGCACAACCTAAGTTCACTAAACGTCCTTCAGCCAAGATGATGATGTCTTTTCCGTTTACGTTGTATTTGTCCACTTGAGGTTTGATTTCGATTTTCGAAGCACCGTGGTTAGCATTCAACCACGCCATGTCGATTTCGTTATCAAAGTGTCCGATGTTACATACAATCGTTTTGTCTTTCATGTTCTCGAAGTGACGACCTACTACGATATCTTTGTTTCCTGTAGTCGTGATTACGATATCCGCTGTTGCGATCACCGTATCCAATTTTTTCACTTCATATCCGTCCATAGCGGCTTGTAACGCACAGATTGGATCGATTTCAGTTACAGTAACAATCGAACCTGCTCCACGGAATGAAGCTGCAGTTCCTTTACCTACGTCACCGTAGCCACAAACTACTACGCGTTTTCCAGCCAACATCACGTCAGTTGCACGACGAACTGCATCTACAGCCGATTCTTTACAACCGTATTTGTTGTCAAATTTTGATTTTGTAACCGAGTCGTTTACGTTGATCGCTGGCATGTGTAACGTACCGTTTTTCATGCGCTCGTACAAACGGTGAACCCCTGTAGTGGTCTCTTCCGACAACCCTTTGATACCACCAATCAATTCGGGGTAACGGTCAAATACCATATTGGTTAAATCCCCACCATCGTCCAAAATCATGTTCAACGGTTGACGATCTTCACCAAAGAATAAGGTTTGCTCAATACACCAGTCGAATTCTTCCTCGTTCATACCTTTCCAAGCATATACGGGAATCCCTGCTGCTGCAATCGCCGCCGCCGCGTGATCTTGCGTAGAGAAAATGTTACACGAAGACCAAGTTACTTCAGCTCCCAACGCTTTCAAGGTTTCAATCAAAACCGCTGTTTGAATCGTCATGTGCAAACATCCTGCGATACGCGCTCCTTTTAAAGGTTGCGATGCGCCGTATTCCGCACGCAATGCCATTAATCCAGGCATTTCTGCTTCAGCCAATTCAATTTCTTTACGACCCCATTCAGCTAGGGAAATGTCTTTTACTTTGTACGCCACGAAAGGCACAGTATTCGTACTCATGTATTGTGTATATTTGTGTTTATATTTGAGGGTGCAAAATTACAAACTAAGTTTCGAAATAAAAAACTTTAATGTAATTTTATGAATCGTTAATCCGATTTAACCCGCTAAGAATCAGAAAAATAATAAGGAGCTATTTCCCGCTATCCGTTGCAATCTTTTTGGGGTGATGTCGTCAAAGGCATCGAATTCACACCGTTACCACCACCCCAAAAAGGATTTCCACTACTATCGGGGCTAGGAGAATCTGCACAAATGCCATTTTACGAAACCATACCCATCCGTCCACAAACCCAATTGCACCTTTGGAAAATCGAGGAGTCACTTGAACAATTGGCCGAAGGACTCTCGCTCCAAGAGCGTTCCCGCCAAAAGTTGGACAAACTCAAAGCAGTCACCCACCAAAAAGGGTTTCTCGCCGTGCGGCAATTGCTCGTGCATTTGGGTTTTACCGATGCGGATGTGCAGTACGATCCCAATGGTAAGCCACTGCTTTCCAACGGGCAACATATTTCTATTTCGCATTCGCATGATTTTGCAGCAGTAGCGATTAGCAATGAAAACCTCGGACTCGATGCCGAAGCTATGCGGCCCAAAGTGTTGCACATTGCGCCCCGCTTTATGGATATTGAAACGCATTTGGCCGGACTCACACTCTCGGAGCAACTTCAAAAAGCGACCATCATTTGGAGCATCAAAGAAGCAGTGTTCAAAATCAAAAACGAAAAAGGCATTAGTTATCCCAACCACATCAGCGAACATCCGTTTAGCTTCGCCGATGGGAAAACGACGGCTCGATTGGACTTTAACCAATGCACCGAATTGTTCCCCGTGCATTTTATTCAGCGCGAAGACTATATCTTTGTGTGCGCTTTTGAATCCTAATGAAGGTATACTACACCATTTTAACGGCCTACCAAAACCAACAACCGTTGTTGGCGGTACTCATTGATCCCGAGAAAACCCAACCCGATCAAGCGGTTTCATTGTGCGCGCAGTTAAAAGGAACGCCCGTGACACATCTACTCGTAGGTGGTAGCACGTTTCAAGGACCGCATTTGGAAGAATTGGTCGTCCAACTCAAAAAAGCTTCGGGTTTGCCCGTACTCTTGTTTCCCGGCGATTATGCCCAAATCACCGAAGCCGCCGACGGAATTTTGTTCCTGTCGTTACTCTCCGGTCGCAACCCCGAATACTTAATTGAACAACAGGTAAAAGCCGCGCCCCTGTTGCATCAATCCAACTTAGAAATTCTGCCCACTGGCTACCTCCTGATTGAAAGCGGTACTGAAACCGCTGTGCAACGCGTAAGTGGCACACAGCCTTTGGCGCGCGACAATTCCCATCACGCAGCAATGACCGCACTCGCGGGCCAACTCTTGGGGAAAAAACTGATTTATCTGGAAGCGGGGAGTGGAGCGCAACACGCCGTGCCGCTCGAAATGATTGCCACGGTAGCCCAAACTTTAGCAATACCGTTAATTGTAGGCGGTGGTATTCGTTCGATGGCGCAAATTCAGGCAGCCCACCAAGCAGGCGCTACCATGGTGGTGATTGGAACCGCTTTTGAAGAAAACCCTGATTTTTTTAAATTGTCATAAATCCAGAAAGGCATTTTACAAAATCATAACCTCGTTTTCTGTAGAGAATCCGTACTTTTACGCTCCAACCCAAAAGCATGTTTGATTTCTTTTTAAAATCCTATGAAAATGCCTCGTCGCTCCAAATCGCTTTGGAGTTTTTGGCCTTTGTCACCGGAATCCTAAGCGTGTATTTCGCCAAAAAAGAGAATATTTGGGTGTATCCTACCGGACTCATTTCTACCCTCATCACGGTGTATTTGTTGTACCAAGCCCAGTATTTTGGGGATATGACCATGAATATCTATTATTCCATCATGAGTGTTTACGGTTGGTACCGCTGGACAAAAGGGGCAGAGGAAGGTGCTCTCGCCATCACGCGAACCTCTAACCAGGAGAAAATTGTCGGGTTGGGAATGTTTGTTTTGACGCTTTTGGTGACGTATGGGGTGTACCAATTTTTTGACTATACCCTTGAAATTCCCAATTATATTGATATTTTTACCTCAGGGTTATTTTTTACCGCCATGTGGTATATGGCGTTGAAAAAGATTGAAAACTGGACCCTTTGGATCATTGGCGATTGCATTGCCGTACCGTTGTTTGCTTACCGCGGACTCGGCATGCTCTCACTGCAATATTTAGTGTTTACGGTCTTAGCCGTTTTAGCCTATATCGAATGGAAGAAAATCTTAAACAACACCCGTCCGTAATTGACGGGAGAACGATTTTACGCATTGCTTTTTACGGTCCCGAATCAACGGGCAAATCGACTATTGCCGCGCAATTAGCCGAAGCCTTTGACACGGTTTGGACACCCGAATTTGCCCGCGATTATCTCCAAGATAAATGGAACGAGTCGGGTGAAATCTGCCAACCCGAAGATTTACTTCCCATTGCTGTGGGGCAAACACAATTGGAAAACCAGCGTTTGCAACAAGCCAACCGCTTCCTGTTTTGCGACACCAATGTGTTGGTCACCAAAGTTTTTGGCGATATCTACTACGGTTCGGTCCACCACGATATTGAAAAAGCAGCCAAAAAGCACAAATACGATTTGATTTTCCTCACCGATGTCGATGTGCCATGGGAACCCGATGATCTTCGGGATCGTCCCGAAAACCGGGAAGAAACGCTTCGTATTTTTGAAGAGAATCTAATTCATTACAAAAAACCGTACATCAAATTAAGCGGTAGCGCGGCCTCCCGATTGGAAAAGGCCCAAAAAATCGTGTTGGATTTGGAAAAGGCACTACAATTAGGATTTACTTCATTTGATTTTATCGAAATCTACCACCGTCAAATGAACTGGGATACCTTGCGCTACCAGTTTTCTATACTTAAAAACGGATTACCCAAGATACACCTTGAACGTGCCGCAACGATTGACGATGGCATTCAGTCGCTCACCGAAGAAGAAGCGCTGTACTATGCCACCCTTTTTGATGAAAAAAAGGAAAAACTGTGCCTTAAAAAGTTTGTTCCCGCCTCGGGAGCAGCCAGTCGGATGTTTAAATTCTTGAGTGAATACTTGAATGATTTCAAGCCGGGTCAGGACACCCTGAATTCTTATATTAATCATTCCAAAAACAAAGACTTGTCCTTGTTTTTGGTAGCCAAAGACAAATTTCCTTTTTACCAAGCAGCCGTTGAGAAAGCACGTCAACTGTTTCCTACCTACGATACCATGGAAGCCGATGAGCGCAGTTATTGCTTCGTCAAAACGGTATTGTCGTCTCAAGGATTTAACTTTGCCAACCAACCCAAAGGCGTTTTGCCTTTTCATCAATACCCAGCCCATACAGCCACAGCTATTGAAGAACACTTGAATGAATGTGCCCACTATGCACATTCACGCGGGGTGTCAAATTTGCATTTTACTGTTTCGGAAGAGCATCAAGATCGTTTTGAACAAATTGTAGCACAAGTCAAACCCAAGGTTGAAGCCGACAACGATTTGTCCATTCAAGTGAAATATTCCTACCAAGACAAATCAACCGATGTCATTGCCGTGGATTTGGAAGGAAAACCGTTTCGGGATAAACACGACCAAATTGTGTTTCGACCCGGAGGACATGGAGCCTTGATTCAAAACCTAAACCGTCTGAATGCCGATATCGTGTTTGTGAAAAACATCGATAACGTGACCCAGAACCATACCCGCGAAGTGGCCTTGTATAAAAAAGCCTTGGCCGGAATCCTGTTGCAATTACAAGAAACGGTTTTTCGGTATTTGAAAAATTTAGCAAGTGGGGAATTGACTAACGAATTGCTCAGTGAAATTGCCTATTTTGTCAATAACAAACTCCACATGGAAATCACCGAAGATTTTCCAAAATATACCCGAGACAGTAAAATCGAATATTTGTTTGAAGCACTCAACCGACCCATTCGCGTATGCGGGATGGTGAAAAATGAAGGCGAACCCGGTGGCGGCCCATTTTGGGTGCGCGATCACAAAGGGCGTGTGTTTTTGCAAATTATCGAATCGTCACAAATCGAGAAAGAACAACGCTATATTATGGAACAAGCGACTCATTTCAATCCCGTGGATTTGGTGTGTGGCATCCGCGATTACCAAGGGCGTAATTTTGATCTCACCCAATTTGTCGATCCCAATACCGGATTTATCGTCGAGAAAAACAAAGACGGTCGTCCGTTGAAAGCCTTTGAATTACCCGGACTTTGGAATGGCGCCATGGCCAAATGGTTAACCGTATTTGTCGAAGTGCCATTGGTGACATTCAATCCCGTGAAAACAGTCAACGACTTATTAAAACCCGCGCACCAACCCTAACATGAACGCGGATATTTTACGGAGCGAACTCCAATTCAAAGCCGTGCGAAGCAGCGGTGCCGGTGGGCAAAACGTCAACAAAGTGGCCTCCAAGGCCGTCTTGTCTTGGGATGTCAATGCCTCCCAAGCGATTACTGCAGAGGAACGGCAACGCATTCTGGATAAATTAGCTTCCCGCATTTCTAACGAGGGTGTACTCCAAATTTCCTCAGAAGCCGATCGCAGTCAGTTGAAAAACCGTACCAACGCCGAAAAGAAATTGTTCCGATTGGTGGCTCAAGCCCTCGAAATAGCGAAGCCACGCAAAGCGACGGCCATTCCTTTTAGTGTGAAAATGGAACGTTTGGCCAACAAAAAATCCAAATCGGAGATCAAACAAAACCGACGTAAACCGAATTTTTAGAAAAAAGGTTTTGCAATTCCCCTTTATTTTAAGTTACCTTTGCACCGTCTCATCGGGGTGCTCAAAATAACGAGCTGAGATCATACCCATTGAACCTGGGCAGGTAATGCTGCCAAGGAAAAAGACAAAGGCGAAGAAGCGCGCCTTCCCCTTTGTCGGGCCAGTACAATCATTTTTTTAACCTAGAATAATGTACCCCAATTATTCGTAATCTTTTTTACGAATGGAAAACGTATTCAAAAAATCCATCCAAGGTATTGCACTCGCAATCTGCCTTCCGGTGTCGCTTTGGGCGCAACAAAAACCCAAAGATTCGACCCAAACCACCCAATTGGACGAAGTCTTGGTCCAAGCCGTTCGCGTGAACAAAAAAACGCCGGTATCCTTTAGTAATTTGACCCAAAAAGACATTGCCACTCGAAATCTCGGGCAAGATATTCCAATTTTAATGAACTACATGCCGTCGGTAGTGACGACTTCCGATGCCGGAAACGGTTTTGGCTACACGGGCATTCGCGTGCGCGGTACCGATGCGACCCGCGTCAACATTACCATCAACGGTATTCCTTACAACGACTCGGAAAGTCACGGAACGTTTTGGGTGAACATGCCTGATTTTGCCTCGTCTGTACAAAGTTTGCAGTTGCAACGCGGAGTTGGAACGTCGACCAACGGTGCCGGAGCGTTTGGTGCCAGCTTGAACATGTTGACAGACTCTTTTTCACCCAAAGGATCAGGGGAAATCTCTAATTCCTTCGGGAGTTTTAATTCGCACAAGCATACGGTTAAGTTCAGTACAGGTTTGATGAACGATCACTTCGAAATCGCTGGACGTCTTTCGAAATTAAATTCGGATGGCTATATTGACCGAGCGAGTGCCGATTTAAAATCGTATTTTTTGCAAGGAACGTATGTGGGCAAAACAACCTTGATTAAAGCGCTCGTTTTTGGTGGAAACGAAAAAACCTACCAATCCTGGAACGGAATTGACGCCTTTACGCTAGCCGGTGACCGCACATTCAATTCGGCCGGAATGTACACCGACGAATTTGGAAATACCCGCTATTACGACAACGAAACGGATAATTACCAGCAAGATCATGCACAATTGCATTGGAATGAAAAATGGTCGAATGCATGGAGTACCAACCTTGCCGTGCATTACACCAAAGGTAAAGGCTATTACGAAAATTATAAAGAAGATGCCGACTTCGCGGATTACGGTTTAACACCTGTTGCGGGTCAAACCACCACCGACTTGATTCGTCAAAAATGGTTGGACAATGATTTTTACGGAACGACCTTTTCGGCCAATTATAAAAAAACCAACTGGAACATTATTTTGGGCGGAGGTTGGAACAAATACGAAGGCTTGCATTATGGCAAAGTCATTTGGGCGCGTTATGCTTCTACCTCAGAATTAGGGGATGAGTACTACAATGACTATGGTGTCAAAACCGACGGGAATGTTTTTGCGAAAGCCACCTACGACTTCAATTCTAAATGGAGTATCTATGGTGATCTGCAATACCGTCGTGTGAATTACAAAGCCAACGGCGTACAAGCCAATCTCATCGACGATACGTTTAACTTTTTCAATCCTAAAGCTGGGGTAAACTTCAATATGGATGCGAAGAATAGTTTTTATTTTTCGTATGCCCGTGCCAACCGCGAACCCAACCGTACCGATTACGAAGGCGGAACGGTAAAACCTGAAAAATTAAATGACTTCGAATTGGGATGGCGTCACGAAAGTTCGAAAGTACAATGGAATGCCAACGTGTATTATATGTTGTATAAAGACCAGTTGATTTTAACGGGTGCCTTGGATGATGTAGGGAATCCTATTCGTTCCAATAGCGAGAAAAGTTACCGCCTTGGACTAGAAGTAGAAGCAACAGTGGCACTTTCCAGTAAATGGTATTGGAAACCTAATATGACGGTAAGTACAAATAAAAACGTGGATTTGACAAACAACGGTGTCGCCAAAGGAAATACGGCCATTGCCTATTCACCGAATTTAATTGCTGGGAATTTAATCGTCTTTCAACCTGTAAAAGCGGTGACACTTACTTGGTTGACGAAGTTTGTGGGCGAACAATACCTGAACAATTTGGAAACCCCTGAAGCGCGCTTACCCGATTATGTAGTAAACGACTTCAATGTGTCTGTTACTTGGACACCCAAAAAAGTGTTCCAGGCTATTACGTTAAACGGTTTGGTAAATAATGTGTTGAACAAGCGCTACATTTCCAACGGCTACATGTATGATATCTATCCGTATTATTACCCGCAAGCAGGGCGTAATTTCTTAGTGGGTCTTACCCTTAAATTTTAAATCAAAAGCCGGATAAATTTCCGGCTTTTTTTAATTATATACGGTGATGATGTTACCATTTACTTGGGTCCGGTATTGTTTCAAGCCATAGGGTTTGCCTGTGGTTTGCCCATTGTATAAGTTGTAGTTTTCACTTTCACATTGGCATTGTGCATTGGAACTCGACAAAGTAAGTTTAGAACATGTTTCGATTACTTGGTTGGGACAAGAGCCATCAAAGGCATTGTATCCGCTTCCCGTATTGAAAACCAACACACCATTGGTGGGGCCATTTATTGGGTACACCCGAACACTGTTTCCAGGAAAGGTAAGGTTGTTGTAGGTGGCAAAATTGGTGTTAATGTCCATAGAGAAACTATAGTTTGGTAAGTACGGGTTTTGATTATTGAAACCATCTTTGCTACAACCCATAGTAAAGACTAAGAGTAGCGAAATCCATACCGATTTTTTCATGCTAATTTTTTTATAAGTTGAATTTTTGCTCGACGAATTTGATTACATTTGTCATCCTCAACACAACAAAAGTAGGAATTAATTAACCAAAAAAATATATCTTTGGAGGAAGAAATCCCGTCACGATGGGATTTTTTCTATTTTATATACAACGAGTAAACCATAACTTTTGATATAAATTACCCCAAGATTAACAAAAAACGAAAGGAATTATGAGTAAGGTATCTTATTATACCGCAGAAGGTTTAAAAAAGTTAAAAGACGAATTAGAGCAATTAAAGTCTGTTGAGCGTCCGAAAGCTTCGCAAGCCATTGCAGAAGCGCGCGATAAAGGAGACTTATCTGAAAATGCGGAATACGATGCTGCAAAAGAAGCCCAAGGTTTGTTGGAAATGCGTATCGCCAAAATGGAGGAATTGTATGCGAATGCTCGTTTAATTGACGAATCGCAATTGGATGTATCCAAAGTATTGGTGCTTTCCAATGTGAAGATTAAAAACCAAGCCAATGGCATGGAAATGAAATATACGTTGGTAGCGGAAAGTGAAGCCGATCTAAAAACCGGAAAAATCTCGGTAACGTCTCCGATTGGAAAAGGATTGCTGGGTAAATCAGTAGGTGAGGTGGCTGAAATCACTGTGCCCAACGGTACTTTGAAATTTGAAATCTTAGAAATCTCACGCGACTAATCATGAGCAGTATCTTCACCAAAATCGTAAACGGCGAAATTCCTTGCTATAAAGTAGCCGAAGACGACCGTTACTTGGCGTTTTTGGATGTCAACCCAAATGCTAAAGGCCATACCTTGTGCATTCCCAAACAGGAAATCAACAAGTTGTTTGACATGGAAGAAGAGCACTACTTGGGATTAATGCAGTTCTCGCGTAAAGTGGCCAAAGCCTTAGAACAAACCGTGGAATGTAAACGCATCGGAGTGGCGGTGGTCGGACTCGAAGTGCCACACGTGCACGTGCATTTGATTCCGCTGCAAGACATGGACGACATGCGCTTCCAACGCAAAACGAGTCTCACCCCAGAAGAATTTACAGCACTTGCTCAAACTATCGCAGAAAAAGTATAAAAAAGAAACCATCGGAAACGGTGGTTTTTTTAATGGAGGAATTTGTCAATTTGAAAATGAGATGATTTGGAAATTTGAAAATGATTGTTAAATCGCAGCTACTGCTACACTCGTAAACCCTTTCCACTTTTACACTCCAATTTGAAAATGAGATGATTTGAAGATTTGAAAATGATTGTTAAATCGCAGCTACTGCTACACTCCTAAACCCTTTCCACTTT
>CAYNDK010000017.1:12321-25226 GCA_964395965.1 uncultured Flavobacterium sp.
TACACTTTGATTTGAAAATGAGATGATTTGAAAATTTGAAAATGATTGTTCAACCCCAGCTACTGCTACACTCCTAAACCCTTTCCATTTTTACACTTTGATTTGAAAATGAGATGATTTGAAAATTTGAAAATGATTGTTCAACCTCAGCTACTGCTACACTCCTAAATCCCTTCCACTTTTACACTTCGTCAATAAATATTAATGTATATAGCTATGCAATTCTTTCGAGAGCATCCATTTCACTTGTACACGAATAAATGTCTTCAAAAAAAGCAGTAACATCCACATCCATCCAAGTTAATAAATCAACAATATGCTGAAAATGAATGCGGGCATAACTTGAACTGATGGTTGTAGTTGGTCCAAAACAAATCGGCTCATGATGGGCAACTCGATTTCGCAAAGAATTAATTTGATTTAATTTTTGATAGATGGCCTTTTGATTCACCTTATGAGGACGTTTTGGGAAAATGCTTAATAATACATTACCTCCTGCTTGATATTGTTTTCCTGCAAAAAGAAATACCCAAACACCAAAACTTAATTCAGCAACTAACTTGTCATGGGTATAGTTTTTATCCAATTTTTCATAAGCAGCTCGAATTTTTACAAATGACTTTTCACATCCTTTTTGGGTTAAGAAACCACCTTTTTGAATGGAACTCACTAACCAATCGTCAACTACATTTTGATTATTAGGAGTTGATTTGTAACATTGGTCAATTTTATTTCTTAGTACCACTTCAAAAATACTAAGCACCCCTATAAAACCTTGAGATAATCGAATATTTGTACGATACAGTTGTTGAGTTAGAGAAGTTGAAGACTTGCAGGATAACCAATAACGGGATAAACGAGGCGCAGAAATTAAATTTTCAAATTGATCATAATGCATTGCTATTTGGCTTAAAATGTTAAAAAATGGCGTGTAACTATTGATTTTCAAATATATAAATTATCTTTGAAATGTTATTCCCCGTTTGGCGCTGCTTCGCATCCATCGGGGTTTTTGTTTTTTATAGCCTAAAAACTTAGTGACTTCTTGGCAAAAAGAGAAAAGAAGAAAGAAACAAGAGAATAGAGGGCGCGTGTTATTATCACGGCATGCACTCCACTCGTAAACCTTTCCACTTTTCCACTAAACTACTTTGTGAAACTTTGTGCCAACATCGTGAAACATTGTGTTCCAAAATTTTTAAACATTAAGAAATTAAGTATAATCACTGTACCGCATACATTAAGAATATTAAGTCGGCCTTCGGCCGCAACCTTTGCCTACTTAAATCATTGCGAACTTTGCGCCAACTTTGCACCTTTGCGGTTAAAATAGAGACAAGAAGAAAGAAACAAGAACAAAGAAAGAGCGTGTTGCCATCACGGCATGTGCTACACTTATACACCCTTTCCACTTTTAAACTCCGATTTAAAAATGAGATGATTTGAAAATTTGAAAATGATTGTTCAACCTCAGCTACTGCTACACTCTTAAACCCTTTCCACATTTACACCTCCTGCCCACTGCGACTGCGACTGAAAACTAACCCAAAGGTGCCACCCCATATACAATCTGTATCGTCGTGCCTTTGCCTACCTCTGAGTGCAATACCCGAATGCGGCCCTTATGGTATTCTTCAACGATGCGTTTTGTGAGCGATAAGCCCAAGCCCCAACCGCGTTTTTTAGTAGTAAAACCGGGTTCGAACACTTTTTTATATTGGTTCTTTGGAATTCCCTTGCCGTTATCCGTTACATTGATTTTGATTGAAGAGCCGTCCTGCTCAAGTGTCAAGTCCAGTTTGCCTTTCCCACGCATCGCGTCGATAGCATTCTTCATGAGGTTTTCAATGGTCCAACTGTGGAGCGCCGGATTCATTTTTACCCAAACCGTTTCACTAGGTGCTGTGAAGGTAAATTCGACCTGATTGGAAAAACGAGATTTTAAATAGTCAAACGAAGCACGTGTTTCCTCAATTAAATCGCGACGTTCCAAAACAGGTTCCGAACCAATTTTCGAGAAGCGATCCGTAATCGTTTGCAACCGCACGATGTCTTTCTCAATTTCTTCCAGAGTCGATTCGTCCACCGAACTGTCGGCTTTCAAGAATTCCAGCCAACCGATAAGCGACGATAAAGGTGTTCCAATTTGGTGCGCCGTCTCCTTCGCCATCCCCGCCCAAAGTTTATTCTGGGTAGCCATCTTCGTGCTGCGGTAAAAGTTGTATACCACTGTAGCAAACAAGAAAATGATTAATAGCAACGCCACGGGATAGTATTTCAACTTGTTCAACAAGTCCGAGTCGCCATAGTACAAGTATTGGTATTTCCCGGGAATGTATTCCATTTTGATCGGATCATTTTGCGACTTCAAATTCTCGAGCAACGCATTCATTTTCAAGGTATCCTTTTCAATGGCAGGTTCAATGTTTAGTGAGTTGACAATTTTATTGTTTTGCGTTACAATGATCGGAATGTGCGTGTTGTTTTGGATGATTTCAAACGGCAACTCGATGTCCGCATCCAGGTCGGCCGAAGCCATTTTCTTCTGCGCCAACGCCCACTGGTTCATCTTCACCCGTTCTTCCTCCTTAAAAATCTGGAAAAACGAATAGGTGTTCCAAAGAATCAATACCACAATCAAAAACGAAGTGGCAATGATAATCCAACGGGTAACAGCACGGCGGTCGGTAAATTGCATGCAGAAATAATTTGCCTAAAAATACATATTTTTTTGTTTTTTTGGGCAGCTATTCCGGCTTTCCTTTGTACCTGCCTGCCGGCAAAGGCAGGTCCGGGCTGCAAACCCCTGCACCCTTCGCGTTTGTACTAAAATTGGCTATCTTTGTCCAAAACCACGAATCATGTTAACGATCGACCCAAAGTCGCTTTCCCCCATGCAATTGCAAGGGTACTTACAATCGGCCATTGCGCCCCGACCCATCGCGTTTGCCAGTACGGTAGACCAAAACGGGAAGCCCAATTTATCGCCGTTTAGTTTCTTTAATATTTTCAGTGCCAATCCACCCATTTTGGTGTTTTCTCCCGCCCGACGGGTGCGCGATAATTCCATCAAACATACCCTCATCAACTGCCAAGACACCCGCGAAGTGGTCATCAATGTCGTCAACTACGACATCGTACAACAAATGTCTTTGTCCAGTACTGAATATGCCGAAGGCGTGAACGAGTTTACCAAGTCCGGACTCACTCCAGTGCCTTCGCAACTCGTAAAACCCTATCGTGTACAAGAGAGTCCGGTGCAATTTGAGTGCAAAGTCAACGACATCATCGCGCTCGGTACCGAAGGCGGAGCGGGCAATCTCATCATTTGTGAAGTGGTTAAAATTCACATCAACGAAGCCGTTTTGGACGAAAAAGGAACCATCGATCCCGAGAAAATCGACTTGGTGTCGCGCTTGGGTGGTAACTGGTATTCTAGAGCCAAGGCCGGACTTTTCGAAGTCGAAAAACCGTTGGCGACCTTGGGAATTGGCGTGGATGCTATACCCGCTTTTATTCGCGAAAGCGCTGTTTTTAACGGCAATGATTTGGGAAAATTAGGAAATGTAGAAGCCTTGCCAACGGCAGCAGAAATTGCTATATTTGTGAATGCGAATGTGCAGGTAAAAGCCGCGTTGAGTTCGGCCGACGAACAAAAAGTACACGAAAAAGCCAAAGCATTCTTAGACGCCGGAGAGGTACTTTCCGCATGGAAAACCTTACTGGCTGAACGAGTAGGTTAATATTTTTTTATTTAATTCAATACGATTATGGAAGTTTCAGGAAGAGTAAAAGTGATTAATGCCGTACAGCAGGTGAGCCCCACTTTCAGAAAAAGAGAATTGGTAGTAACTACCGAAGAACAGTATCCACAACACATTATGGTGGAATTCACCCAAGACAAATGTGATTTGTTGGACAGTTATCAAGTTGGGGAACCCGTGAAAGTTTCCATTAATTTACGCGGAAGAGAGTGGGTAAGCCCACAAGGAGAAACCAAGTATTTCAATTCGATTCAAGGATGGCGCATTGAGCGTGTAGCTACCGAAGCACCTGCACAAGGCGGTCAACCGATGGCACAACAAATGCCACCGATGCCTGCTGCTCCAGCGTTTGAACCCGCCACCAGTTTCAACGAAGAAGAACACGACGATTTACCGTTCTAGTTTTTTGTTTCAAGCCTGTCTGCCGTAGGTAGGTTTCATGTTTCAGGCCTGCCTGCCGAAGGTAGGTTTCAAGTTGGACAGGTTACAATTGCGGCTAAATCAAACCAATTCCAAATTCTAAGGCACAAGCACTAGGGTTTGGAATTTGTTGTATTAGTCGTTAGTCTTTAGACGTTAGACGTTAGTTGTATCCAATGCATTTAAAATTTATAATTCAACATTTAAAATAATTCTTCGTGTATTTCCTCAACAAATTCCTCTATTTCCCCCCAGTATCCGAGGCGACGGTCGACGGACTCTTGGCTGTGGGCGGGGATTTGTCAGTGAAGCGCTTGGTATTGGCCTATTCGCAAGGGATTTTTCCGTGGTATGATCCCGAAGAACCCATTTTGTGGTGGGCACCGCCCAAACGAATGGTCGTGCATCCCCAAACCTATAAAGTATCCAAAAGCATGCGGAATATCCTCAACCGCAAGCAATTTACCGTAACCCGCAATACGGCTTTTGACCAAGTGATTCGCCACTGTCAGAAAACGCCCCGTAGAGGGCAAACGGGCACTTGGATTTCAAAAGATATTATTAAAGCCTATACGAAGTTGCACGACCTCGGACTCGTGGTTTCCTATGAAGTATGGCAAGAGGGCCAACTCGTGGGCGGACTCTATGGCGTGGACCTCGGTCACGTATTTTGTGGCGAGAGCATGTTCTCCACCGTTCCCAACGCCAGTAAAGTAGCCTTCATCACCTTAATCCAAGACCTCAAAGAAAAAAACTACCACTTATTGGACTGCCAAGTCCACAACGACCACCTCGAAAAACTCGGCGCCTTCGAAATCTCCCGAGACGCGTTTATGCAGATTTTGCACAAGGTCGATTTGACGCAATGGGCCCCCTGACTCCAGGGAAGGAAAGTTTTCAGTCGCAGTCGCAGTGGGCAGGGAGTGACTAGTCGTTAGTCTTTAGACATTAGACGTTAGACGTTAGTCTCGTAAGTTCAGTTGGAATTAGGATTTTTTACATTGGAATTTGGATTTTGTTTATTGGAATTTCAGTGTAATAGTGTATTGGGTTTAATAGTGTAGCAGTAAGTGCGAAAGAACGTCTATTTTCAAATTTTCAAATCATCACATTTTCAAATGGAAGTTTAAAAGTGTATTGGGTTTACGAGTGTATTGCGTGCCGTGATAATCACACGCGCCTTCTTTTCTCTTGCTTCTTTCTTCTTTTCTCTTGCTTCCAATCCTACCGGATTTATCCTTATTTTGCAGTCGAAAATAGGTTACCACCACACCATGGAGGTTTGTAGGTTGGTAATGTATGCATACTAACAAATTCCATTATGATTCAAGACCATGCCATGGTGCGCAGTCGCCACGAACGCTTTGTGAAAACAGTAGTTGAAACGCAGCTAGTTTATACCTTAAAAAGTGAAGAGGGCTATGCCACTTCAAGTTCTAACGATTATGAAGACGAAGAAGGAAATGCGATTCCGATGCATTGCTTTTGGTCGGAAAGCGCTTTAGCAAAATCATGTATCCAGTCGGGTTGGGCCGACTATCATGTGGAGGAACTTCCTTTGGTGAAGTTTATCGAAAATTGGTGTGTAGGCATGTTTCAAGACGGATTGATGGTGGGTACCAACTTTGATGCCCACATGTTTGGGTATGAGAGTGAACCTCTAGATTTGGTGCTAGAACTCTTAGCCGAACTCAAAGCACAATCTGTCACGCTTTCGTTTACCTTGTATGAGTCCAGTGAAGAACTGGAAACGATTATTCACCAAATCATGGGGGAGTAAGGGTTTGTTCTGCTGCAGTTGTTTAGAGCGATAAGTTTTCAGTCGCAGTCGCAGTGGGCAGGAAGTGACTAGTTGTTAGTCTTTAGACGTTAGACATTAGACGTTAGTCTCGTAACTTCAGTTGGATTTTGGGATTTCTTTATTGGAATTTGGGATTTTTTAATTTGGAATTTTGTTTAAAAGTGTATTGGGTTTACGAGTGTAGCAGTAAGTGCAAAAGAACGCCTATTTTCAAATTTTCAAATCATCACATTTTCAAATTGAAGTTTAAAAAGTGTAATGGGTGTAAAAGTGTAGCATTAGCTGCGAAAGAACGTCTATTTTCAAATCTTCAAATCATCACATTTTCAAATTGAAGTTTAAATGTGTATTGGATGTAAAAGTGTAGCAGTAGCTGCGGAAAATCGTTCATTTTCAAATTCACTACAATATTTTGTAAAAAGTAGGCGTTTTCAATTTTTATCATCCATAAATTTTTTGTTATGAAACACCTGGTACTATCCTTTTTTTTATTGGTAAGTTTTATAAGCACGGGACAAGATTTTCAACGTAAACGCGATCCAATTTATCAAACCGAATATGAAATAGAATTGATTAAACCACAAAGTACTGTCTCGATTTCTCGTTACAAATCACCCACAGAGACGGAATATTCGCTTATAATTAAAACTCAAAACACTCAGTGTCCCAAGGAATCTGGTGTCGTTGTAGTGTTACTCAATGGGGAACAAATTTCATTTTCCAATCATTTAGTGCGTTGTGATGCCTTGTCAAATTCTAGTTTTCAACTTTTAGGGTCGTTTATTTTATCGCCTGCGCTTTATCAGAAACTTTCAGAACAGGGAGTTGCTTACTTCATGTTAGGAGAAGTAAAAATTCCCGCTCAATACAAGGAAGTAGGTGAAAGTTTACCTCAATTATTGAAAGATGTTGCGCAACAAAAATGAACGAAAGTGACAAGAGAAGTGTAGATTTCAATCACAGTGGGTAGGAAGTGTAAAAGTGGAGGAGTTTAGGAGTGTAGCATTAGCTGCGAAAGAACGTCTATTTTCAAATTTTCAAATCATCACATTTTCAAATTGAAGTTTAAAAAGTGGAATGGGTGTAAAAGTGTAGCATTAGCTGCGAAAGAACGTCTATTTTCAAATCTTCACATTATCACATTTTCAAATTGAAGTTTAAATGTGGAATGGGTGTAAAAGTGTAGTGTATGCCGTGATGGTAACACGCGCCCTCTTTTCTCTTGCTTCTTTTCTCTTTCCTCTTATTTTACCGCAAAGTACCACGGCCTTTGGTTGACTTAATTCCCTTAATTTAAACGGTTTGGTGGATTAACTTACTACCTTAATGTTTTAAAATTTTGGAGCACAAGGTTTCACAAGGTTTTATCACCGCAAAGAGGCAAAGTTTTCGCAAAGTTCGCCAAAGTTTCCGCTTGCTAAGAACCGCGGCCTTTGGCCGACTTAAAACTCTTAATTTATGCGGTTTTGTGGATTAACTTACTACCTTAATGTTTTAAAAAAGTGTTGTCGCTCAGCAGCTCAGCAGCTCAGTAGCTCAGCTTCTCAGCAGCTCATTTTCTTGTCCAACACCCAACCACATGATCATTTACCATTCCCGTGGCTTGCATGTGGGCGTAGACCACGGTGGTGCCGACAAACTTGAAACCGCGTTTTTTTAAGTCTTTGCTAATGGCATCCGAAAGTGGGCTGGAGGCGGGGACTTCTTTCAAGGTTTGGGGTGCATTGTCGATGGGTTTTCCGCCGGAGAATTGCCAAAAGTAGTTACAAAATGAACCAAATTCTTCCTGAATTTTTCTATAGGCTTGGGCATTGCTGACAGCTGCCCGAATTTTCAATTGGTTGCGAATAATACCTGCGTCTTGCAGCAATTCCTGAATTTTGGTTTCGGTGTATTGACTGACTTTCACAACGTCAAATTGGTCAAAGGCTTTGCGGAAGTTCTCGCGTTTGGCTAAGATGGTGTACCAACTCAGTCCTGCTTGAAACGTTTCCAAAATCAGGAATTCAAACATTTTTTGGTCGTCACGCACCGGGCGCCCCCATTCGTGATCGTGATATTCGCGGTACAAATCGTCTTTTTCGCACCAGCCGCAACGGTGTTTAGTGTCCATCTTTTTTTAAATAGTTGTCGATTAATGAATGGCCCACATAAATAAGTGGGGTGAGTAGAATTGCAATTCCCAGTTTGACCGAATACCCCGTAAATGCTGAAAGTATAAAGGTGGCGTTATCCATTTTTCCGGGTAGCCAAAAAGCAATGCCTAAGACAATGAAACTGTCAAAGAGTTGGGAAATAACCGTCGAACCCGTGCTGCGTAACCAGATCATGCGGTTGCCGGTTTTGTTTTTGACAAAGTGAAAAATAGTAACGTCAATTAACTGGGAGACCAAAAAGGCCGTAATACTTCCCACAATGATCAACATACTCTGTCCAAATACCGCTTTAAACTGGTCGTCAGTCACTAAACCGTCGCCTTTCACAGCTGGAATTTGGAGTCCGATGAACAAGAGCACAAACGTGTAGGTAATCAATGAGGCAGTGAGAAGAGAGAGTTTGCGCACGCCTTTTTCGCCAAAATATTCATTGATGAGGTCGGTAGTTACAAAAACCACAGGCCAAGGGAGGATGCCCAGACTCATAACGGCTTCACCAACATAGATCAATTTGCCGCCGATGAGTTCGGCTACTAGGGCATTGGTGATAAAAATACCTGCCAATACGATATACACAAGGTCTTTTCGGGATTGGAACATAGTGCGTCTTTTTTTCAAAAATAGCTAATTCTTTTGAGTGGAAAGTCCCCTGTTTTTTTATTTTCAGTATTTTTGAGAAAACAGAGATAACGAATGAAAAAAATCGTATTCACATTACTTATGATTGTACCTATGGTCACAACAGAAGCTCAAAACATCAATCCATTATTGGATGAATGGAAAGGAAAGTACGGCGGGGTACCTGCCTTTACTGCGTATCAAGTTACACAATTTAAATCGGCAGTCGACATAGCGATCGCTGATAAGCTCCGGGAAATCGACGTTATTGCAACGCTGCCCACGCCTCCCAATTTTGAAAACACCATTGCCGCCATGGAGCGATCGGGCAAACGGATATCCCGCATTAGAGCCATTTTTGACATTTACAGTTCCAATTTGAACACCCCTGAATTTGAAAGTATTGAAGCTGAGATTACGCCTAAATTTTCAGAAGCAAATAATCAAATCTATCAAAATAAAAAGTTGTTTGATCGCATTGCGGCTGTTTATAAAAGTGCCGAAATGAAAAAGTTAACTGCCGAACAAAAGCGGTTGGTGCAAATTTACTATCAAAACTTTGTTCGGGAAGGAGCATTAGCCGATGCTAAAAGTAAGGCGCGCATTGCGGAAATCAATACCGAATTGGCAGGCTTGTTTACCAAATTTAGTCAGAATCAGTTGGCTGATGAGAACAATTTGTATTTGCCCTTGCAAACAGAAGCCGACTTTGAAGGGTTGCCAAAAGAATTGGCCGATGCAGCGCGAAATGAAGCCAAAGAACGCCATTTGAATGTGATGGGATGTATTGCGAATACACGTTCGTCTATCGAACCTTTTTTGACTTTTTCTAGTCGTCGTGATTTGCGCGAAAAAGCGTTTCGCATTTTTGTGAGTCGTGGTGATAATGACAATGCGAATAATAACAATGCTACATTAGTAAAAATATTAAAGTTGCGAGCTGAGAAGGCGAAACTGTTAGGATTTAAAACCTTTGCCGATTGGAGTTTGTCCAATACCATGGCGCAAAAACCACAACGCACTTTGGATTTGATGCTGTCGGTATGGGAACCTGCCGTATTGAAAGTTCGTGAAGATGTTGCTGAAATGCAAAAGATTGTCGCGGCAGAAGGGGCCAATTTTGCAATTGAACCTTGGGATTATCGCTATTATGCTGAGAAGGTTCGTAAATCCAAATATGATGTAGATGCCAATCAGATCAAGCCCTATTTGCAAATGGAAAAGTTGCGTGAAGGCATGTTTTGGGTAGCGGGTGAAATTTTTAATCTAAAATTCAAGCAAGTGTTTGACGTTCCCGTTTTTCATCCTGATGTTCGGGTTTGGGAAGTGTCCAATAAAAACACGGGTAAAGTGGTGGGCTTATGGTATTTTGATCCGTATGCGCGCAAAGGCAAACGTTCGGGCGCTTGGATGACAGCTTACCGTGAGCAAAGTCGTTTTGATGGAGAAGTAATGACCATTGTATCCAACAATTGTAATTTCATTAAAGGGGCTGAGGGCGAACCGATATTGATTTCTTGGGATGACGCCAGTACGTTGTTTCACGAATTTGGTCATGCTTTGCACGGCTTGTGTTCCAATGTAAACTATCCTTTATTGTCGGGGACAAATACACCACGCGATTATGTGGAATTTCCATCACAAATTTTGGAACGTTGGTTAGCCACACCGGAAGTATTAAATCAATTTGCGTTACATTACCAAACTGGCAAGCCAATGCCGATGGATTTAGTAAAACGTATAGAAGCTGCTTCTACTTTTAACGAAGGATTTTCAACAGTAGAAACGATTTCGAGTGCGTTAGTGGATATGCAGTTGCATTTGTTAGAAAATCCGGATATCGATCCCAAAGATTTTGAAGCAAAGACCTTATACAGTTTGCACATGCCGCATGAAATAGTAATGCGTCACCGTATTCCACAGTTTGGACATATTTTCTCGGGCGATGATTATGCAGCGGGCTATTATGGTTATTTGTGGGCGGATGCGATTAGTGCGGATGCGACAGAAGCATTTACGGTAGATGGTAAAGGATTGTATGATAAAGAAGTTGCCAAGCGATTGGTGAAGCATGTTTTTAGTGTAGGTAATTCGGTTGATCCCGAAGTAGCTTATCCATTATTCCGTGGGAAAAAGTCAACCACAGACGCTTTGATGCGCGCTCGAAATTTTCCAATAAAATAAGTGTGAACGCTTTTCAATTTAAGTGTTAAAAAAACGAATAGCGAAACTTTATGCAATAAAAAACCCGATACGTGCTGTATCGGGTTTTTTTATTTCAAGTGAATTAGGAATTAACCTAAAGCAGCTCTTTTGAAACCAGTTACTGTTAAGCCAGCATCTACTGATTTTACATAAGCGCTAACGCTCATTGAGCTATCTTTGATGTAATCTTGGTTAACCAACGTGTTGTCTTTGAAGAAACGGTTGATTTTTCCTTTAGCGATATTGTCTAACATAGCTTCTGGTTTTCCTTCTGCACGCAATTGATCTTTTGCAATTTCAATTTCCTTTTCGATGATAGAAGCATCCACTCCTTCTTCGTTCAAAGCGATTGGGTTCATTGCAGCCGCTTGCATAGCTACGTTACGAGCTGCTTCATCAGCACCAGCAACGTTAGCAGATAAGGCAACTAAAGTAGCGATTTTGTTACCTGCGTGGATGTAAGAATTCACGAAAGCACCATTTAAACGCTCAAAAGAACCGATTTCGATTTTTTCACCGATAACTCCTGTTTGCTCGATTAATTTCTCTGCTACAGTGATACCGTTGAAGTCAGCTGCTAATAAAGCTTCTTTAGTATCGAAGTTCAATGCTAAAGCAGCTAATTCTTGCGCTAATTTTACGAAACCTTCATTTTTACCTACGAAGTCAGTTTCACAGTTCAAAGAGATGATTGCTCCAGAAGTGCTGTCTGCATTTACAGCAGCGATAACAGCACCTTCAGTAGATTCACGATCCGAACGGTTAGCTGCAACTTTTTGTCCTTTTTTACGAAGGATTTCAATTGCTTTGTCAAAATCACCTTCAGCTTCTACCAAGGCTTTTTTACAGTCCATCATACCTGCACCGGTGATGGTTCTTAGTTTGTTTACGTCAGACGCAGTAATAGTTGACATTTCTTTTTATTTTTTTGATTAAAAAATTCGTTTAAAAATTAAATTCCAATCTCGGGATTCCAAACTCCGGGTTACTAAAAACCGAGGGAATTTGGAATCCTTCCATTGGAATTTAGTGTTTTATTTATTCTTCAGCTGCAGCTTCAGTAGCCTCAGGTGCTACAGTTGCGTCCACTGTTTCAGCTGTTTCCACTTCTGGAGTTTCATCAGCTTCTTTTTCATTAGTACGGTTTGCTAATCCGTCTTGAACGGCAGCAGTTACTAAAGAAAGGATTTTTTCGATGGATTTAGAAGCATCATCGTTGGCAGGGATTACATACTCAGCCTGACGAGGGTCAGAGTTTGTATCTACCATTGCAAATACTGGAATGTTTAATTTGTGAGCTTCTTTTACTGCGATGTGCTCAGCTTTAATATCTACTACGAACAAAGCTGCAGGCAGTCTCGACATGTCAGCGATAGAACCTAAGTTCTTCTCTAACTTTGCACGAAGACGATCGATTTGTAATTTTTCTTTTTTAGACAAAGTGTTGAACGTACCGTCTTTCTTCATACGATCGATAGTAGCCATTTTTTTAACAGCTTTACGGATAGTTACGAAGTTAGTCAACATACCACCTGGCCATCTTTCAGTGATGTAAGGCATGTTTACAGCCGCTGCTTTTTCAGCTACGATGTCTTTTGCTTGTTTTTTGGTAGCAACGAATAAGATCTTTCTACCAGATGCAGCGATTTTTTTCAAAGCTTCATTAGCTTCTTCAATTTTAGCTGCAGTTTTGTAAAGGTTAATGATGTGGATACCATTACGCTCCATGTAAATGTACGGAGCCATGTTGGGGTCCCACTTACGAGTCATGTGTCCAAAATGCACACCTGCCTCTAGTAATTCTTTAACGTCTATTTTATTTGCCATCTTTTTAATAGTTTACGTTCCGTTGATTAGCAATTATCGGGCTTTTGAGGGCTTTTTGAGATAATTTAGATGCTAAACTAACTTCCTTTGACGAAAAGGAATAACGGCAACAGA